>NZ_JACADQ010000111.1 GCF_016106015.1 Neoroseomonas rubea
GGGGGCCGCGGGCGAGGCCAGCGAACCCGCGGCGGTCACCGAGGCGGCCGCCAGCGTGCCCGCCGCCACCCCGCCCGCCGCCCGGCAGGTCGTCCGGGTCGCGCGGGACGGGACGATCGGCTGCGCCGACCCGAATGCCCTTCGCCTGCTGCGCCAATTGGCGGGCGCGGAGCCGAGGCTGCTCGTCGAGGCCCGCGCCGCCGGCGGCTGCCGCACCACCTTCCGCGTGAACGAATGGGTCGCCGAGGGCGGAGATGCGGAGACGGTGCGCATGCGCCTGACCAATGGCGCCCCGCTGACGCTCTGGTTCCTGCGCAGCGACCTCGCCGCGCCCTGACCCCCGCTTGCCGCCCGGCCCGGGCGGCGGGAGGATGCCGCCCGGGAAGGAACGGGCAGGCATGGTGGGCTGGAACGCCGAACTCGAGGAATTGCGCCGCCGGGAAGCACTGGCGCGGGAGATGGGCGGGCCCGACAAGGTCCGCCGGCAGCATGAGGGCGGGCGGCTCACGGTTCGCGAACGGGTCGAGCGGCTGGTCGACCGCGGGTCCTTCCACGAGGTCGGCGCCATCGCGGGACGCGCGGACTACGACGCGCAGGGCGAACTCACCGCCTTCACCCCATCCAACTGCGTCATGGGCCGCGCGCTGGTCGATGGCCGCCCCGTGGTCGTGGTGGGGGACGACTTCACCGTGCGCGGCGGCAGCGCGGATGCGACGATCCGCGAGAAGCCGATCATGGCCGAGCGCATGGCCGCCGAACTGCGCCTGCCCATCATCCGGCTGATCGAAGGCTCGGGCGGGGGCGGCTCGGTCAAGACGATCGAGACGACGGGCCGCGCCAACCTGCCCGGCGGCGTCGGCGGCACGCAGCTCTACCACCAGACGACGGCGAATATGGGCCTGGTGCCGGTCGTCACCCTCGGGCTCGGCTCGGTCGCGGGGCTGGGCGCGGCGCGGCTCGCGGCGGCGCACTATTCCATCATGACCAAGACGAGCGCGATGTTCGTCGCCGGGCCGCCGGTCGTCGCACGGCTGGGGGAAAAGCTCGACAAGCGCGACCTCGGCGGCTGGGAGATCCAGTGCAAGGCCGGCGCGGTGGACGACGCGGCCGAGAGCGAGGAGGAGGCCTTCGCGCTGGCGCGGCGCTTCCTGTCCTACATGCCGGCCTCCGTGCACGAACTGCCGCCGGCCATCCGTTCGCGCGACGATCCGGCGCGGCGCGACGAAACTCTGCTCTCCGCCATCCCGCGCGATCCGCGGCGGGCGTACAGGATGCGCCCGATCGTCGAGACGCTGTTTGACAAGGGCAGCTTCTTCGAGATGGGCCGCTGGTTCGGCCGGCCGGTGGTCACGGGCCTCGCGCGGCTCGAAGGCCGCGCCGTCGCGGTGCTGGCCTCCGACCCGGTGTTCCAGGGCGGGTCCTGGACGGCGGATGCCTGCCAGAAGGTGATCCGCTTCGTGGACCTGGCGGAAACCTTCCACCTGCCGGTCGTCTACCTGATGGACTGCCCGGGCTTCGCGGTGGGGCTGGAAGCGGAGAAGACCGCGACCATCCGCTGGGGCGTGCGCGCCATGGCGGCGGTCAACCAGTGCCGCCAGCCCTGGTGCACCATCATCCTGCGCAACGCCTTCGGCGTGGCGGGCGTGGTGCACCAGCCGGCGGGGCGCTTCTCGCTCCGCTACGCCTGGCCCTCCGCACGCTGGGGGTCGCTGCCGCTCGAAGGCGGCGTCGAGGCGGCCTACGCGGCGGAAGTCTCGGCCGCCGAGGACCGCGACGCCAAGGTGGCCGAGATCGAGGAACGGCTGCAGAAACTGCGGTCGCCCTTCCGCACCGCGGAGGCCTTCTGGGTCGAGGAGATCATCGACCCGCGGGACTCCCGCCGGCTCCTGTGCGAGTTCGCGCGGCTCGCCGACCCGCTGCGGGCGCCGGGGGTGGCGGGGTTTACGATGCGGCCTTGAGGCCGGAAGGCGCGGGGGAGGGGAACCTCCCCCGCGAACCCCCTCCCTTCTTTGGAGACCTGGCGCCGCCCGGGACGGGCGGGTTTCGGACAAATTCGGTGGGTCGGCCGAGGTAGGTGCGGGGGAGGGGAACCTCCCCGCGAACCCCCTCCCTTCTTTGGAGACTTGGCGCCGTCCGCGACGGGTGGGTTTCGGACAAATTCGCCGGGCGCGCCGAGGCAGGCACGGGCCGGAGACGCGGCAGCGGCGGAGATGCGGAATTCGGACAAATGGCCTGCCGCCCGAAGGGCAGACCGCAGGCCGCGCTCACATCCGAGGCGGACCTCCGGCGCAGCAGGCGCGCGACACGCGCCCCTTCACCGCGACGCCGCCCCACCACCCGGACCGGCGGCCCGGCGCAACCGGCGACCCAACGCCGGGCGAACGCCCAGACCCCACCGCCTGAACCCCGCACATGGTCCGCACGCCGCCGAGGGACGGGTCTGGGGACGGATGCACAGCCTCAAAGAGCCTGGACTAGGTGGAATTTCCTAGATCATTCCGGCGCCGATGTCCAGCGGGAAACACCTGTCCCGCGCCGCCCGCGCTACTCCACCGTGATCCCCGCCGCGCGCACCACCTCCCGCCATTGCGCGACCTCGCTGCGCAGCCGCGCCGCCAGCGGCTCCGGCCCACTCAGCACCAGCAGCGACCCGCGATCGGCCATGCGGCGGGACAACTCGCTGGTCGGCGCGGCAAGCGGGGCGAGTTCCGCGTTCATCCGGCGGATCGCTTCCGGCGCCGTCTGCTTCGCCGCGAACAGGCCGAACCAGAAGGGCACGGCATAGCCCGGTACCTGCTCGCCGATCGCGGGCACATCCGGCAGCAGCGGCGCGCGCGCGGCCGTCGTCACGCCGATGGGCCGGATCGTGCCGGCGCGGATGTGCTCGAGCGCGAGCGAGAGGTCGCCGACGAAGGCGTCGATCTCGCCCGCCAGCAGCGCCGTCATGATCAGCCCGGCGCCGCGATAGGGCACGTGCAGAAGATCGATCCCTGCCTTCTGCATCAGGAAGGCGCTGGCCAGATGCGTCGCCGAGCCCATGCCGGAACTGCCGACGGACACCCGCCCGGGCGCTTCCTTCGCCCGCGCGACGAAGGCGGCCAGGTTCGTCGGGCCGTTGGCGCGCACGCAATAGACCAGCGGCGCCTCCGTCACGATCGTGACGGGCAGCAGGTCGGTGAAGGGATCGAAGCCGAGGTCGCGCCGCAGCGCCGGCAGCGTCGCGACGGAATTGGAGGTGATGAGGAAGGTATGCCCGTCCGTCGCCGTCGCGACATGCTGCATGCCGACCTGCCCGCCCGCCCCCGCGCGGCTGTCATAGACCACCGGCTGGCCCAGCCGCGGCGTCAGGTACTCCACGAAGTAGCGCGCCGGTACGTCCTGCGGCCCGCCCGGGGCGAAGGGGCTGATCAGCCGGACCGGCCGGTTCGGCCAGGCGGCCTGCGCGAGCGCCGGCGTGGCCAGCGGGGCGGCGAGCAGCGCGCGGCGGGCGATCTTCATGGCGTTGTCTCCCCGGATGTGATGGCATCCTCCCAGCGCGGCAGGGGGCGGTCCTCCGGCGGCGTCAGGAAGGCTTCGTGGTTGCGGCGGTCGATGACGCGCGCGGGCAGCAGGATCTCCCGCGGCACGGGCGCGCCGCGCAGGTGCCGCAGGGCCGCCATGGCGGCAACGGCACCCATGCGGAAGCCGTCATAATCCATGCTGGCGAGCAGCCGGCCGCGCCCGATCTCCCGCACCGCGTCGAGCGTGCCGTTGTTGCCGACGACGAGCGCCTGCCGGTGCGCGTCATCGAGCGCGTCCAGCGCGCCCAGCGCCATGAGGTCGTTGGTGCAGATCACGCCGTCGATGCGCGGATGGGCGAGCAGCAGCCGTTCCATCGCGGCGCGGCCCGGCGCGCGCAGATAGCGCCCCGGCGCGGTGCCGAGGATGCGGATGGAGGGGTAGCGGGCCAGCGCGTCCCGGAAGCCGCGGCCGCGGTCGCGGCTGGTGGGCGCGGTGTCGGGGCCTTCGACCAGCACCACGTCGCCGACCTCGTTCAGCGCCTCGGCCATCACGGTGGCGATGGTGCGGCCCATCGCGACATCGTCGGCGCCGACGAAGGTGACGAAGTCGCCCGCCATGCGGTTGACGAAGCCGATGAAGGGAATGCCGCGCGCGATCGCCGCGGCGACCGGCGCTTCCAGCAGGCGGTCGTCGGCGGGGGCGAAGATGATCGCGTCGGGGCGTTCCTCGACGACGGCCGCGAGCAGCGCGATCTGCCCGTCCGGGTCATCCGGCACCGGCGGGTAATGCCGTGTCGCGACCGCGCCCTCGGCGGCGGCGGCCTTTTCCACGCCGAGCAGGAAAGCCTGGTAGTTCGGATTGACGCCGTTCTTGGTGAAGGCCGCGAGGCGGAGCGCCACGCCTCAATCCCCGCGCACGCCGGCGGCGCGGATGACCTCGCCCCAGGAGCGCAGGTCGGCGGCGATGCGCGTGTTGAAGGCGCGGGTGTCCTCGAACAGCGGGGTCAGCCCGTTGGCGAGCAGCCTTTCCCGGAAGGTCGGGTTCTCGAGCGCCTTGCGCGTCGCCTCCGACCAGCGGGCGAGGCTTTCCTCGTTCATCCCGCGCGGGCCGCAGATGCCGAACCAGCCGGCCATCTGCAGGCCGGGGACGAAGGCCGAGATCGGCCGCGCATCGGGGAACAGCGGCGATCCCGCATCGTCGCCGAGGGCAAGCAGGCGCAACTCGCCCCCCGTGATCTGGCGCATCACGTCGCCGAGATTGGTGATCATGAAGTCGACGCGCCCGCCGAGGATGTCGACCACCGCGATCGCCGCGCCGCGATAGGGCACATGCGCGATGTCGAGCCCCGTGCGCGCCTTGAGCAGTTCCACCGAGAGATGCTGCGCCGACCCCACGCCGGCCGAGGCGTAGGTGAGCCCGCCGGGCCGCGCTCTCGCTGCCGCGAGCAGGCCCGGCACATCCTGGTGCGGCCCGCGCGCGGCGACGACGAGCGCGTAGGTGGAGAGCGCGACATTCGCGACGCCCGTCATCTCGGTGCGCGGGTCGATGGGCAGCGAGGCGCCGGGCAGGTTCGGCGTGATGGTCATGCTGCCCATCGGGCATTGCAGCACGGTCATGCCATCGGGCGTGCTGCGTGCAACGACCTCGGCGGCGATCAGGCCGTTGGCGCCGGTGCGGTTCTCGACCACGCCGCGCGCGCCCATCTGCGGCGGCACGTATTCGGCGATGAGGCGCGCCATGAGGTCGCCCGCGCCACCCGGGGCGAAGCCGGAGATGACGCGGACCGTGCGGTCCTGCGCCATGGCGGGCAGGGCGAGGATCGCCGCCGCGGCGGCGGCGAGCAGGGTGCGACGCATGGCTTCCTCCCTTTGGCTGGACGAAAGGCTAGGCGGCCGGCCGCGCCCGGTCCACCCCGCCGTCAGCCCAGCGCGAAGGGGTCCGCGGCGAGCGGGGCCGGCAACACCTCGATGGCCCCGGCGACGTCGGCCGCGCTCGCGCCCTTCACCAGGATCGTGCCGCCGACATTGGTCGTGATCAGCGCATCCGCGCCCGCATCGGCGATGGACACCGGCGCGGTGCCGAGCTCGAAGCGGATGCGGTCCGCGCGCGCCGAGAAATCCTCGATCACGTCGGCATCGGTCGGGCCGGTGCCGGCGCCGAAGACGAAGAGGTCCGCCCCGCCGCCGCCGTTCAGCGTGTCGTCGCCCGAGGATCCGTCCATCCAGTCGGCGCCGGCGCCGCCGACCAGCAGGTCGTCCTGCGTGCCGCCGAACAGCGTGTCGTTGCCGGCGCCGCCCTGCAGCGTGTCCTCGCCGCGCCCGCCGTCGAGCTCGTCATGGCCGGCGCCGCCATCCAGCAGGTCGTCCTGGTCGCCGCCGGACATGGTGTCGTTGCCGGCGCCGCCGCGCAGCGTGTCGTCGTCGGACAGGCCCGCCAGGATGTCGTTGCCCGCGCCGCCTTCCAGGCTGTCGGCGCTGCTCGTGCCATAGACCGCGTCGTTGCCGGCGCCCCCATCGAGCGTGCTCGGGCCGCCGCCGATCGGCAGGTCCTCGCGCGATCCGAACAGCGTGTCGTCGCCCGCGTCGCCGGCCATGCGGTTCGATCCCTCGCCGCCGACCAGCAGGTCGTTGCCCGCGCCGCCATCGAGGCGATCGTCGCCATCCCCGCCGCGCAGCGTGTCCGCCCCGGCGCCGCCCGCGAGCGTGTCGTTGCCGCCGCCGGATTCCAGCAGGTCGTCGCCGGCGCCGCCGTCGAGGATGTCGTTGCCCGTCTGCGCGGTCAGCGTGTCGTGCCCCGCGCCACCACGCAGCGTGTGGTCGGCCAGGCGCGCATAGATCCAGTCGTCGCCGGCGCCGCCATCGAGCAGGTCGCCGCCGAAGGCGCCGGCCAGCGTATCGTTGCCCGCGCCGCCGAACAGGCTGTCGCTGCCCGACCGCCCGGCATAGAGGTCGTCATTCCCGGCGCCGCCCTCGATCCAGTCGTCGCCGGTGAAGCCGCCGGCGATGACATCGTCGCCCGCATCGCCGTACAGGCGGTCGCTGGCGCGCCCACCCTCGATCGTATCCCTGCCGGCGCCGCCATGCAGCGTGTTCGGCCCGGCGCCGCCCTGCATCCAGTCATCGCCCGCGCCGCCATCGCCGATGCCGCCGTTGGTGACGAAGATCTCGTCATTGCCCGGTCCGCCTTCGACGTGCCACCCGCGCAGCGTGTCGTTGCCGGGGCCGCCAACGACCAGGTCGGCTTCGTTGCCGCCATCGAGCGAATCATCGCCGGGGCCGCCCCACAGCGTGTCGTCGCCGAGCCCGCCATTGACCGTGTCGTTGCCGGCGCGCGCGTCGATCCGGTCATTGCCGTCCGTGCCGTCGATGCTGTCGTCGCCTGGCGTAGGAAGGATCGCGGTGAGCGCCGCGAGGGTGGATCGTGTGGCGCTGCCGCTCATGCCTGCATCCCTTCCTGTCCGGCGCGATCCGATGCGCGCCGGCTGTCAGCGGAAATGCTCGTCAGGCCCGGGAGGTTTCATCAAGCAAAGATATATAAGTTAAAACGAATTAACTATTGATGGCGAAACAGGCGAAGGCGAGGCCGTGCCCCCGCCGCGCCGCTAGGCCCCGGCGTCCAACGCCGCGATGACCGCACCCGCCATCGCCCGCGTGCCGAGCACCGCCTCCCCAGCCATGGCGATGTCCGCGGTGCGCGCCCCCGCGGCGAGTGCCGCCTCCACCGCCGTTTCCAGCCGCGCGCCTTCCTCCGGCCGCCCGGCCGTCCAGCGCAGCAGCAGCGCGGCGGAGAGGATGGCGCCGAGCGGGTTGGCGATGCCCTTGCCCGCGATGTCGGGGGCCGAGCCGTGGATCGGTTCGTACAGCGCGCGCCGCCGCCCGTCCGGCCCGGGGGCGGAGAGCGCGGCGGAGGGCAACATGCCGAGGCTGCCATTGATCGCGCCCGCGCAATCGGACAGCAGGTCGCCGAACAGGTTGTCGGTGACGATGACGTCGAAGCGCGTCGGCGCGCGGCCGAGCTGCAGGGCGCAATTGTCGGCCAGCATGTGCTCGAGCGTGACATCGGCGAAGTCGGCGCGGTGCACCTCCGTCACCACGTCCCGCCACAGCCGGCCGGCCTCCATCACATTCGCCTTGTCGACGGAGGTGACGTGGTTGCGGCGCGTCCGGGCGAGCTCGAAGGCGAAGCGCGCGGCGCGCGCGATCTCGGCTTCGGTGTAGGTGTGGGTGTTGACGCCGCGGCGCGTGCCGTCGGCCTGCGTCTCGATCCCGCGCGGCGTGCCGAAATAGACGCCGGCGGTCAGTTCCCGCACGAAGACAAGGTCCGCGCCCGCGACGGTGCGCGCCTTGAACGGCGAGGATTCCGCGAGCGGCGCCCAGGCGCGCACCGGGCGGAGATTGGCGAAGACGTCGAGCGCCTTGCGCATCCGCAGCAGCGCGCCCTTGCGCCGTTCCTCGGGCGGGATGTGCGTCTGGTCGAGGCTGCCGACGGCGCCGAACAGCAGCGCGTCGGCGCCCATGATGGCGTCCCAGGTGGCGTCGGGCATGGTCGTGCCCTGCGCGGCCCAGGAGGCGGCGCCGAACAGGTGCCGCGTCATGCGCAAGGGCACGCCGCGCTTGGTCACGAACCAGTCGAGCACGCGCACCGCCTCGTCCGTCACCTCGGGCCCGATGCCGTCGCCGGGCAGGACGCAGATGTCGAGCATGCTCATCGCTCCACGCTTTCCCAGGCCCAGGCGCGCGCCGCGCGATCCGCCTGCTGCCAGGCGAGGATCGTGTCCTTGTGGCGCAGCGTCAGCGCGATGTCGTCGAGCCCTTCGAGCAGCGATTCGCGCCGGCGCGGGTCGATGGTGAAGGGAACTTCCGCGCCTTCCGGCGTCACGACCACCTGGCGGACGAGATCCACCGTGGTGTGGCGGGAGCCCTGCGAGGCTTCGGTCTCCTCCGCGATGCGGCGGATCACGTCCTCCGGCAAGGCGACCGGCAGCAGGCCGTTCTGGAAGCAGTTGTTGAAGAAGATGTCGCCGAAGGAGGGGGCGATGACGGCGCGCACGCCCATGCCCATCAGCGCCCAGACCGCGCCTTCGCGCGACGATCCGCAGCCGAAGTTTGGCCCGGCGAGCAGCACCGGGCTGCCGCGATACTGCGCGCGGTTCAGCACGAAGTCCGGGTTCTCGCTGCCATCCTTCAGGTAGCGCAGCCGCTCGAAGGCATGGGGGCCGAGGCCGGTGCGCCCGGTGCCGACGAGCCGCTGGATCGGGATGATGACATCCGTGTCGATGTTCGCCTGCAGCATCGGCACGGCGGGGCCGGCGACAGTGGTGACCTTGTCCATCCTGCTGTCCCCCTTACGCCGCGACCAGGCGGACATCGGCGATCGCACCTTCGATCGCCGCCGCGGCCGCCATGGCGGGGGAGGCGAGATGCGTCCGCGCCCCCGTGCCCTGCCGTCCGACGAAGTTCCGGTTCGATGTGGAGACGCAGCGCGCGCCCGGCGGCACCGCTTCCCCATTCGCCGCGACGCAGAGCGCGCAGCCGGGCTCGCGCCATTCGAAGCCGGCGGCGCGGAAGGCGGCATCCAGCCCCTCGGCCTCGGCGGCGTGCTTCACCCGCTCGCTGCCGGGGACCACCCAGGCGGTGACGTGCGGGGCCACCTTGCGCCCGCGCAGCACGGCGGCGGCGGCGCGCAGATCCTCGATGCGCGAATTGGTGCAGGACCCGATGAAGACCCAGTCCACCTTGGTGCCCGCGATCGGCTGGCCGGGCGTGAGGCCCATATAGGCGATGGCCGATTCCCAGGCGGCGCGCTGCTCGGCGCCCGGCGCCTCGGACGGGTCGGGCACGCGGCCGGTCACGGGCAGCACCTGGTCGGGGCTGGTGCCCCAGGTGATCTGCGGGGCGATGTCGCGCATCTCGATCACCAGGTCGCGGTCGAAGGCGGCGTCATCCGCCGAGGGCAGGGTGCGCCAATGCGCGAGTGCGGCATCCCAGGCGTGACCCTTGGGCGCGAAGTCCCGGCCGGCGAGCCATTCGAAGGTCGTCTCGTCGGGCGCCACCATGCCCATCTTCGCCCCCATCTCGATCGAGAGGTTGCACAGCGTGAGCCGCCCTTCGACCGAGAGCGCGCGCACCGCCGAGCCGGCGTATTCCACTGCATGGCCGACGCCCGCCGCCGCGCCGAAGCGGCCGATGGCGGCGAGGATCATGTCCTTGGGCGTCACACCCGGCGGCGCCGCGCCCTCGAAGCGGATGCGCATGCGCCTGGGCTTCTTCTGCGGCAGGGTCTGCGTCGCGAGCACATGGCGCAGTTCCGACGCGCCGATGCCGAAGGCGAGTGCGCCGACGCCGCCATTGGTGCAGGTGTGGCTGTCGCCGCAGACCAGCGTCGTGCCCGGCAGCACGATGCCGAGTTCCGGCCCCATCACATGCACGATCCCGTTGCCGTCCTGCCCGAGGTCGAACAGCCGCACGCCCGCTTCCGATGCGCGCTTGCGCAACCCGGCCAGCAGCTTGCCGCCCTTGGGGAAGGTCTCGGAGGTCCGTCCGGGGGCGGAGGAGACGGCATGGTCCGGCGTGGCGAAGACGAGGTCCGGACGGGCCACCTTGTAGCCGGACTCGGCCAGTTCCTCGAGCGCGCGGCCACCCGACAGGTCGTGCACCAGCACGCGGTCGCAATGGAGCAGCGACCAGCCATTGCCGAGATCCGCCACCACATGCGGGTCCCAGATCCTGTCGAACATGGTCGCGGACATGACGTTCCCTCGTTCTTGACCCGTGCGCGCCTGCGCCGCACCGTTCCCGGAAAGCGGCGGCATCACGCCGCGCGGATCGGGCGCGGTCAAGCGCCCGCCCGACGGGAAGGAAACGCCATGACCTCGATCCCCCGACGTGCCGTCACGCTTGGCCTGCTCGCCGCCCCCGCCATCGCCCGCGCGCAGGCGCCCTGGCCGGAACGCCCGGTGCGGCTGGTGGTGCCCTACAGCGCCGGGGGCGTGGCGGACACCATCGCGCGCACGCTGCAGGCCCGCGTGGCCGAGGCGCTCGGCCAGTCCTTCATCATCGAGAACCGCACCGGCGCATCGGGCGCGATCGGCGCGCAGGCCGTCGCGCAGGCGCCGGCCGACGGCTACACCATGCTGTTCGAGGGCGCGACCTTCGCGACCCTGCCCGAGGTGCGGCGCGACCTGCCCTTCGACTACGCCGCGGCCTTTCTCCCCGTCGTGCAGGTGACGACGCAGCCCTACATCATCGGCATCCGCGCGGGCTTCCCGGCGACCGACCTCGCCGGCTTCGTGGCGGAAGCCAAGCGCCGGCCCGGCGAAGTCACCTACGGCACGCCCGGCGTGGCCCATATCGGGCATTTCATGGGGGAGGCGCTGCAACTCGCCGCCGGCATCCGCATGGAGCACGTGCCCTTCCGCGGCGGCGCGGACGTCGCGCGCGAACTCGCCGCGGGGCGGATCGATGCGGGCATCATCTCCTTCTCCTCGCTGCGCCCCGCGGTCGAGCGCGGCGCGACGCTGATCGCGAGCACCGCCGGGCAGCGCCAGGCGTCGCTGCCGCAGATCCCGGTGATCGGGGAGACCTTCCCGGGCTACGACATGTCCTCCTGGACCGGCGTCTTCGCGCCTGCCGGCACGCCCGCGGTCGCCATGCAGCGCGTCGCGCAGGCGATGCGCAGCGCGCTGGCGGACCCCGAGGCGCGACGGCGGCTCGATGCGGCGGGTGCGGATGCGGTGGAGTCCGACCCGGAGGCCTTCGCCGCGGTGATCCGGCGGGACCGTGAGACGGCGCGGCGGATCGTGCAGGCGACGGGGTTGCGCGTGGGGTGAAGGCAGGGGTGGAGAAGAGAACTTCTCCCCCCACGGGTCCCATCGACGTCGCTGCGCAACGCCGATGGGCGCCCGTTCCCCCCTCAACCTTTTTTGGAACCAAGCAGACAAAGAAGGGAGGGGGTTCGGGGGAGGTTCATCCTCCCCCGGCCTGCACTGGGCGGC
>NZ_JACADQ010000112.1 GCF_016106015.1 Neoroseomonas rubea
AACAGTGGGGGGCGTGCCGGTGCGCTCCCTTCCGATCAGCCCAGCGCGGCCAGCGCGCCATCCGCCGGGCCGGTCGCGGCCATCAGCGCCGGCAGCGCGGCCAGCACGCCGCCATGCCCGTTAGCAATCGCGGTGACGTCCGCGCTGTCCTTGCGGTCGAGCGCGCGCGCGAGGTTCTGCCGCAGCGGCGCGGCGATCCCGGCAGCCTCCATCAGCGCCGGCACGAGCGTCGGCAGCGTGACGTCGAGGCTCACCTCCATGACGCCCACGGCGGCCAGCGCCTCGACCGCGACGAGCGCGACCTCGGCATCGGCGGCCGGCGCGGCGCCGCCGATCAGCTCGACGCCGGCCTGCGGCAATTGGCGGGAGGGGGCGAGGTGCGTCCCGCGCACCCGCAGGACCTGCCCGGCGTAGCACAGGCGCAGCGGGCGCGGATCCTGCGCCAGCCTCGTCGCCGCGATGCGCGCGACCTGCGGCGTGGTGTCGGCGCGCAGCCCCATCATGCGCTGGCTGACCGGGTCCATCAGGCGGAAGGTCTGTTCCGCGACCGCCGCGCCGGAACCCGCCAGCAGGCTGTCCTCGAATTCCAGCAGCGGCGGCTTCACCCGCTCATACCCATGGGCGGCGAAGATGGCCATCATTGCCTCGACGAGCGCGGCCTCGCGCTCCGCCTCGGGCGGCAGGAGGTCGGCGAGGCCGGCGGGCAGCAGGGCCGGGTTGGGCAGGTCGTCGGTCATGGCCGGCGGAGGGTGTGGCAGGGGCGCCCGCCCGGGGCAACCCCCGCCCCCATCATGGCGCGCCCGCGGCGGCGAGCAGGGTCCGCACGGGCTTCGAGAGCGTCCGCATCCGCTGCAGCGTCGCCCCGTCCATGGCCTTCAGGTCGAGCCCGCGCGCGGCGATGCGCCCATCTGCCTCCTCCGGCGCGAGTGCCGCCGGGTCGTGCACGTCGCTCGCCAGCAGGAAGCCCCATTCGCTCCAGAAGGAGGGCACCATGGCGGAATAGGAGGCGAGGTGGGCGAAGACCGGGCGGAGGTTCCGCCGGACCACCGCATGGTCCTCGACGCCGTTCGGGTTGAGCTCCATCGCCTGCACTGCCAGCACGCCGCCGGGCGCCATCCGCCGCTTCACGTCGCGGAAGAAGCCCTCGGCGAAGAGCGCCTCGGACGGGCCGTCCTCGAAGGCATCGACCAGGTCGAGGATGACGATGTCGAAACGCTCATCCCCGCCCGCGACGTAGTCGAGCCCGTCGCCGATGACGAGTTCCAGCCGCGGATCCTCGAAGGCGCCGCGATGCCAGGACGGCAGGTGCTCGCGGCAGATGTCGACGAGTTCCCCGTCGATGTCGACCATGACGACGCGGGTGACGGAGGAATGCCTCAGCGCCTCCCGCGCCGTCGCCCCTTCCCCGCCGCCGACGATCAGGACGGACCGCGGCGCGGGGTGCAGCAGCATGGCGGGCTGGACCAGCGCCTCGTGGTAGATCGCCTCGTCCTCCTCGGCCGATTGCAGGTGGCCGTCGAGGACCAGGATGCGGCCGTATTCGACCGTCTCCAGGATGCGGACCTCCTGCTCCTCGGTCTCGGTCTCGAAGATGGTGGCCGCGATCTCGTACCAATGGCCCTCGGGCCAGGAGGCATCCTCCTCGAAGATCGCTCGGGGGGCCGTGCGGCGGGGGTTGTGCGTCCAGTTGCCGGGGTCGGGCCGGGCGGCCGGCCGCGTCGTGTTCACCATCCCTCAACGATCCTGCCGCAGTCTAGGGGAAGGATCATGCCGGTCCGGATCGGAGGTGTCATGTCCGAGGTCACCGCCAACGCCATTCTGCCCGCCGACGAGGCGCCGTCCGAGGACGACCCCGGCCGCGCCTGGGTCAACGCGACCATGATTGCGCTGCCCCTCTGGGCCGCCATCATCGCGCTGCTGGCGGCGTATTTCTGACGCCGCTCAGAACGCCAGCGCCGTCGCCTGGACCACAAGCGGCAGTTTCCTGACGCCGCCGAGGACCGGCTCCGGCATCGGGCCATCCAGCCCCACCAGGCAGATCGCATCCCCCCCCGGCGCCGAGCGGCCCAGGTGGAAGGTCGCGATGTTGATGCCGGCTTCCGCCAGCGCCATGCCGAAGCGGCCGATGAAGCCGGGCTTGTCCTGGTTCGTGACGTAGAGCATGTGCGGCGCGAAGTCGGCCTCCACCGCGATGCCCTTGATCTCGACGAGCCGCGGGCGGTTTTCCGCGAGCAGCGTGCCGGCGATCGACTTCTCGTACTTGTCGGTCACCACCTTCAGCCGCACCAGCGTCTGGTATTCGCCGCTGCGCTCGACCGTCGTCTCCGCCACCTCGATGTCGCGCTGCCGCGCGAGCACCGGGGCGTTGACCATGTTCACCGCGCCCATCAGCGGCGTCAGCACGCCGGCGAGTGCGGCGGCGGTCAGCGGGCGATGGTTGAGCTCCGCCGCATGGCCTTCGTACTCGACGCGGATCGCCTTGATCGCGCCGTCCTGCGCCGCCGTCAGCTGCCCGGCCATCGCGCCCAGCAGCCGGGCGAGTTCCATGTAGGGCTTGAGCCGCGGCGCTTCCTCGGCGGTGACCGAGGGCATGTTGATGGCATTCGATACCGCGCCGGTCAGCAGGAAATCCGCCATCTGGTCGGCCACCTGCAGCGCCACGTTCTCCTGCGCCTCCGCCGTCGCGGCCCCCAGATGCGGCGTGCAGACCACGTTCTCGAGGCCAAACAGCGGGCTGTCCGTCGCGGGCTCCGTCTCGAACACATCGAGCGCGGCGCCGGCGAGGTGGCCGGAGGTCAGCGCCTCGGCCAGCGCCGCCTCGTCCACCAGGCCGCCGCGGGCGCAGTTGATCAGCCGCGCCCCCTTCTTCAGGCGGAACAGCGCGTCGCGGCCGAGGATGTTGCGTGTCTGCTCGGTCAGCGGCGTGTGCAGCGTGACGATGTCGGCCCGCGCGATCAGCGTGTCGAGCTCGACCTTCTCCACGCCGATCTCGACCGCGCGCTTCTCGGACAGGAAGGGATCATAGGCGATCACCTTCATGCGCAGGCCGAGCGCCCGATCGGCGACGATCGAGCCGATATTCCCGCAGCCGATCAGGCCGAGCACCTTGCCGGTCAGCTCGACGCCCATGAAGCGGTTCTTCTCCCACTTCCCGGCCTTGGTGGAAGCACTCGCCTCCGGGATCTGGCGCGCGAGGGCGAACATCATGGCGATCGCGTGCTCGGCCGTGGTGATGGCGTTGCCGAAGGGCGTGTTCATCACCACCACGCCGCGCGCCGTCGCACTCGTCACGTCCACATTGTCCACGCCGATGCCGGCGCGGCCGACCACCTTCAGCTGCGGCGCGACGTCGAGCAGTTCGCGCGTCACCTTGGTGGCCGAACGCACCGCGAGCCCGTCATAGGGCGCGATGATGGCGCGGAGTTCCGCCGGGGAGAGCCCCGGCTTGAAGTCCACCTCGATGCCGCGGTCGCGGAAGATCTGCACCGCGGCGGGGCTGAGCTTGTCGGAGATCAGGACTTTCGGTGTGCGCACGAGCATGTCTCAGGCCACCACGATCTCGGAGGCGACGGTCGCGAGCGCCCAGTCGAGCCAGGGCAGCAGCGCCTCGATGTCGGATGTCTCGACCGTCGCACCGCCCCAGATGCGCAGGCCGGGCGGGGCGTCGCGATAGGCGCCGGCGTCGAGGGCCACGCCTTCCTTCTCGAGCAGCGAGGCGATTTTCTTCGCCGCCGCCGCCTGCGCCTCCGCCCCCATCACGGTGAACCAGGGCGCGGTGATGGTCAGGCAGATCGAGGTGCAGGACCGCGTCGCCGGGTCCTCGGCCAGGAAGTCGAAGCCGGGCTTCGTCGCGACCCAGCGGGCGATGGCGGCGAGGTTCGCCTCCGACCGCGCCACCAGGCCCTTGAGGCCGCCAACACCTTCCGCCCAGCGCAGCCCGTCGATCGCATCCTCGACGCAGAGCATGGATGGCGTGTTGATCGTCTCGCCCTTGAAGATGCCCTCGTTCAGCTTCCCGCCCTTCGTCATGCGGAAAATCTTCGGCATCGGCCAAGGCGGCGAATAGGACTCCAGCCGCGCGACGGCGCGGGGCGAGAGCGCCAGCATGCCGTGCGCGGCTTCACCGCCCAGGACCTTCTGCCAGGACCAGGTCACGACATCGAGCCGATCCCAGGGCAACTCCATCGCGAAGGCCGCGCTTGTCGCGTCGCAGATGGCGAGCCCCTCGCGCTGCACCGGGATGAAATCCGCGTCGGGCAGCCGTACGCCCGAGGTCGTGCCGTTCCAGACGAACACCACATCCCGCGTGGCGGCATCGACCTGCGAGAGATCCGGCAGCCGCCCATAGGGCGCCTCGATCACCCGGGCATCCCTCAGCTTCAGCTGCTTCAGCGCATCCGTCGCCCAATCCTTCGAGAAGGACTCCCAGGCGAGGACGTCCACGCCCCGCGCGCCGAGCATCGACCACATCGCCATCTCGACCGCGCCCGTGTCGGAGGCCGGCACGATGCCGAGCCGCCAATCCGCCGGCATGCCGAGGATCGCCTTCGACCGATCGATCGCCTCGGCCAGGCGCGCCTTCGGGTCCTTGGCGCGATGGCTACGACCCAGCATCGCGCCTTCGAGCGCGGCGAGCGACCAGCCGGGACGCTTGGCACAGGGACCGGATGAGAAACGGGGGTTCGCCGGGCGGATGCCCGGCTTCGCGGCGGCGATCGCCATGGTGTTGCTCCCTTCCAGAAGCGGATGCGTCCCGGTGGGGGGACGTGGCCCGGGGGAAGGGTTACGCCCGGGCGGGGGCGCCGATCAAGCCCGGATCGACAGGCCCGTAATGACCGCCATCGGGTCGCTCGCCTGCGCCGCCTGCGACTCCGCCGCCTTGTTCGCCGCGACGATCAGGTAGCGCTCGGCGAGCTTCCGCACCGCGCGGTCATCCTGCAGCGTCTCGAGCTTCATGCGCGACGTGACGGCGCGGCCCTGCGTCTCCACCGACTGGATCGCCATGGAGTCCGGCAGGCCGAGCGCGCCGGTGACGACACGGCGGATCACGCCATCGCCCAGCACGCCGAAGACATCCTTCGCGTTCTTCGCCGCCTCCAGGAAGTAGAGCGCATCCGCCAGGCCCGGCTGCTGCTCGTTCAGCCCCAGCCGGTACTGGTACTTCACGAAGGCATCGGACAGCCGCTGCACCATCGCCGGGTCGCGCAGCGCGTCGAGGCCCTTCTCCCAGGCGCCCAGCGTCTCCGCCGCCGCCTTCCACGACGACCCCAGCTGCGCCGCGACGCCCTTCGGATCGGACGGGTCCGACAGCAGCGCGCGCCGCACCATGCCCACATTCGCCGCCTGGTCCGGCAGGCCCAGCGCCGGCATCAGCACCTGCAGGATGCGCGGGTCGGACAGCGCCTTCTCGATCGTGTCCGCCTTGTCGAGCGCCCGGCGGAACTGCGCCAGCGTCGTGAGCGTGACCGGGTCCTTGCGCTCCTGCGCCATCCCCTTGGCCTCGGCACCCGCCTCGGTCACGCGCTTCAGCGCCGGGATCGCCGCCGCGGCATTGCCGGAGGACGATGCCCCGGACGCCTGCGCGCCGAACAGCGCCTGCACCTGGGTAAGGGAAAGGACCATCCCACCCGTTTGGCACGGGACGGGCAAAGAAAGCGTTAACGGAGGATCCGCGCGGGATCGACCGTCACGCCATGGTCGAGCGGCCCATGCCCCGCGCCATAGCCCGGCGCGGCCGCGATCGCCGCGCGCACATAGGCCCGCGCGCGCACCACGGCATCCCGCAGCGCCATCCCCTGGGCGAGGCCCGTCGCGATCGCGCTCGCCAGCGTGCAGCCCGTGCCGTGCGTGTGGCGCGTCGCGATGCGCGCATCGACGAACTCCTCGACCCCGCCCTCTGTCACCAGCAGGTCGGTCACCGTCTCGCCCTCGAGATGCCCGCCCTTGAGCAGCACCGCCGGCACGCCGAGCGCGCGCAGATCCGCCGCCGCGGCGCGCATCCCCGCCACGTCGCGGATCAGCCGGCCGACCAGCACCTCGGCCTCCGGCAGGTTCGGCGTGATCACGGTCGCCAGCGGCAGCAGCCGGGACTTCAGCGAGCCCACCGCATCAGGGGCGAGCAGAGGGTGCCCGCCCTTGGCCACCATCACCGGGTCGGCAACCAGGGGCACGCCCGCGGCGCGCTGCACGATCTCCGCCGCCACTGCCTCGATCACCGGAACATCGTGCAGCATCCCGGTCTTGAGCGCGTCCGCGCCCAGATCATCCAGCACCACCGCCATCTGCTGGCGGATGAAGGCCGGATCCACGGCGACCACGCCATGCACGCCGAGCGTGTTCTGCGCAGTCAGCGCGGTGATCGCGGTCATGGCGAAGCCGCCCAGGGCCGTCACCGCCTTGATGTCGGCCTGGATGCCGGCACCGCCGCCGGAATCACTGCCGGCGATGATCAACACACGTCCCTGCATCGACGTCCTCGAAAAGAAGGAATGGGGGGAGAAGCGAACTTCTCCCCCCATGCCCCCCTCAACCTTCTTTATCAACCTTCAGGATCAACCTTCAGGCCGCGCGGGCCTTGGCGCGGATCGTGTCGGCGAGGCGGGAGACCGTGGCCTCGACGAGGGATTCCTCCTCGGCCTCGGCCATGACGCGGATCACGGGCTCCGTGCCGCTCGCGCGGATCAGCACGCGGCCACGCGCACCCAGCGCCGCCTCCTCCTCCGCGATCGCGGCCTTGACCGAATCCTCGCCGAGCGGGGAGGCACCGGCGTAGCGGACATTGACCAGCCGCTGCGGCAGGGGCGTGAAGCAGCGCAGCACCTCGCTCGCCGGCCGCTTCTCTTCCACCAGCACCGCCAGCACCTGCAGCGCGGCGATCAGCCCATCCCCCGTCGTGCCGAAATCCGGCATGATCATGTGGCCGGACTGCTCGCCACCGAGGTTGCAGCCCTCCTCGCGCATCCGCTCGCCGACATAGCGGTCGCCCACCGCGGTGCGCAGCAGCTTGAGGCCACGCTGGCCAAGGAAGCGCTCCAGGCCCATGTTCGACATCACCGTCGCCACCACGGCGCCGCCGCGCAGCGTGCCCTGCGCGTGCCAGGACCGCGCGATCAGCGCCAGGATCTGGTCGCCGTCGATCACCTGGCCCTGCTCGTCGATCAGCACCACGCGGTCCGCATCGCCATCCAGCGCGATGCCGAGATCGGCACGGCGTTCGCGCACCAGCTCCGCCAACTGCCCCGGCGCGGTCGAGCCGACCCCGCGGTTGATGTTGAACCCATCCGGCGCGACGCCGATCGACACGACCTCCGCGCCCAGCTCCCACAGCACCGTCGGCGCCACCTTGTAGCCAGCGCCATGGGCGCAATCGACGACGATGCGCAGGCCTTCGAGCGTATGCCCGCGCGGGAAGGACTGCTTCGCGGCCTCGATATAGCGGCCCGGCGCATCTTCCATCCGGCTCGCGCGACCCAGACGGCCCGGCGGCACCAGCGCGGCGGCGAGATCGCCGGCCATCAGCGCCTCGATCTCGCACTCCTGCTCATCGGTCAGCTTCAGACCGTCCGGGCCGAACAGCTTGATGCCATTGTCCTCGAACGGGTTGTGGGATGCGCTGATCATCACGCCCAGATCGGCACGCAGGCTGCGCGTCAGCAGCGCGATCGCCGGGGTGGGCAGCGGCCCCACCAGCACCACGTCCATCCCCGCGCCGACGAAGCCCGCGGTCAGCGCGGGTTCGAGCATGTAGCCCGACAGCCGCGTGTCCTTCCCGATCACCACGCGATGGCGGTAGGTGCCGCGGTTGAAGTAGCGACCCGCGGCCTGGCCGAGGCGCAGCGCGGTCATCGCATCCATGGGCGCGCGGTTGGCGGTGCCGCGGATTCCGTCAGTGCCGAACAGGCGGCGCGTGCTGGACATGGTCCCTCTCAGTCCCTGCATCATGAACGACCGGGCGCGCCCCACGCCCTCACGAAATCGTATATCAAAAAGCGCGCATGTGGAAGTTTTTCAGTCATGCGACGCCGGCGGCGCGCCGGCCTGGCAGGCGCGCCAGACGGCCAGCGCCTGAACCGTCTCCGCCACGTCGTGCACGCGCAGGATCGACGCACCGCGCGCCGCGCCCGCCAAGCAGGCCGCGATGCTCCCAGGTACGCGCCGTCCAGCCTCCTCCACACCCGACAGCGTGCCGATGAAGCGCTTGCGCGACGCGCCAAGCACAACCCGGCAGCCGAGCGTCGCGAGCAACGGCAGGCGATCGATCAACGCAAGGTTGTGTTCCATCGTCTTTCCAAAACCGATACCCGGGTCGATGGCGATTCGCCCGCGCGGAATCCCCGCCGCCTCGCAGGCCGCGATCCGCGAGGCGAGGAACTCCGCCACCTCCAGCGCCACGTCGCCATAGGTCGCGAGCGACTGCATCGTCGCCGGGTCGTCGCCCGGCATGTGCATCAGCACCACCGGCGCGTCGGTCGCGGCGACGAAGGCCATCGCCTCGGGGTCGTGGCGCAGCGCGGAGACGTCGTTGACGATCTCCGCCCCCGCATCGAGCGCGGCGCGCATCGTCGCGGCGTTGCGCGTGTCGATGCTGACCGGCGCCGCCTTGGCGAGTTCGCGGATAACTGGCAGCACGCGCGCCGCCTCCTCCTCCAGCGTGACCGCGGTCGCGCCGGGGCGGGTCGATTCACCGCCTACGTCGAGGATATCGGCGCCTGCTTCCAGCATGGCGTGTCCCGTGGCGATCGCGGCCTTCGCGTCGACATGGCGGCCGCCATCGGAGAAACTGTCGGGCGTCACGTTCACGACGCCCATCACCAGCGGGCGGTCCGCCGGCAGGCCGGCGAAGGGCGCGGGGCGCTGCGCGATGGCGTCCAGCGCCTCCCGCCAATCCTCCGGCACCAGGTTCACCGGGCCGACGCCGAGATCATCCCCATCCTCGATCAGGCGGACGAAGGCGAAGGCGATGTCGCCGCCCTGCAGCGGCAGGGCGAAGCCTTCCCGCAGCGCATGGAAGGCGACGGGGCCGGTGATCAGGCCGAGCGGTTCGATGATGCGAGGCATCGGAGGGGCTCCGCCCCTCCGGACCACCCCGGCAAAGGCCGAAAGGCCTTTGCGAACCAACACATGGCGCGGGGCGGGGCGGATGGGGCCAAAATGAAACGGGGCGCGCCTGGCATAGCGCGCCCCGTCACGAAGTCCAGGGGAAGAGCCCTCAGGTGGCCGGGGCGGCACCGGGGCTGAGGCCCGGCGGGCGCGGCGCCGTGGGGCGGCCGGCCGCGGGGACGCTGCCGCGGGAGGGCGCGACAGGCTCGTCCGGACGGTTGCGCACCACCGGCTCGCCACGGATCACGTTACGGATCTCGTCGCCCGACAGGGTCTCATGCTCCAGCAGGCCCTTGGCCAGCAGGTGCAGCTCGTCCATGTGCTCGGACAGGATCGTCTTGGCCCGGGCATAAGCGCCGTCGATGATCGCGCGGATCTCGCCGTCGATCTTACGTGCGGTTTCCTCGGACAGGTTCTTGGTCTGCGTCACGGAATGGCCGAGGAAGACCTCCTGGCTGTTGTCGCCATAGGCGATCATGCCGATCACGTCCGACATGCCCCATTCGGTGACCATCATGCGCGCCTGGTTGGTCGCCATCTTGATATCGCCCGAGGCGCCGTTGGAGACCTTGTCGGGGCCGAAGATCAGTTCCTCCGCGACGCGCCCGCCCATCGCCATGGCGAGTTCCGCCTTCAGCTTGGACTTGTGCTTGGAGTAGCGGTCGCCCTCCGGCAGCGACATGACGAGGCCAAGCGCGCGGCCGCGCGGGATGATCGTCGCCTTGTGCACCGGGTCGCATTCCGGCTCGTGCATCGCGACCAGCGCGTGGCCCGCCTCGTGATAGGCGGTCATGCGCTTCTCAGCCTCGCTCATCACCAGCGAGCGACGCTCCGCACCCATCAGCACCTTGTCCTTCGCCGCCTCGAACTCCGCCATGCCGACGGTGCGGCGGCCGGTGCGGGCTGCGAGCAGCGCCGCCTCGTTCACGAGGTTGGCGAGGTCGGCGCCGGAGAAGCCCGGCGTGCCGCGCGCGATCACCTTCGGATCGACGTCGGAGGCCAGCGGCACCTTGCGCATGTGCACGCGCAGGATTTTCTCCCGCCCGTTCACGTCCGGGTTCGGCACCACGACCTGGCGGTCGAAGCGGCCCGGGCGCAACAGCGCGGGGTCGAGCACATCCGGCCGGTTGGTCGCCGCGATGATGATGACGCCCTCGTTGCTCTCGAAGCCGTCCATCTCAACGAGCATCTGGTTCAGCGTCTGCTCGCGCTCGTCATTGCCGCCGCCCAGGCCCGCGCCGCGATGCCGGCCGACGGCGTCGATCTCGTCGATGAAGATGATGCAGGGGGCGTTCTTCTTGCCCTGCTCGAACATGTCGCGCACGCGCGACGCGCCAACGCCCACGAACATCTCGACGAAGTCCGACCCCGAGATGGTGAAGAAGGGCACGTTCGCCTCACCCGCGATGGACCGCGCGAGCAGCGTCTTGCCGGTGCCCGGCGGGCCCACCAGCAGCACGCCCTTCGGGATCTTGCCGCCCAGGCGCTGGAACTTCTGCGGGTCGCGCAGGAAGTCCACGATCTCCTCGAGCTCGGCCTTCGCCTCGTCGATGCCCGCGACGTCGTCGAAGGTGACGCGGCCCTGCTTTTCCGTCAGCAGCTTGGCCTTGGACTTGCCGAAGCCCATGGCTCGCCCGCCGCCGCCTTGCATCTGCCGCATGAAGAAGATCCAGACGCCGATCAACAGCAGCATCGGGAACCAGGACATCAGGTAGTGCAGCAGCGGGTTGACGTCGCTCTCCTCAGGCCGCGCCACGACGCGCACGTTGCGCTCCGTCAGGCGGGTGACGAGAGAGGGGTCCTCCGGCGTGTAGGTCTGGAAGCTGCGCCCATCGGTCAGCTGGCCCGTCAGGGTGCGGCCCTGGATCGAGACCTCCCGCACATGGCCGGCATTCACCTCGTTCAGGAACTCCGAATAGGCGACCTGCTGTGCGCTGGTCCGTCCCGCGCCCGAAGGCTGGAACAGGTTGAAGAGCGCCACGAGGAGCAGGGCGACGATCACCCAGAGCGCGAGATTCCGACCGAAATTGTTCACGTGCGCGTGTCCGTCTCCATGCCGGAAGGATATTCCCCCCGGCCTTCGTGAGTACACATAAGGTCGGGTTGACCACCCTTGAATGGTCGGCCCGAAAACTCCCTGCCCGTGGTCCCCGGCGCGAAGATGATCGCGAAGGGGACGCAGGCCTCAGGGGAAGGATAGAGCAGCGAAGGCACCGCGGCCAGCGCGCCGTTCGGCGCGCGGATCGCCGGCAGGGCGCGACGGACCGCGGCGGGCAGGCGCGCATCCCCCGCCACCCGGTCGGGGCCCAGCGCGCCCAGGCTGAAACCCGCCCGCCCCGGCCCCTTCAGCCGGAAGCGCCGGTCCCACACG
>NZ_JACADQ010000113.1 GCF_016106015.1 Neoroseomonas rubea
GGCTGCCACCCCCGCCGTGCAGGCGCAACCGCTGCCCCCGCCGAGCGAGCTGCCGACGGTCGCGGGCGATGCCGCCCAGCGCGCGCTCGCCGCGCCCCCGTCAGCCGCCCGCGCGAACGACCGCGCCGTGACGGACTTCGTCCGGCCCGCAGAGGGCAACGATTTCGGGCGCGACGTCCGCCGGCTTCTGGAGCCCTGACGGGTCCTCCCCCGGCATCGCCGTCGCGCGCATCTGCGTCGCGACGATGCCCGGGTCGAACAGGTTGGCGCGGATCGCCGTGCCTGCGACCTCCTGCGCCCAGGTCAGGACCAGGTGCTCCATCCCCGCCTTGGTCGCGCCATAGGCGCCCCAATAGGCCTTGGGCCGCGCGACGCGCCCGGTGGTGACGAAGATGGCCCGGCCCGCGGGTGCCGCGCGCAGCGGCGGGTCGCAGGTGCGGATCAGGCGCCACGTGGCGGTGAGGTTCACGCCCACCGTGTCCGCCCAGTCCTTCGGAGTGATGTGCGCGACGGGTGTCAGCGTCCCCAGCGCGCCCGCATTGTGGACCAGGATGTCGAGCCGCCCGAAGCGCTCCATCACCGAGGGGCCGATCATGTCGATCTTGTCGGCCTGCTTGACCAGGTCGAGCGGCAGCAGGCTCGCGGGCTTGCCGCCGGCGGCGCGGATCGCGTCGTCGGTCTCCTCGAGCCCGCCCTGCGTGCGGGCGACGAGGACGCATTGCGCGCCGCGTCGCGCGAGTTCCACGGCGACGGCCGCGCCGATGCCGCGCGATGCGCCGGTGAGGAGGGCGACGGTGCCGGTGAGGTCGGTCATGCGGATTTCCGAAAGAAAGGCCGGGGGAGGGGAACCTCCCCCAGGCCCCCTCCCTTTTCTGTATGTTGGGGACTGACGTCCAAGGTCGCGAAGCAGGTTGAGGCGGGCGGGGGAGAAGGTCCCGTCTTCCCCTGCCTACTGCCCTGCGGGCTGAAGCAGCGAAAGCTGCCGGTCCGAATTGTCCTGCCAGTCGGTCAGCGGGATCGCGTAGTCGCCCGTGAAGCAGGCGTCGCAGAATTCGGGCCTCGCCGCGTCCCGCGCCGGGCGGCCGAGCGCGCGATACAGGCCGTCGAGCGAGATGAAGGCCAGGCTGTCCACGCCGATGATGCGCGCCATCTCCGCCACGTCGTGCTTGGCGGCCATCAGTTCCGAGCGCTCGGGCGTGTCGATGCCGTAGTAGCAGGAGTGCGTCGTGGGCGGGGAGGAGATGCGCATGTGCACCTCCTTCGCCCCGGCCTGACGGACCATCTCGACGATCTTGCGGGAGGTGGTGCCGCGCACGATCGAATCATCGACGAGGATGACGCGCTTGCCTTCCAGGATCGGGCGGTTGGCCGAATGCTTCAGCTTCACGCCGAGGTGGCGGATCTGGTCGGTCGGCTCGATGAAGGTTCGCCCGACATAGTGGTTGCGGATGATGCCGAGCTCGAAGGGGATGCCGGCTTCCGCCGCGTAGCCCATGGCGGCCGGCACGCCGGAATCTGGCACCGGCACCACCACATCGGCCGAGACGCCCGATTCGCGCGCCAGCTCGGCGCCGATCCGCTTGCGCGTGTCGTAGACGGGCGTCCCTTCCATGACGGAGTCAGGGCGGGCGAAGTAAATGTATTCGAAGATACAGAAGCGCCCGGCGGTCCGGCCGAATGGCTTCACGCTGCGCACGCCGGCATCGTCGATGATGACGACTTCGCCGGCCTCGATGTCGCGGACGAATTCGGCGCTGACGATATCGAGCGCGCACGTCTCCGACGCCAGCACATGCCCGCCATTGGCCAGCCGCCCGAGCACGAGCGGACGCACGCCGAGCGGGTCCCGCGCGCCGATCAGCGCGCCGTTGTGCAGCGCCACCAGCGAATAGGCGCCTTGGACCTGCTTGAGCGCATCGATCAGCCGGTCCAGCACGGTGGAATACAGGCTGATGGCGATGAGGTGGACGAACACCTCGGAGTCGGTCGTGCTCTGGAACAGGCAGCCGCGGCGGACGAGGGCACGCTTGAGCGCGTGGGCATTCGTCAGGTTGCCGTTGTGCGCCACCGCGAAGCCGCCGAACTCGAAGTCGGCATAGAGCGGCTGGACGTTGCGCAGCGCTGTCTCGCCGGTGGTGGCGTAGCGGTTATGGCCGACGGCGGCCCCGCCGCGGAGCGAGGCGATGACCTTCGCCTCGCCGAAATTGTCGCCCACCAGGCCCAGGCCCTTATGGGCGTGGAACAGGCCCTTCTCGTCCAGCGTGACGATGCCCGCCGCCTCCTGCCCGCGATGCTGGAGCGCGTGTAGGCCGAGCGCGGTCAACGCCGCCGCGTCGCCGCCGTTCCAGACGCCGAACACGCCGCATTCCTCATGCGGCTTGTCGTCATCCCAGCCCATCGTGGCGTTCATGGCGATCCTCAATTCGGGCTGCGCGCGGGGGGGCGCAGCAGGTCGTCGACGGTCGGCCCGGCGGCCCCGGGGGGGTCGACGAGTCGGGGCCGATAGGGTTCCGGCACGTGGGCGATGGACCACCGCGCCGCGTCGGCGATCAGTGGCAGGCTGCGCGCTTCGCGCACCGCGGCGGGCCAGGACTGCGTCTCGGGGGCGAACATCCCGGCCAGGATATAGGCAATCACGAGCAGCACCGCACCCCGTGCGGCACCGAAGACGAGACCGAGCACGCGGTCGAGCCCGCCGAGCGCCGAATCCTGCACCCGGTCGGCGATCGCGTTGGTCACCAGCTTCAGGATCACCAGCAGCACCAGGAACACCGCGCCGGCGCCGACCGCGTCCGCCAGCATCGGCGGGTCGAGCCACTGGGAAGTGTAAGGCTGCAGATAGGGCCTCGCCAGGAAGGCACCGCCCGCGGCGCCCGCCCAGGCGCCGAGGCTCAGCACTTCCCGCACCAGCCCGCGAAAGAAGGCAATGGCCGCCGAGATGACGACCACCGCCGCGAAGGCACCATCGACCCAGGTCATGGCCGCCCTGTAGCAGCGCCCCCCGCCGGCGTCACCCGCCCGCCCGGCGCGGCCGCACCGACTTCTCCGCAAAGCCCGCGACGAGGTCCGCGAGATGCCCCGTTTCGGCCAAGGCGAGGCCGGCCGGCGGTGCGGGGGCCTTGCCGCCGCGCGCGACACGCCGGGGCAAGGTGGCTGCGGTGAAGCCGAGCTTCGCCGCTTCCCGCAGCCTTGCCTCGGCCTGGGCGACCTGGCGGACCTCGCCAGAAAGTCCGACTTCCCCGAAATAGACAGCGCCGGAATCGGTCGGCCGGTCGGTCGCGGCCGAGACGAGGGCCGCGGCGACAGCCAGGTCCGCGGCGGGTTCCGCGATGCGCAGCCCACCGGCGATGTTGAGGTAGACGTCGTTCTGCCCGAGCGACATGCCGCAGCGCGCTTCCAGCACGGCCAGGAGCATCGACAGCCGCCCGGAATCCCACCCCACCACCTGCCGGCGCGGCGACCCGCCGGAGGACGGGGACAGCAGCGCCTGCACCTCCACCAGCACCGGCCGCGTGCCTTCGATGCCCGCGAAGACCGCGCTGCCCGAGACATTTCCCCGACGTTCCGCGAGGAACAGCGCGGAGGGATTCGCCACCTCGACGAGGCCCGTGCCCGTCATCTCGAAGACGCCGATCTCGTCGGTCGCGCCGAAGCGGTTCTTCACCGCGCGCAGGATGCGGAACTGGTGCCCGCGGTCGCCTTCGAAATAGAGCGTCGCGTCGACCATGTGCTCCAGCACGCGGGGCCCGGCGAGCGTGCCTTCCTTCGTCACGTGCCCGACCAGCACGATCGCGAAGCCGCGCGCCTTGGCCAGCCGGATCAGCTCGGCGGCGCAGGCGCGCACCTGCGCGACCGTGCCCGGCGCCGAATCGAGCGCGTCGAGCCAGACCGTCTGGATCGAGTCGATCACCACGAGCGCGGCGTCGCGTTCCTGCTCGAGGCTCGCGACGATGTCGCGCAGCGCGGTCGCGGCGGCGAGCGCCATAGGGCTTTCGGTCAGGCCCAGCCGTGCGGCGCGCAGGCGCACCTGCTCGACCGCTTCCTCACCGCTCACATACAGGACCCGTCGCCCGGCGGCGGCGACGCGCGCGGCGGCCTGCAGCAGGATGGTCGACTTGCCGATGCCCGGGTCGCCGCCCACCAGCACGGCGGAGGCCGGCACCAGCCCGCCGCCGAGCACCCGGTCGAGTTCCGCGATCCCGGTCGGGATGCGCGCGGGCGGCGCGCTTTCGCCCTTGAGCCCCACGAACTCAACGCGTCGCCCGCCGGCCGCCTTGGCGGCGGGGCCGGGGCCGCGCGGGGCGGGGGCTTCCTCGGCCATCGTGTTCCATTCGCCGCAGGCCTCGCAGCGCCCCTGCCACTTCGGGTGCGCGGCGCCGCAGGCCTGGCAGACGAAGCGAGTCTTTTCTTTGGCCATGCTCGATCAGGTCCCCATCCCGGCGGCGCGTCAACAAACGTCACCGCTTCAGTATTCGTTCACTTGAATCTGGTGCCGTATCGAAATGAAATCGCCGCAGACCTTATCCCGGAGCCTGGACCGACGCACCTTGACCAGGCTCGGCGCCGCCGCGCTGATCCCTTCGGCGGCGCGGGCCGCGGCGCCGACCTGCGGCGGCACCGGTTCCGGCCTCGGCATCCTGCGCCTCCTGGCGGATGACCACGCCCATGCCGGTGGCGCAAGCGTCGACATGGTGCCGAGCCTCGGGAGCCCCGGCGGGCTGGCGGCGCTGCGCGCCGGGCGGCTCGACCTCGCCATCGCCGCCGGTCCCCCGCCGGCCGTTATGCTGGCCGCCGGATACCGCTCGCGCCCGCTGGCCCGCACGCCGGTCGTCATCGCCACCCATCCGGCTGCCGGCGTGTCGACGCTGACATCCGAGGCGGCGGGGCGTCTGCTCTCGGGAGCGGACCGCGCCTGGCCCGGCGGCGGTGCGGTCAGGCCCATCCGGCGCGAGCGGGTCGAGAGCGAATGGGCCGTGCTGCGGGGGGCGCTGCCGCGGATCGCGCCGCTGCTTGGCGGGGCGGGCCCCGCCGGCAGCCTCGTGGTGCTGAGCGCGCAGGAGAATCTCGCCGCCATCGCCATGATCACGGGCGCTGTCGGGGTCACCACCGTCGGCCAGGTGGGAACGGAGGCGGCCGCGGTACAGGTCCCGGCGATCGACGGCCTCGCGCCGAGCGCGCCGGCGCTCGCCGCCGGCGCCTGGCGGCCGGCGCTGTCGCTGCACCTCGTCTGGCGGGATCCGGCGCCGGCCCCGCTCGCTGCCTTCCTCGCGCATCTCGATGGCCCTTCGGCTGCCGCGCTGCTGGCGCGCTACGCCTATATCTCCCTGGAGCACGCTACGGCATGAAGGACTCCAACGACCACCGAGCGCTGACGACGCGGCTCCATCGCAGTGTCACGAATGTCGCGCGCGCCATCGCTCTGGTGCTCGCGCTGTTGCCGCCGCTGGCCTATCTCGGCGCCTCCGTCACGCGCATCGAGACCGAACTCGAAGTCGAACTCGAGCATGTCTCGGCCGCGCTCGGCGCGCTCGCCACGCGCAATCCGACCCATTGGCGGTTAGAGTCCGATCGAATCGCGGTTGCGCTTGGCAGGGCCGAGCAGAAGGATGAGGAAGAGGGGCGCATCCTGCTCGACCTGCAGGGGGCCGTGATCGCGCTTAGCGGGCGGGAGCCCGGCTGGCCGACCGTTTCCGCCACCGGCGAGGTGCGGGCCTTCGGGGAACCGGTTGCCCGGCTCGTCATCGTCAAGTCGCTTCTCGAGCTGATCGAGGGGGCTGCGCTGATCGCGATGGTCAGCGGACTGCTGGCGCTCTTCGGCTTCCTGATGTTCCGCCACATGCCGGAGCGGATGCTCGACGACGCAATCCGGCAGGTGACGCACCTCGCGACGCATGACGCGCTGACGGGCCTTTCGAACCGGGCCATGCTGATGGACCACCTCGGGCTCGCGCTGGCAGGCGCGCAGCGGGAGGAAGGGATCGGCGTCGCGCTCTTCTGCCTCGACCTCGACCGGTTCAAGGAGGTGAACGACACGCTCGGACACGCGATGGGCGACGTGCTGCTGCGCCAGGTGGGCGCGCGGCTGCGCGCCGAGCTTCGGGAGACTGACACCGTCGCGCGCTTCGGAGGGGATGAATTCGCCATCGTCCAGCCGCGCCCGGCCCATCCCCAGGCCGTCGAGCAGTTGGCGCAGCGGCTGATCAACGCGATCCGGCAGCCCTTCGACCTCGGCCCGCACCAGGTCATGGTGGGAGTGACGATCGGCATCGCGCTTGCGCGGGGGCGTAGCCATCCGGCCGCGGAAGCCGTGCTCGCCGATGCCGATACCGCGCTCTACTCGGCCAAGCGCGACGGACGCGGCACGTTCCGCTTCTTCGCCGACGAGATGAATGTCGCGCTGCGGGGCCGGCGGCAGATGGAGGCCGATCTCCGCGTCGCGCTGCGGCGGGGGGAGTTCGAACTGCACTACCAGCCGCAGGTCTCGCTCGAGACCACCGAGGTCACTGGGGTCGAGGCGCTGCTGCGCTGGAACCATCCGAAGCGCGGCAGGGTGGGGCCCGACGAATTCATCCCCCTCGCCGAAGAGATCGGCCTGCTGCCGCAGATCGGCGCCTGGGTGTTGCGCACCGCGTGTCGCGACGCGCTCCGCTGGGTCGGGGTGAAGGTGGCGGTCAACGCCTCGGTGCACCAGATCCATGCCGGCGGGTTCGAGACGATCGTCGCGCGCGCCCTGGCCGATACGGGCCTGCCGGCGCGGCGGCTCGAGATCGAGATCACCGAGGGCGTGTTGATGTCGCAGACGGATGCGACGGTGCGCACGCTCGAACAGATCCGCGCCCTCGGCGTGACGGTCGCCATGGACGATTTTGGCACCGGCTATTCCTCGCTTGGCTACCTCCAGCGCTTCCGCTTCGACAAGCTGAAGATCGACCGCTCCTTCGTCGCGAGCCTCGACCATGATGTCAGGGCGACGGCGATCGTGGACGCGGTGCTTGGCATCAGTCGCGCGCTCGGCGTGCGGGCGAATGCGGAGGGCGTGGAGACGCAGGAGCAGGCCCGCATGCTGGCCGAACGCGGCTGCGAGGAAGCGCAGGGCTGGCTCTACGGCAAGCCCGTTCCGGCGTACGAGATCGACGCGCTCGTCGCCGCCAGGGGCCTGGCCGCGGCGGCCGAGTAGCCGCGCGTCAGCCGCGACCGAGATAGGCCAGCACGTCCCCCTCCGGCGCCACGCCTTCCACGTGCCGGCGGTGCCAGAGCGCCAGGAACAACAGGTGCCACGCGGCGAAGCCTTCGCGCTTGCCCGCGGCGGCGCGGAACAGGGGCAGGATGCGGTCGGGCTTCGCCACCTCAGCCACGCCGGGCTGGGCGGCGACCAGGGGGGCAAGGCGCTCCGCCTCGGCCGCGATCCAGGCGCCGACCGGCACGGTGAAGCCCTGCTTCTTGCGGAACGGCTCGCTCGCCGGGAAATGCCGGGCAAGCCATTGGCGGAGCAGGAACTTCCCCTGCCCCTCGCGCACCTTTAGCGCATCGGGCAGGCGGAAAGCGGCGGCCGCCACGCCGGAGTCGAGGAAGGGCGTGCGCCCCTCGACGCCATGCGCCATCAGGCAGCGGTCGAGCTTGGTCAGCAGGTCGTTCGGCAGCCAGTCCGCGACATCGAGCGCCTGCGCCGCCTGCAGTCGCGTACGCCCCGGCGTGGCGGCCGCCGCCGCCGCGGCCTCGATACCGTCCCGCCAGCCGCGCGGGGGCTGGCGCAGCACGTCGAGCCTGTCGAAGGCGCCATGCGCGCGCATCGCCTTGCCGCCGAGCCACCAGGGCTTCATGGCCGAGCGGTAGCGGCCGTAGCCGCCGAAGATCTCGTCGCCGCCCTCGCCGGACAGCACGACTTTCACCTCCTCCCGCGCCCGGCGGGCGAGGAACCAGGTCGGGATGATGGCGTAATCCGCCGCCGGGTCGTCCATGGCGGCGACGATCTCGGGCAAATGGCGCCAGGCCATCTCCCGCGTCACGTCGATAGTGACGTGCCGCGCGCCGGCGGCGGCGGCGGCCCGCGCGGCGGCCTCCCGCTCATCCGCAGCACCGGGGATGTCGAAGCCGGCGGTGAAGGCGAGCACGGGGCGCTCGTTCAGCCGCGCCATCATGGCGAGCACCGCGGCGGAATCGGTCCCGCCGGAGAGGAACATGCCGTAGGGCACGTCGCTGCGCTGGTGCAGGTCGACGCTCTCGGCCAGCGCGGCGTCGAGGCGCGCGAGCGCGGCCTCCTCCCCGATCTCCTCCGGCCCGCCCTCGGGCAGGGCGGCGCGGCGGCGGCGCTCGACGATCGCGCCGTCGGCGATCACGACCGTCTCCCCGGGCAGCAGGCGGGTGATGCCCTCGAAGATCGTCTCCGCGCCGGTGGTGAACTGGATCTGCAGCAGTTCCGCGAGCGGTTGGCGCCGGATGCGCGGCGCGACGATCCCCGCCGCGAGAAGGGCGGCGGGCTCGGAGGCGAAGGCGATGCCCGATGCCGTTTCCGCGAGATAGAGCGGCTTGATGCCGAAGGGGTCGCGGGCGAGCACTACCTGCCGCGTCGCGCGGTCATGGATGGCGATGGCGTACATGCCGCGCAGCGTGTCGGCGAAGCCGGCGCCGTCGCGGCGGAACAGGTGCAGCGGCGGCTCGCAATCCGACCCGGTCGCGCAGACCAGCGCGTTCTCCGTGCGCAGTTCCCGGTAGTTATAGACCTCCCCATTGCCGACGAGCGCCGCCGGTCCGGCAAAGAGTGGCTGGTCGCCGGTGGCGAGGTCGATGATGGCGAGCCGCGTATGGGCGAGCGCGACATGGCCCGCGACATGGTGCCCGTGCCCGTCCGGGCCCCGATGGGCGAGGGCCGCCGTCAACGCTTCCAGCACGCGCGGGTCGGGCACAATGCCAGGCTTGAGCGCGAGGCCCGCGATCCCGCACATCGCGTCAGGCCGCCCGCGCCGCGGGGGCGATTGCGGCGAGGAAGGCCTGCCACCGCGCGATGACCGCGGCTTCCGCGAAGTCCCGCACAAAGGCCGCCCGCCCCGCCTGCGCAAGCCGCGCGGCGCGCTGCGGGTCAGCGAGCAATGCGCCGACCACCTGGGCGAGTGCTGCCGCATCCTCGACCTGCACGAGCAGCCCGGTCTCGCCGTCCTCGATCAGTTCGGACGGCCCCTGCGCGGCCGCCGCGACGACCGGCCGCGCGGCGGACCATGCTTCCAGCACGATGTTGCCCAGGGGTTCATGGCGGGAGGAGCAGACGAAGATATCGCTGCCCGCGAGCAGCGCGCCCACGTCCCGCCGCCAGCCGAGGAAGGCGACGCGGTCGGCCACGCCGAGGTCGCGCGCCAGGGCTTCGAGCGCCGCGCGCTCCGGCCCGTCCCCTGCGATGGACAGATGCGCGCCGGGCAGCAGCGCCAGTGCGCGCAGCGCCACGTCGAACCCCTTGTTGCGATGCAGCCGCCCCATGGCGAGCAGGCGCTGCGCCCCGGGCAGATGCGCGGGCGCGGTCCCGGCGAGGTCATCGACGAAGTTCGGCAGGTGGTGGACGCGCGCCGCCGGCCAGCCCTGCGCGACGATCCAGCGGACGATGTCGCGCGTGTTGCCGACCAGGTGATCGCAGCGCCGATAGTATTTCAGGTCGTAATAGCCGCCGAGGCGCCCGACCAGCGTCCAGGGACCTTTGGGCGCGAAGCGCGCGGCGCGGTTCATCCAGGCAACGACGACATCGGGCGCGAAGCCCACGAGCGCGCGCTTCAGCCGCGGGCCGGTCAGAACGTCGAGCATGCCGCCGAAGCCAAGTTCGACCGGCGCGAGCCCGCCCATGCGCAGCCGCTCGGCGCGTTCATCGTCGCGGCGGATGACCGGCAGGACATCCTCCCCCGCCGCGTGAAGGCCGAGGCAGAGGCGTTCGAAGAACCCCTCCGCGCCGCCGTGCCGCGCGCCGGCCATCACCTGCGCGACCCTCATCCGCCGTGCCTGCCGGGTTCGAGCCGCGCCTTGAGGTAGGCGAGCAGCGGGAAGGCGCCGGTGCAGAAGGCGAGCAGGATGCCCCATGCGCCTTCCTTGTACCCCTTGCGGGAGACGTAGGACTTGAAGCCGCGCATGACGAAGCGGCGGAGGTTGTTGCCGAGCGAGCCGATGTTGCCGCTCGCGATCAGGTCCGCCGCCTTGGCCGAGGAATACTTGTCGAGCCGGCGCAGCATGTCGGAAATGTCGCGGTCGACCAGATGGACCAGCGCCCCGTCCGTGATCTTCGGCCCCTCCTCGCCCGTCCAGTCGAGCCCCGGATGCACCCGCTGCGCCCGCCAGCGCTTCGCACCCCGGCGGAACAGGCGCGGGACGGAGGTGGTGCCGAAGGACCCCGCCCAGCCGTGCCGGATCAGCCTCTCGCCCACGTAGTTGTCCACGGGCACCTGGTGCCAGGCGTGGCGGCTCGTCGTGATGGTCGCGCGCACGGCCTTGGCCAGCGCGGCGTCGACGCGCTCATCGGCATCGACTTCCAGGATCCAGTCGCCGCTGCAGGCGGCGATGCCGGCGTTGCGCCGATCCCCTTCCAGTTCCCAGGCGCCTTCGAGGATGCGGGCGCCGGCCGCGCCGGCGATCTCCGCGCTGCGGTCGGTGCTGCGGTCGAGCACGACGACGACCTCGTCGGCGAACGCGACGGAGGCGAGGCAGTCGGGCAGGCGATCCTGCTCGTTCCGGGCAACGATCAGGGCGGACAGGCGCGGCGCGCTCATGCCGCCTCCTCCCCGAGAGGAACCGGGTCGGGCCGCGCGAGCAACACAGCGGCGGCGTCGGCCACGCGGGTGGCGGAAAGCGCGCCCATCGGCGCCGCCCCCGGCGGGCCCTTGGCCAGCACCGCCTGGGCGCGCGCGCCGACCGGGGCGTATTCGGCCGCTGGCGTCGGGCCGAACAGGCCGATGGTGGCCGTGCCCGTCGCGGCCGAGAGGTGCATCAGCCCGGAATCATTGCCGACGAACAGCGCGCAGCGGGCGAGGACGGCGGCGGCCTCGGGCAGGTCGAGCACGCCGAGCAGGTCTGCGGCCTCGGGCAGCGCGGCGAGCACCGGCGCGGCCATGGCGCGTTCCTGGTCCCCTGGGCCGCCGAGGATGACGATGCGTGCCCCCTCAAGCGCGCCGCCAGGGCCGGTGAGCAGCCGTGCGAGCGTCACGAAGCGGTCCGACGGCCAGACTTTTCGCGCCCAGTTCGCGGTCGGACCAAGGGCGAGCCAGGGCGGGCCGCTCGGCAGCAGGCTTTCCGCCCGCGCCGCCTCGGCCGGCCCGAACCAGGCGACGGGGCGCGGCGCGGGGCTGACGCCGAGGGTCTCGGCCAGGTGCAGCAGCCGGTGGCCGGGCCGCCGGCCGCCGC
>NZ_JACADQ010000114.1 GCF_016106015.1 Neoroseomonas rubea
CCGCCGCCGGCGCGCGGCGCCTGTTCGAGGCGGCGGACGCGCCTGCGCCGGTGGCCGAACCCGCCCGGCCCGCCGCGGCGCCCACCGGCCATGCGATCCGCATCGCGGGCGTAGGATTCGCCTGGGCGCCCGACCGCCCTGCAGTCTTCGAGGGGCTCGATCTCGACGTGCCCGAGGGCGCGCGCATCGCGCTGCTTGGGCCTTCGGGCGCGGGGAAGTCGACGCTCGCCGCGCTGCTGCTGAAATTTGCCGCCCCGCAGCAAGGCCGTATCACGCTGGGTGGGGTCGACATCGCCGACCTGCCGGCGGCCGAGCTGCGCCGGCGGGTCGCCTGGCTGACCCAGGATGCGCGGCTGTTCGACGACAGCATCGCTGCCAACCTCCGCCTCGCCGCCCCGGAGGCGACCGAGACCGAGCTGTGGAAGGCGCTCGACCGGGCGCAGGTGGGCGAACTGGTGCGGGGACTGCCGGAGGGTCTCGAGACACAATGCGGGGAAGGGGGGCTGCGCTTTTCGGGCGGGCAGGCGCGACGTCTCGCGCTCGCGCGCACGCTGCTCTCCCCCGCGCCGGTGCTCATCCTGGATGAACCGGCCGCGGGGCTCGATGCCGATACGGAACGCGCCTTTCTCCAGACGCTCGATGAAGCGACCGCAGGGCGCAGCGTCATCCTGATCCTGCATCACCTGACGGGCGTGGAGCGGCCAAGCCGGATCCTCCGCCTGGTCGGCGGCCGAGCGATCGCGGCCGCCGGTTAGGCGAGGCTCAGCCCGCCGGTTTGGCGCTCGCGCCCGCGATCGGGATTCGGTTCACGGTCGGCTTGGCCTCCGCCGGCCGGGGCAGGGTCACGCTCAGGACGCCCTTCTCGAAGGTGGCGGCCACCTTCGCCGGATCGGGCGACCAGGGCAGGCGCAGCGTGCGGCGGAAACTGCCGTAGCTGCGTTCGGAGATGTGGACGCCTTCCTTCTCCTCGGTCGTCTCGGCGCGCTTCTCGCCCGACAAGGTCAGCAGGTCGCCATCGAGGGAAATCTCGATGTCCTTCTCCTCGAGCCCCGGCAATTCGGCCGTGACCGAGACGCCCTGCGCCGTCTCCTTCATCTCGACAGACGGCGCGAAGCCCGCGGCCGGCGCAAGCGCGCCGCCGAACATCTGGTCGAAGACCCGATTCACTTCCCGCTGTAACGTCCCGAACAGGTCCGGCGAAGACTCCGAACGTGGGACAGGCATACGAGGAACCATGACACTCTCCCTTGCTGCGAAGAGGCCCGGCAGGACGCCGCCCGTCCAGACCGGACGTCACGTTTCTAGGAAGGGTGGCGGCGACGGTCCTTGCGTCGGATCAAGGCGACCACAGCTAGCTGAGATATCGCGATGAGCAACCTCTCGACCACCCTGCCGCGCCGGCTGGACCCAGCGAAGTTCCGCGACCCGGCGATCACGGCGAAGGGCGAACGGCGCGCGGTCGTGGCCTTCGGAGGGTTGCGGACGCTCTGGGTGAACACCGGAACCCTCTGCAACATCACCTGCCGCAACTGCTACATCGAGAGCAGCCCGCGCAACGATGCGCTGGTCTATGTCTCGGCCGCCGAGGTCGGGGCTGCGCTGGACGAGGCCGCGGCGCTGCGGGCGCCACTCGAGGAGGTCGGCTTCACCGGAGGCGAACCCTTCCTGAACCGCGACCTTCCGGTGATGCTGCGCGACGTGATGGGCCGCGGCTTGCGCGCGCTGGTGCTGACCAACGCCATGAAGCCGATGATGAACCATGCGGCCGCGCTGCTGGCGCTGCGCGAAGCATTCGGCGAGCGGCTGACGATCAGGGTCTCCCTCGATCACCATGAGGCGGCGCTGCACGACCTCGAGCGGGGGGAGGGCACCTTCGCGAAGACGATGGAGGGGCTCCGCTGGCTCGCCGAGGGCGGCTTCCAGATCCATGTCGCCGGCCGCGCCGGCTTCGGCGCCGGCGACGAGGCGGCGATGCGGGCGGGCTATGCGGCGCTCTTCACAGCGCACGGAATTGCCGTGGATGCGGCCGACGCCGTGGCGCTGATGCTCTTCCCCGAGATGGATGCCGGCATCGACGTACCGGAGATCACCGAGGCCTGCTGGAGCATCCTGCGCAAGTCGCCGGAGTCGATGATGTGCGCATCGTCTCGGATGCTCGTGAAGCGGCGCGGCGCCGACCGGCCTGCCTTCACCGCCTGTACGCTGCTGCCCCATGATCCTGGCTTCGAGGTCGGGGCGACCCTGGCGGAGGCGGCGCGGCCCGTCTCGCTCAACCATCCGCATTGCGCGAAGTTCTGCGTGCTCGGCGGGGCCGCCTGCTCGCGATGAGGTGGCCGGCCGGGCGTTGACGCGGGACAGCGCTTCGCGCGACCAAGGCGCGCCGCCCTTGCCGGAGTCGCCGCAGATGCCTCGCCTTTCCTCGCCAGACGCCTGCGTCGCGGGCCTCCGGTGGGGCCTGGCGCTGCCGCAACCGGTACGTCGCCGCACGGGGCACGCGGCCCAAGGCGGGCGCGCGTTGCGATGAGCGCCGCGATGGAGGATCCGCGCGACCTGCTGCGCCGCGTCTTCGGGCATGAAGCGTTCCGCGGGCGGCAGGAGGAGATCATCCGCCACGCGACGGAAGGCGGCTCCGGTCTCGTGCTCATGCCGACGGGTGGCGGCAAGAGCCTCTGCTTCCAGGTGCCCGCGCTCTGCCGCCCGGGTGTCGGCGTCGTCGTCTCCCCGCTCATCGCGCTGATGGAGGACCAGGTCGCGGCGCTGCGCCAGCAGGGTGTCGCCGCCGCCGCGCTGCATTCCGACCTGCCGCCCGACGAAGCGCGCGCCGTGCTCCGGGACCTGCATGGCGGGCGGCTGAAGCTCCTCTATGTGTCCCCGGAACGGCTGACGCTCGATGGCACGCTGCAGCGGCTGGACGAGATGCCGATCGCCCTCTTCGCGGTGGATGAGGCTCATTGCGTCAGCCAGTGGGGGCATCACTTCCGCCCCGAGTATCGCGGCCTCGGCGTCCTGGGCGAGCGCTTTCCGGGCGTGCCGCGTCTCGCGCTGACCGCGACTGCCGATCCGCGCACCGTCGATGACATCCGGCTGCAGCTCGGCCTTGGTGACGCGCCGGTGTTCCGCGCATCCTTCGACCGGCCAAACATCTTCATCCGCGCCGAGCCGCGGGAGAGTGAGCGGTCCCAGCTTCGCGGCCTGGTCCGTGAGGTCGGCGGCTGCGGCATCGTCTATTGCGGCAGTCGCGCGCGAACCGAGAGCACGGCGGAATGGCTGCGCGCCGACGGGCATGACGCGCTCGCCTTCCATGCCGGCATGGATGCCGGGGCGAAGCGGGACGCGCATCGCCGCTTCGCCCGCGGTGACGACGTGATCATGGCCGCGACCATCGCCTTCGGCATGGGCATCGACCGGCCCGATGTCCGCTGGGTGGCGCATCTCGACCTGCCGCGCAGCCCCGAAAGCTGGTACCAGGAAATCGGCCGCTCCGGCCGCGACGGGCTGCCGGCGACGGCGCTGCTGCTGTACGGGGCAGGCGACATCGCCATCGCCCGGCACCGCATCGCCGAAAGCCCGGCGGGCGACGAGCAGAAGCGCGTGGAGCGCAGCCGGCTGGACGCCATGATCGCGATCGCCGAAGCGGCGACCTGCCGCCGTGCGCTGCTGCTTCGCTGCTTCGGCGAGGAGCCGGCACAACCCGCGTGCGGCGCCTGCGATGTCTGCCGCAACCCGCCGCGCCTGGTCGATGGCACGGTCGCCGCGCAGAAGCTCCTCTCCGCCGTGGTGCGCACAGGCCAGCGCTTCGGCGTGGGCCATGTGGTCGACGTGCTGCGCGGGCGGCTGACGGACAAGGTGGCGCAGTTCGCCCATGACCGGCTGCCGACCTTCGGCATCGGCAAGGACCTGCCCGATGCGGCTTGGCGGGGCGTGGCGCGGCAGCTCGTCGCGCGCGGCGCGCTCGATGTCGCGGTCGAGAACCATGGCGAGCTCGTCGCGACCGAGGCCGCGCGCCCCGTGCTGCGCGGGGAGGAACCGGTGATGCTCCGTCAGGATGCCGTGCAGCCGGCCAGCCGGCGCGCGACCGCCAGCGAACCCGTCGCCGCGTCCGGCGAGCCATGCTTCGAGGCGCTGCGGGCCTGGCGGCGAAGCGTCGCGCAGGCGCAGTCGGTGCCGGCCTATGTCGTGGCGGACGACCGGACGCTTGCCGGCATCGCGTCCAGGAGGCCCTCCACGATCGATGCGCTGTATGAAGTGCCGGGCATGGGACGATCCCGCGTCGAGCGCTACGGCACCGAGATACTGCGCGTCCTTGCCGAATGCGCCGAGGGCTGACCGGCCCCCGCGCCTGATCGCCGCTGCGCCGACGGGCTGTGGCTTCGAGGAATCGGCCGGCGCGCGCGGCTCGGCTATGCTCGCCGAACCAAGCCGGAGATGCCCCCCCATGCGACGTTCCATGCTTCTCACCGCCGCGCTGGGCGCGATGCTTGCCGTCGCGCCGGCGCGCGCCGACGAGGTCTCCGACGCAATCGCCGAGGCGCAGCGCGCCTATGCCGCGGGCCGCATACCCGCGGCGCAGACCGCGTTGCAGGAGGCCCTGCAACTCCTCGCTCAGCGTGCCGCCGAGGGGCTTGCCGGCGCGCTGCCCGCCGCGCTGCCGGGCTGGACGGCGGAGGAGCCGCAGTCGACCGCCGCCGGCGTCGCCGGGCTGTTCGGCGGCAGCACCGCCTCCCGCCGCTACGCCAATGCGCAAGGGCAGTCGGTCGAGATCCAGGTGATGAGCGACAACCCGATGATCGCCCAGCTCGGCGCCGTGCTGGCCAACCCGATGCTGGCCGGGGCGATGGGGCGGCTGGTGCGCGTGGGCGAACAGCGCGCCATCCAGGCGAATGACGGGAACATCCAGATGCTGGTGGACAACCGCATCCTGGTGCAGGTCCAGGGGGACGCGCCGGCCGAGGCGAAGCTCGCCTATGCCCGGGCCATCAACATCGCGCGACTGACGGGGCGCTGAGGCCGTATCCGGACGAACCCGCCAGGGAGCCCGGGACCGCGCCGTGGGGCACGGTCCCGGACTTCGCTTCAGGCCTCGGCCTTGTGGGCCACGCCCTTCTCGTTCAGCAGGGTCGAGAGCTCGCCCGACTGGAACATCTCCATCACGATGTCGCAGCCGCCGACGAACTCGCCCTTCACATACAGCTGGGGAATGGTCGGCCAGTTGGTGAAGGACTTGATGCCTTCACGGATCTCCATGTCCTCCAGCACGTTCACGCCCTTGAAGGGAACGCCCATGTGGCTGAGGATCTGCACGACGCGGGCCGAGAAGCCGCACTGAGGGAATACGGGCGTCCCCTTCATGAAGAGCACCACCGGGTTCTCGGTGATGTCGGCCTGGATGCGGTCGAAGGTCGGGTTGCTCATCGCACGGGGTCCTGTTCCGGGGCTGAGGTCTGCAGGGCCAGCGCATGCAGCACGCCGCCCATGCGGCCCTGCAGCGCAGCGTAGACGATCTGGTGCTGCTTGACGCGGGAGAGGCCGCGGAACGCCTCGGAGACCACTTTCGCGGCGTAGTGGTCGCCATCCCCGGCCAGGTCCTCGATGGTCACCTCGGCATCGGGGAGCGCCGCCTTGATCAGCGCCTCGATCTCCGCCGGTTGCATCGCCATCAGACCTGCCTCCCCTGCATCAGCGCGGGGAGGGTGGCTTCATGCGCCCCCCGCAGCGCTGCCACCGATATGGACCGGCCGCCGGCGAGAACCAAGTCCCCGCCGCCCGACCGGCCGAGCCGCATCGCCGGCACGCCCGCCGCCGCCGCCGCCGCCAGCAGCGGCGCGGCATCGGCCAAGGCCAACACGTAGCGGCCCTGGTCCTCCCCGAACCAGAAGGCGTGCTCCGGCTCGCCCTCGGGCGCCGGGGCCAGGGTCGCGCCGATTCCCGTCTCCATCGCCATCTCGGCCACCGTCACGAGCAGCCCGCCATCGGCGCAATCGTGGCAGGCCAGCACCTCCCCCGCGAGGATGCGTCCGCGGACAAAATCCCCGGCCCTGCGCTCGGCGGCGAGATCCACCGGCGGCGGCGCGCCGTCCTCCCGCCCCGCCACTTCCCGCAGCCAGATCGACTGGCCGAGCCAGCCCTTCGTTTCCCCCAGCAGCACCAGGTCGGCATGCGCGGGCAGGCCGAGGCCGATCGCCTGCCGCGCATCGTCGAGCACGCCGACGCCGCCGATCGCCGGCGTGGGCAGGATCGCGCGGCCTTCCGTCTCGTTGTAGAGCGAGACGTTCCCGCTGATGACCGGGAAGTCGAGCGCGGTGCAGGCGGCCGCCATGCCGCGCACGGCGGCGGCGAACTGCCCCATGATCCGCGGCTTCTCCGGATTGCCGAAGTTCATGTTGTCGGTGATCGCGAGAGGCAGCGCGCCCGTCGCGGTGATGTTGCGCCAAGCCTCGGCCACCGCCTGCTTGCCGCCTTCCTCGGGGTCCGCCACGACGTAGCGCGGCGTGCAATCGGTCGTCATGGCGAGCGCGCGGTCATGGTCCTCGATCCGCACGATCGCCGCATCCGCCGCGCCGGGGCGCTTGACCGTCTGGCCGTTCACCAAGCTGTCGTACTGGTCCCAGATCCAGCGGCGGGAACAGAGGTCCGGGCAGGCGACGAGGCGCAGCAGCGCCGGCGCGATGCCGATCGGGTCGGCGACCGTCGTCGCGTCCAGCACCGGCTGCTTCGGCGTCTCCTCCGTCGGGCGGCGATAGAGCGGCGCTTCGGATTCGAGCGGCGCGAGCGGGATGTCGGCCTCGATTTGCCCCTTGTGGCGGATGACGATGCGCCCCGTATCGGTCAGGTGGCCGATGACGGCGAAGTCGAGTTCCCACTTGCGGAAGATCGCCTCGGCCTCGGCTTCCCGGCCGGGCTTGAGGACCATGAGCATCCGCTCCTGGCTCTCGCTCAGCATCATCTCATAGGCCGTCATGCCTTCTTCGCGCTGGGGCACGTGGTCCAGCACGAGCTCGACGCCCATGCCGCCCTTGCCGGCCATCTCGACGCCGGAGCTGGTGAGGCCCGCCGCGCCCATGTCCTGGATGGCGACGATGGCGTCGGTCGCCATCAGCTCCATGCAGGCCTCAATCAGCAGCTTTTCGGCGAAGGGGTCGCCGATCTGGACGGTGGGGCGCTTCTCCTCGCTGTCGGCGCTGAACTCGGCGGATGACATGGTCGCGCCATGGATGCCGTCCCGCCCGGTCTTGGACCCGACATAGACGACCGGGTTGCCGACGCCGGTCGCGGCCGCGGTGAAGATGCGGTCGGCCTTCGCGATGCCGACCGTCATGGCATTGACCAGCGGGTTGCCGTTGTAGGCGGGATGGAAATTCACTTCCCCGCCCACGGTGGGGACGCCCACGCAATTGCCGTAGCCGCCGATGCCGCGCACCACGCCGTCGATCACCTGTTTCATGCGCGGCGCGTCGGGGCTGCCGAAGCGGAGCGCGTTGAGGTTCGCGATCGGCCGCGCGCCCATGGTGAAGACATCGCGCAGGATGCCGCCCACGCCGGTCGCCGCGCCGTTGTAGGGCTCGATCCAGCTCGGATGGTTGTGGCTTTCCATCTTGAAGACGGCGGCGAGCCCATCCCCGATCGCGATGACGCCGGCATTCTCGCCCGGCCCCTGGATGACCCAGGGCGCCTTGGTGGGCAGTTCGCGCAGCCAGACGCGGGAGGATTTGTAGGAGCAGTGCTCCGACCACATGACCGAGAAGATGCCGAGCTCGGTCAGCGACGGCGTGCGGCCGAGGATGGCGAGCGCGCGCTGGTACTCATCCGGCTTGAGGCCGAATTCGGCCGCGAGCTGGGTGGCGCGGGCGGGGTCGAGCGGGGCGGGGGCGGCAGCGGTCATGGCGCCTTGTCGGCACCGTCGCGCCCGCTGTCCAGAGGCGCCGTCACGACCAGGCCAGGCGCGTGGCGCGCGGCAGGCGCATGACGCCGCCGGCCTTGCGGTGCAGGCGCTTCAGCAGGCGGAGGATGTCGAGGAAGATTTCTTCCTGAAGCCGGCCGGTCGGCGTCGGGGGCATCTGGAAGCGCTTCAGCCAGATGGCGATTGCGGGGTTCGGCACCTTGTCCGGCGGGCCGTTCAGCGCGTCGATGAAGCCGAGGCGGCGGATGAGCATGATGAAGCGCAGCCCGCGCAGCCGGACGGCGCGGCGGCACGCGCGAAAGATTCCCTTGGCGATCTCCCACAGGGGGTGTGTGGGATTGCTGTCCTTGAGCGCTTCGAGCAGCCTTTCCCATAGCCCCGCCTTGGTCAGGCGGCGGAAGTAGCGGCAGACCGTGTCCGCCTTGCCGTAGCGTTCGGGGAGGCAGCGCCAGGGATCGGCGCCGGAGGCCATGTGGAAGATGGCGTTCATGCGTTCGCGCAGATCCGAGATGCGGCGGCCCTGGGGAGAGCGGGGGAGGATGAAGGGGAGGAGGGCGTGGAATTGGAGGGGGGTGAGGTCGGGCATGGGGGAAAGATGCGGAGGCGGAACAAAATAGTCAAGTTTTCCTATCCTGCGCCGCTGCCTTGAGATCCCGCCCGACTCGGCGGGCAGGGCTGACGGGTTCGGAAGGTGCAGGAAACTCAGTTTCCTGCCGGGGTGCAGGGGCAGCGCCCCTGCGTCTTCGGGTCACGCCGCCGCGAAGGCCTCGGCCAGGCTTTCGAACATCGGCAGCCCGTCCGTCCCGCCCATCAGATCGTCGACGAGGTCCTCCGGGTGCGGCATCAGCCCGCACACCCGCAGGTTCGGCGACAGGATCCCCGCGATGTTCCGCACCGACCCGTTGCGGTTCGCCGCTTCCGTCGCCTCCCCGCGCTCGTCCACGTAGCGGAAGGCGACGAGCCCTTCGCCTTCCAGCCGGTCGAGCGTCGCGTCGTCGGCGAAGTAGTTGCCGTCCCCATGCGCCATCGGCGCGCGGAAGGTCGCCCCCTTCTGCCAGCGGCTGGTGAAGGCCGTGCCGGAGCGTTCCACGCGCAGCGTGCAGTCCATGGACAGGAAGCGGAGCGTGTGGTTGCGCAGCAGCCCGCCCGGCAGCAGGCCGGCCTCGATCAGGATCTGGAAGCCGTTGCACACGCCCAGCACGTGGCCGCCTTTCGCCGCGAAGTCCTTCACGTCGCGCATGATGGGCGATTGCGCGGCCATGGCGCCGCATCGCAGGTAGTCGCCGTAGGAAAAGCCGCCCGGCAGGACCACCAGGTCGAGCCCGCCCGGCAGCGCGTCCCGATGGAACAGCATCGCCGGGTCGCGGCCGGTCGCGCGCTTGAGCGCGAGCCGCATGTCGCGTTCGCGGTTGGTGCCGGGGAAGGTGACGATGGCGGCCTTCATGGGCGGGTTCCTGCGGTCAGCCGATGGACAGGCGCAGCCAGTGCAGCCCGCCCATGATGAGGAGAGTCGCGGCCGTGGCGATGGCGGCGGCCGTCACCCAGCGGTTCACCGTGCGCTTGCCGCGGGCGGCGAGCCCCAGGCGCGGCTGCGCCGCCATCCGGTCCTCCCGCCAGCGCAGCCCCATCGCGATCAGGACGGTGAGCACCGCCATGGCGAGGAGGCTCGCCTTGGTCATGTCAGGCGATCTCGACGCGGAAGGATTCGATCACGGTGTTGGCGAGCAGGCGGCGGGCCATCTCCTCGGCCGCGGCCTTCGCGCGGGCGGGGTCGGTCTCGGCCAGGTCGAGTTCGATGACCTTGCCCGCGCGCACGTCGTTGACGCCGCCGAAGCCGAGCCCTTCGAGCGCGTGGGAGATGGCCTTGCCCTGCGGGTCGAGCACGCCGGCCTTGGGCATGACGTAGACCCGCGCCTTCATGACGAGCGCACCCAATTCACGTCTCCGTTGCCCCCATTGCGTTCCGCCCTGCGACGACCGGATGTCATTGCATGCTCTCCGGCCCGGTCATGTCGCGCGGGCCGGCTTCGGGCAGGATGCCGAGTCGGCGGGCGACTTCCTGGTAGCCTTCCTCGACCTTGCCGAGGTCGCGGCGGAAGCGGTCCTTGTCCATCTTCTCGCCGGTCTTGGCATCCCACAGCCGGCAATTGTCGGGGGAGATCTCGTCGGCGAGGACGATGCGCATCTCCTCGTTCTCCCACAGCCGGCCGAATTCCAGCTTGAAGTCGACGAGCGTGATGCCGACGCCGAGGAAGAGGCCGGTGAGGAAGTCGTTCACGCGGAGCGTGAGCGCGACCATGTCGTCGAGGTCCTGGGTGCTTGCCCAGCCGAAGCAGGTGATGTGCTCCTCGGCGACCATCGGGTCTCCGAGCTGGTCGTTCTTGTAGTAGTACTCGATGATCGAGCGCGGCAGGCGCTGGCCTTCGGGAATGCCGAGGCGGGAGGAGAGGGAGCCCGCCGCGACGTTGCGCACCACGACCTCGAGCGGGATGATCTCGACCTCGCGGATCAGCTGCTCGCGCATGTTCAGCCGCCGGATGAAGTGCGTCGGCACGCCGATCTCGGCGAGGCGCGTCATCAGGTATTCGCTGATGCGGTTGTTGAGAACGCCCTTGCCGGTGATGGTGCCCTTCTTCTGGGCGTTGAAGGCGGTGGCGTCGTCCTTGAAGTACTGGACCAGGGTGCCGGGTTCCGGGCCCTCGAACAGGATCTTGGCCTTGCCCTCGTAGAGTTGTCGGCGTCGCGCCATGGCGGGAGGAATCCTTCGAACCGTCGGGACGGACGCCGCCCGGCGGGGGAGGGCGGCATATAGCAAGCGCGCCCCGGCAGGGCCATCGCCCGCGACGAGAGGCAGCCCGGCGTCAGGCGGGGGACGGCAGATCCACCGGGCGGAAGGGCGCGGAGCCCGGCGCGCCGGCGCAGAACATCCAGCGCCGCGCGCCGTCATGGCCGAGGGCGAGCAGGCTGGAGCAGACCGTGCCGAAGCCGCCCATCGGCGGAACGTTCAGCGTCTCGGCCGGGCCGATCTCGGGGTCGAACGCCGAATCCGCGAGCAGGTCGGCCCAGCGGTCCCAGCCTTCGGCGGGGTCAGGCGGCGGGGTGGCGCGGAAGCGGGGCAGATGGCGGCGGGTGCGTGGGCTGGTCGGGTCGTTCGGGTCGTGCGCGGTGACCATCGACAGCCCTTCGGCCAGTGGCTGCGCCTCGATCGCGCCGTCGCCCAGCCCGCGCAGGAAGAAGGCGGCGTGGCGGTCGGCGATCACCATGTTGAAGGGCCGCCAGGCGGCGGCGGGCAGGTCGGCGATGCCCGCGGCGGCTTCCTGCGCCGTGGCGGCGCCGGCGGCCGCGAGCGGCAATTCGCCGCGGGACCGCTTGCCGGCCTCCGGCCCCAGGCTGCCGGGGCGGTTCAGCACGGCGGCGAGGACG
>NZ_JACADQ010000115.1 GCF_016106015.1 Neoroseomonas rubea
CTCCGGATCCGGCGCGCCATAGACGGCGCGCAGATGCTGCGCGCGGCTCGCCGGGTCGCGCAGCGCGCCCGCCGGGGCGAGGCCCCAGCCGGTGATCAGCGGCTGGTCTTCCAGCGCCAGGATCGAATCGGGACCGGCGAGGACGAGCGCGCCACGCAGCAACGGGTCGCCCATCAGCGGCGCGAGCGCGGCGAGTTCGGCCCCAAGCCGGGCTTCGACCGCCGCGCGGCGCGCGGGCGGCAGGGCGGAGAGCGGGACGGGGTCACCGGCCGCCTCCGCATACCAGGAGACCGAGCCCGGGTTGCGCCCATTGCCCCAGGTGACGACAGGTTCGGCGAACAGCGCCGCGCGCTCGGGCCCGAGCAGGGCGCGGAGCCGCGCATCGGCGTCCAGCACCGCGGCGCCGCCCATGGCGACGGGCTCAAGTCCCGTGAGGTCGGTCTTCAGGATGAAGCGCGGGCTCGCCATCGTGTCGTCGGCTCCGGACGGAAGGCTGCGGCGGCGCGGCCGATCCCCGCGCCCCTCCGCCACTCTAGGCAGGAAGGATCATGCGGGAGAATGGCTTCGCCGTGGCGGGGATCACCTTGCGGCCGCGCAAGCGCCGCGTCGGTGAAGCGGTTCAGGCCTCAAGGACCACGTAGGCGTCTTCGACGAGCACCGGGAAGGTCTCCGCGACATAGGGGCCCTCGGCCAGTTCGGCGCCGGTGGCGACCGCGGCCGGGAAGGGCCGCACCTTGGTCCGGCGCGGATCGAACCAGGATTTTCCCGTGCGGATGTCGAACTCCCACTGATGCCAGGGGCAGCGGATGAACTCCCCGGCACGCGAGAAGCGATAGGTGCCCGGCGCATCGGATTGGGTCAGCCCGCACAGGATGCCGCCGGACAGCGGCCCGCCCTGGTGCGGGCAGCGGTCCAGCAGGGCGAAGAATTCCCCCGAGAGGTTGAAGATGATGATCCGCTTGCCGTCCGCCTCCACCACCTTGCGGCCGCCGGGGGGAATCTCGGCGACCGGCGCGACGACGTGCCGCGCCATCAGCGGCGGTAGAGGTGGCGGGCGTTGCCGCCATAGATCAGGGCGCGCTTGGCCTCGGGGATGGTCGAGGGGATGGCGAGTCGGGGATCGTCGAAATCCCAGTGCGGATAGTCCGAGGCGAACAGGATCCGGTCCCAGCCGATCCACTCGATCGTGTCGAGCAGGTGCTCGGGCCGGTCGGGTTCCTCGATCGGCTGGGTCGAGACGAAGACGTGCTCGCGCAGGTATTCGCTCGGCGCGCGTCTCAGATGCGGCACTTCGTCGCGCAGCCGCTTCCAGGTGGCGTCAAGCCGCCAGCCGAGCGAGGGCATCCAGGCGAAGCCGCATTCGATCATGATGACGCGAAGCGACGGAAAGCGCTCGAAGATGCCCTCTATCACCATGGAACTGACCTGCGCCTGGGCGCTGGTCGCGTGTTCCTGCACTTCCTCCACGTAGAAGGACGGCCAGCCGCCATTCGTCATCGCGTGGCCCGAATAGCCGAAGGCGTGGATGCCGACCGGCAGGCCCGCTTCCGCCGCCGCCTGCCATATCGGCCAGTAGCGCTGACGGCCGAGCGGCTCGCTCGTGCGGCTCATCAGCAGCACCTGGCAGAAACGCGGATCGCCCGCCCAGCGGCGGATTTCCTCGACGGATGCCGCGCCGTCCTCATAGGGGACGACGATCGAGCCGCGCAGCCGGTCCTCATGCCGCAGCCAGTGCTCGACCTGCCATTCGTTCACGGCGCGGGCGAGTGCCACCGACAGCCCGTCGTTCACGTCCCCCTGTCCCGAAGGCTGCAGCGGGTTCAGCACGCCGATGTCCATGTCGTAGCGGTCGAGGAGTTGCTCCCGCAGGAAGGGCAGGTCCGAGGCCGGCGGCCCGCCGCCCGGCGGCCAGGCATCCCGCCGGCAGGCGAGCGGCGCCGCCTTCGGGAAGGGATAGCCCTTGTGGAAGCCGTGCCGCGCATGGATGCCGTAGGTCACCAGGCGGTGCCAGGCGGCCTCGCTCAGGAAGGGGCGGAATTCCGACAGGTCCCGCACCCGCGGATGGATGTCGACATCGACGAGGCCGAGCGTCGCGGCGGCCGGGCGACCCGGGGACGCGATCGGGCGGATGAGGTTCATGCGCTGCCTCCTTCCCTGAGCCGAGCATAGGTGGCGCGGGGGTTCTTCACCATGATCTTCGGCAGCAGACCCGCCGGCAGGCCGGCCGGGACGGTCGCGTCGCCCTCGAAATGCGCGTGCGGCCAGTCGGTTGCCCACAGCAGCATCTCATCCGAGCGGAGATGGTCGAGCATGCGGGCCACCGTCTCCCCGTCCTCCGGCGCGTCGAAGGGGCGGATCGTCAGGCGGACCTGGTCACGGACGATCTCCGATGGCGGGCGATCGACCCAGGGGATCTCGAAGCGCACGCCCTTCCAGCCCTTGGTCAGCCGCCAGAGGAACCCCGGCAGCCAGGAGACGCCGCTTTCGATCAGCACGACCTTGAGCCCGGGGAACTTCCCGAGCACGCCCTCGGTGAGAAGCGAGGCGAGGCTCGCCTGGAAGCCCAACGAATTCGCCGCGTATTCCTCGACATACCAGGACGGCCAGCCGACGGAGGTCGGCGGGTGCCGCCAGGCGCTGCCGGCATGGATGCCGAGCGGCAGCCCGTGCCGTTCGAGCGCCGCATGCACCGGCCACCATTCCCGCCGGCCGAGCGGGATCTCGCCCATGCAGAGCACCAGGCCCTGCACGAAGCGGGTGTCGGGCGCGAGGCGCTCGATTTCCGCCAACGCCTCCTCCACGCCGTTGGGCAGCAGGATGGAAGCGCGCAGCCGGGCGTCGCGGTCGAGCCATTCGGCGCGCACCCAGTCGTTCACGGCGCGCGCCATGGCGGCCGACATGTCGCGGCTGAAGGGCAGCTGTACTGGAAACAGCGGGTTCAGGATCCCCGCCCCCGTCCCCCAGCGGTCCAGCGCCTGCGCCTGGAGGGCGCCGACATCGGACGGCGGCTGCCCCTTCGCTCCGCGCCAGTCCGCGCGCACGGAACTCGGTGCATTGGGGGGGTAGGAGGCGCTTTCCAGCGCCTCGATCCCGCGCTCGACCAGCGTGTGGCGCCAGTATTCATCCATGTATGGCAGCAGCGCCGCGACGCCGGGCACGGCGGGATGCAGGTCGCAATCGATGGCGGCGATGGTCACGTTTCCTCGGCGCCCCTTCAAGCGTGGCGGCTGGCGCGCAGGTTCGGCCTTATCGCGCGCGCGGGCAATGGGCAGGCGGATCGCGGCGCGCGATAGTCGCGCCATGAACCAGAACCTGCCCTTCTGCCTGCCGCTCGACGGTGCCTCCAATGTCCGAGACCTCGGCGGCTGGCGCGTCGCGGACGGGCGGCGGGTGCGGCAGGGGATGGTCTGGCGCTCGGCGGCGCTGCATGGGCTGACGGAGGCCGATCTCGGCCGGCTGGCGGAAGCCGGCATCGCGACGGTCTGCGACCTGCGCGGCGAACGGGAAGCCGCGCGCGCCCCGTCCCGCCTGCCGCCGGGGGCGCAGGCGCATCCGCTGCCGATCGAACCCTTTGTCGGTGCCTCGCTGCGCGACATGCTCGAGCGCGGCGCGGCGACGGGCGAAGGCGCCGTCGAACTGCTGCGGCAAGCCTATCTCGCCTATGTCTCGGACCACCTGCCCGCCTATCGGAGCCTGTTCGCGCTGCTGATGCAGGACGCGCGGCGGCCGCTGCTGTTCCACTGCTCCGCGGGCAAGGACCGGACAGGCATCGGCGCGGCCCTGGTGCTCACCGTGCTCGGGGCGGACCGCGAGACCGTCATGGCGGACTACGTGGCGACGGACCGGCTCTGGCGGCGCGACCATCCGCTGCCGCCAGGCACGCCGCCCGCAGCGGCGGAGGCCATCCTATCGACCCACCCGGCGCTGCTGGAGGCCGCGCTCGATGCCGCCCTCGCGCGCTTCGGGGGCATCGAGGGCCTGGCGGCGGAAGGGCTCGGTCTGGACAGATCCGCTCTTGCATCGTTCCGGAAAGCGCTGTTGGATTGAGCCGGCCTGGGGGCGCCCGGAGCCACGCACATGACCAACCTGTTCATCGTCGACCGCCGCGCGCCGCAATCGAGCCGCATGCTCGACTTCATCGCCATCCGCGGGTTGCGGGGGATGGCCGCCGAACAAGGCGAGATGATCCTGGAGATCGCGCTCCGCGCCCGCAGCGCGGCGGGGGACTCGCCCATCTCGACCCTGACGCTCGTCGCGCACGGCGCGCCCGGCGCGCTGCAGATGGGCCTCGGCCTCAACGAGCATACGGCGCATGACTTTTCGCCCCTGCGGAGCCGCATGCGGGGCGGACCGCTCTCCTCCGTCCGCTGCTTCGCCTGCACAGCCGCCGCAAACGCGGGGGCGGACAAATGGAACAAGGACGGCACGCTGGAGTCAGGCTGGGGCACGACGGGAAGCCGGACCAGCATCACGACCGGCCGCGGCTACCGCTTGCTGATGGCGCTGGCCCGCGCCCTCGGTTGCGAGGCGCGCGGCCCGGTGCTGACCCAGTACCTGTCGGCCGAGGGCTACCAGCGGATGCTCGATGGCGAGGCGTTCCGCGGCCCGGTGCTCGTCGTCGCACCCGATGGCGGCTTCCGCATCGAGCATCCGGACGGGTCCGTGCGCGACGGCGCATCCTACGCCTGACCGCCACGCGGCGGCGCCATGCGCCGGCGGGGATTGAGCCCCCCGCCCCGCCGCGCCACGCTGGCGGTCCATGGACATACAAATCCCCCCGCCCGGCATCGCGCAGGAGATCCTGCCCGGCCTGCGCTGGCTACGCTTCCCCCTGCCCTTCCCGCCGCACCACGTGAACGCCTGGCTGCTGGAGCATGAGGGCGGCTGGCTCGCCATCGATGCTGGCGTCGCGAATGACGAAACGCGGGGCAACTGGACCGCGGCTCTGGGGGGCGCGGCCTTCGGGGGGCGGCCGCTCTCCGCCCTGCTCGTCACGCATTTCCACCCGGACCATGCCGGCCTGATGGGCTGGCTCGCCGAGGGACACGGCGTCGCGCCGATGATGACGCGCATCGAATGGCTGCAGGCGCGCGCGCTGTGGTTCGACACGGGCGAGGAGATGATCGCCCACCAGGCGGAATTCGCACGGCTGGCCGGCGCGCCGGACGACTACGTCGCCTTCCTGCGCGGCCGCGGACCGCTCTATGTCCGATCCGTCGCGCCGCTGCCGCGCGCCTTCCGCTGCATCGCGGATGGCGAGGTTCTGCGCATCGGCGAGCGAGCTTGGCGCGTCATCACCGGCCAGGGGCATGCGCCCGACATGGCCTGCCTGTACTGCGCCGAGGACCGCGTTCTGGTCGCCGCGGACCAGATCCTGCCGCGCATCTCGCCCTATGTCGGGCTCCATGCGGGAGAGCCGATGGGCGATCCACTCGGCGCCTTTCTCGCCTCGCTAGACCGCTTCCGTGACCTGCCCGAGGAAACGCTCGTGCTGCCTTCGCATGGCGAGCCCTTCCGCGGGCTGCATGCGAGGCTCGATGCGCTGGCCGCGCACCATGAGCAAAGGCTTGCGGCGCTGGAGGAGGCCTGCGCCGCGCCGGCAAGCGCGCATGCCTTGCTGCCGTCGCTGTTCCGCCGGCCGCTCGACCAGCGCAACCTCGGCTTCGGGCTGGGCGAGACGCTCGCCCATCTGCGCCGGCTGGAAGCGGCCGGACGCATCGCGCGCGAGCCGGATACCGCGGGCGTCTGGCTGTGGCGGCGGCGATGAGCGGGATGGACATCGCCGCCTTCTGCCGCGCCATCCCGAAGGTGGAACTGCATGTCCACCTGCTCGGCGCCATCCGGATCGAGACGCTGCGCGAGATGGCGCTGCGCCAGGGCGCGGGATACACCGAGGCGGAGGTCGATGACCTCGCCCGCCGCGACGCGAAGCCGAAGGGCGTGCTGCACATCCTCCGCGCGCTGGAACAGCGCATCCTGCGCGGGCCCGAGGACCTGCACCGCATCGCCTATGAGTACCTCGAGGACGCCTCCGCGCAGGGCGTGCGCCATGCGGAGATCTTCTGGAACCCGACCGGCACGGCGCGCGATACCGGGATTTCCTATCGGGACGGCGCGGACGCCATCCTCGCGGCCTTCGACGACGCGAAGCACGATCACGGCGTCTCCGCATTGCTCATCCCGTCGATCGACCGGGAGGGAACGCCGGAGGAAGCGACCCAGATGGTCGCATGGATGCGCAGCCACCGGCGCGACCGCATCATCGGCCTCGGCCTCGACTACCGCGAGACGGATCGGCCGCCGGAGATGTTCTGGAAGGCCTATCGCGAGGCGAAGCGCGCGGGGTTCCGCCTCACCGCCCATGCCGGGGAATTCGGCTGCCATTGGCGCAATGTGGAAACGGCGATCGACCTGCTGGAGGTGGAGCGGATCGACCATGGCTACACGGTGCTGGACAACCCGGCGCTGGCGCGGCGCTGCGCGGAGCGCGGCATCGTCTTCACCGTGGTGCCGACCAATTCCTACTACCTCCGCACCCTGCCGCCGGATCGATGGGCGCAGGACCATCCGATCCGCCGAATGCCGCAGGTCGGGCTGCTGGTGCACCCCAACACCGACGACCCGCCGCTGCATCGGATCGACCCGGCCGGCTGCTGGCGCATGATGGCGGAGGATTTCGGCTTCGGCCTCGATGACCTTCGGCGCTTCATGCTGAACGGGATCGTCGGCGCCTTCCTGCCGGAAGATGACAAGCGCGGGCTCGCCACCACATTCGTCGCCGAATTCGACCGGCTTCAGGCCGGGAGGGAGCAGAGTCCATGACCGCCGCCGATACCATCGCCGCCATTCGTGCGGATGCCCGCTTCGCCAAGGCAGCCGCAACCCTCGCCGCCGAGCACGCGCGCATCGTGGACGACCTCGTCACGCTAACCGAGATCCCCGCGCCACCCTTCGGGGAGGAGAAGCGCGCCGCGGCCTACCTCGAAATGCTCCGCGCCCATGGGCTGGAGGAGGTGGAGCAGGACGAGATCGGCAACGTGATGGGCATCCGCCGCGGCTTCGGCAATGGCGAGATGCTGGTGGTCGCCGCGCATCTCGACACGGTCTTTCCGGTCGGAACCGATGTGCGCGTCCGGCGGGACGGCACGCGGCTCATGGCGCCGGGCATCAGCGACGACACCTGGTCCCTCGCGGTCAACCTAGGCTTCATCCGCGCACTGGACGCGGCCGGCATCCGCACGCGGCAGGACATCCTGTTCGTCGGCGATGTCGGGGAGGAAGGGCTCGGCGACCTGCGCGGCGTGCGCCACCTGTTCGAGAAGGGCCGGCACCGGGAGCGCATCCGCGCCTTCCTGACCGTGGACAGCCCGGAGGTCGACCGCATCGTCGCCGGCGGCGTCGGCTCCCGCCGCTACCGCGTGACCTTCCGCGGCCCGGGCGGGCATTCCTACGCCGCCTTCGGCATCGTGAACCCGATGTACGCCATGGCCGAGGCGGCGCGCGCCCTGGCGGCGGTGGAGGTCCCGAAGTCGCCACCGACGACCCATTGCGTCAGCATCGTCTCCGGCGGCACCTCGATCAACGCCATCGCCAATGCCGTGACGATGGAGGTCGACCTGCGCTCGGCCTCGGCGACCGAACTCGCACGGCTCGATGCGCGCTTCCTCGCCATCGTCGAGGCGGCGGTCGCGGCCGAGAACGCGGCACGATCGACCGCGGCGGGTACGGTCGCGGCCGAAGTCACGCGCGTCGGCGACCGCCCGGCGGGCGAGACCCCGGCAGGCGCGCCGATCCGCGACATCGCCGCCGCCGCGGTGGCGGCGGAAGGCTACGCGCCGCGCTTCGAATTCTCCTCGACCGACGCGAACGTGCCGATGAGCCTCGGCATCCCCGCGCTGAAGATCGGCGCGGGCGGACGCGGCGGGCGGGCGCATTCGCTCGACGAATGGCTCGACGTGGAACCGACCGAGGCGTTGCGCGGGATGCGCACGAGCCTGGCGACCATCCTCGCCCTCGCCGGGATGGAGGGGATTGCCTAGAGGTTGCGCCGTTCGGCACGCAGCGTCGGCAGGCCGATCCCCGTCGCATCGAAGCCGCCATCGACCGCGATGACTTGCCCGGTGAGGTAGGAGGCGCGCTCGCTGCTCAGGAAGAAGATCGCCTCGGCGAGTTCTTCCTCGAGCCCATAGCGGTTGAGCGGGATGGTGTCGTGGTAGTCGCGCCGGATCTCGGGCGTGTGAACGGCCTTGGCCATGGCCGTGTCGACCGGCCCGGGTGCGACCGCGTTCACGCGGATGCCGAGGTTGGCGAGTTCGACCGCCTGCTGCTTCGTCAGATGCGCGAGCCCGGCCTTGCTGGTGCCGTAGGCGACGCGGAGCGTGGAGGCGCGCAGGCCGGAGATGGAGGTGATGTTCACCACCGCCCCGCCGCCGGTCTCGGCCATCAGAGGTGCCGCCGCCTGGGTCATGAGGAAGGGGCCGGTCAGGTTCACGGCCAGCACGCGGTTCCATTCCTCGGCCGTCGTCTCGAGGATGGGCTTGAACACCGCAGTGCCGGCATTGTTCACGAGCGCGTCGAGGCGGCCGAAGCGGTCGCGCACCGCCGCCACGGCGGATGCGCCGGTAGCGGGGTCCGCGACATCGGCGGCAATGGCGAGCGTCGCCTCGGGTCGTGCAATGGCCTCGATCGCCGCATCCAGCAGCGTCGGGTCGATGTCGAGCAGCGCGACGCGCCACCCTTCGGCCAGGAAGCGCCGCGCGGCGGCGAGGCCGATACCGCGCCCGGCGCCGGTCACGAGCGCGACACGGGACGCATGCGTGGAATTGGTCGTCGTCATCCTGGGCTCCGGCGGCTTGTCGCAGGCGGCGTCAGTCGGTCGCCATGACCTTCACATAGGACCCCGGCGCATCCTCGATGGCCGGCAGCCTGCCCTCGCCCGGGATGCGCGCGGGGACCATGGCCTTGTCGAGCCCCGACACCCAGCGATGCCAATCCGGCCACCAGGAACCGGCGAGTTCGGTCGCGCCCTTGAACCAGGCCTCGGCCTCGGGCGGCTGCTCATCGTTGATCCAGTGGCTGTACTTGCCCGCATCCGGCGGGTTGGCAACGCCCGCGATATGCCCCGAGGCGGCGAGCACGAAGCGGACCGGCCCCTTGTAGATCTGCGTCGCGCGATAGGTGGAAATCCAGGGCGCGATATGGTCCTCCCGCGTCGAGAGGATATAGGCCGGCACCTTGATCTTCCGCAGGTCGAGCTTCACACCGTCGAGCTCGATCGCGCCCGGCTTCACCAGGTCGTTCTGCTGGTACATGCGGCGCAAATAGAAGCTATGCATCTTCGCCGGCATGCGCGTGGAATCATCGTTCCAGTACAGCAGGTCGAACGGGAAAGGTTCCTGCCCCATCAGGTAGTTGTTCACGACGAAGGACCAGATCAGGTCGTTCGCGCGCAGCATGTTGAAGGTCGTGGCCATCTCCTGGCCTTCGAGGAAGCCGCGCTTCTGCATCTTCTCCTCGAGGGCAGCGAGCTGCTCCTCGTCGATGAAGACGCCGAGTTCGCCCGCTTCCTCGAAATCCACCATCGTCGTGAAGAAGGTCGCGGACTTCACGCGCGTATCCTTCTTCGCTGCCATGTGCGCGAGCGTGGAGGCCAGCAGCGTCCCGCCCAGGCAGTAGCCGATGACGTTCGCACCCTTTTCCCCGGTCGCGGCCTCGATCGCGTCGAGCGCGGCGTAGGGTCCTTCGCGCATGTAGTCCTCGAAGCCCTTCTCGGCGAGCTTCGAATCCGGGTTGACCCAGGACACGACGAACACCGTGTGCCCCTGCTCCACTGCCCAGCGGATGAAGGAGTTCTTCGGCCGGAGGTCGAGGATGTAGAACTTGTTGATCCAGGGCGGGATGATGAGGAGGGGCCGCTTGAGCACCTTCTCCGTCGTCGGCGCATACTGGATCAGCTGCATCAGGTCGTTCTGGAACACCACCTTGCCGGGCGTCACGGCGATGTTCTCGCCCACCTTGAACTTGGTGTCGTCCGTCATGCGGATCTTGAGCTGGCCGCGGCCGCGCTCGAGATCGCCCAGAAGGTTCGACAGGCCGCGCAGCAGGTTCTCGCCGCCCGTCTCGGCCGTTCGCCGCAGCACCTCGGGGTTCGTCATCAGGAAGTTCGTCGGGCTCATCGCGTCGACGAACTGGCGCGTGTAGAAATCGACCTTCTGCGCCGTCTTGGGCTCAAGGCCCTCGGTGCCCTCGACCACATGCCGGAAGTAGCGGGCGGAGAGCAGGTAGGACTGGCGGATGAAGTCGAAGACCTCATGCTCCCGCCAGGCGTCGTCCTTGAAGCGGCGGTCCTTCTGGTCCTCGGCGATGACGGGCGTGGGGTCCTCTCCCATCATCCGCCGCGCCGTGTTCTGCCAGAGCGTGAGGTAGTCGTGCCAGAAGCCGAGTTGCGCCTGCACCAGCCGCGCCGGGTTCGCCATCAGCCGCGTCGTCATCTCGAGGAACGCGTTGCCGATGTTCAACGGATCGGGATCCGCCGTCGACCCTGCCTGGCGCTTCAGGAAGTCCGCCACGATTCGCTGCCCGCGCTCGGCCACGTCCGCCATGGTCCGACTGACCAGGGCGGGGTCGGGAAGCCGGAAGGCGGTCGGTGTTCTGTCGTTGTTGTCGGCCATCTGGCGTTCCGGATACGAAGCGATGAGGCCAAGCCTTCGCGGGCCGACCGATTCCGGTTACGCCTGCCGCCCATGCGGGGTGCAGCGCGATGACCGTTCGGGTGGGCCGCGTGGCCGGCGAAAGTCACGGTAGGGGCCGGGGCCGGGCCGATCAAGCGCGCGCGGCCGCGGCCACGCTGCTGCTTGTGCTGGCCGGATGCACCGGCGGGCAGGGCCCGGAGTCGATCGGCCCTCTGTTTTCCCGGATGTTCGGCCCGGCGAATGAGGGCCGTGAATCTCCGCCCGGGGCCGATGCCCCCTTTCCGAACCTCGGCACGATCCCGCCCCGCCCCGCGGTCGCCGACCCGGCGGTGCGCAACGCGCTGACGGCTGCGCTGGCCGAGGAACGCCAGCGCAGCCGCAACCCGCTGGATCCGGAGATGCGTCCGGAGCCGATGCGCCCCTCCGGAACCCGGGGCGATGGCAGCATGCCCTTGGCCCCGCCCGGGCCACCGCCGCTCGCCGCCGCGCCGCGCGTGCCGTGGGAGGAAGCGCCGTTGGTGCCCAGCCGCCCGGCCGCGAGCCCGGCCCCGGCGG
>NZ_JACADQ010000116.1 GCF_016106015.1 Neoroseomonas rubea
CCGGAAAGCGCGCGAGATCGGCGCGCGGGGCAGGCGCAGGCCGGCGGACCGGTCCCGCGCCCGGACCTCGACGCAAGGGGGGGCCGCCCCCTTGAGGTTCGCCGTCAACGCCGCGCGGGCGCGTCCGCCGTGCGGATCGCCGCCGGGCCGCCATTGACCGCGATGCGCTGGCGCGTATCGGTCAGCCGCCCGTCCTGGAAGCGGAACACCGCGATGTTCCGGTCGGCCATGTTCTGCACGAGGATGGTGCGCCCGTCGCGGGAGAAGGCGATGCCCTGCGCCCAGTCCCCGATCGGCGCGCGCGCCACTTCGCGCAGCCGGCCATTGTCGATCCGCAGCATCACCAGCTGCCCGCGCCCGCGCAGCGGGTGCCCCTGCGGCCGCGCCGATCCGTTGTGGATCGTCACCGCCACATGCCGATTGTCCGGGCTGACCTGGATGCCTTCCGGCGTCGGCCCGACCGAGATCGTGTCCGCCGCGAGATAGGGTTCGCGCCGCAGGTCGATCAGCGTGACCGTGTCGGCATCCCCGCCGCCGCGGCCGATATTCGCCGCGACCGCCCAGCGCCCGTCGCCCGTGATGCCCATGCCGTAGGGACGGATGCCGGCGGTGATGTCGCGGTCGGTCTTGGTGACCGTCTCGCCATCCACCGTCAGCACCGAGACGAAGGACCCCGCCGCATCGTCGCGGGTGACGAGCGCGCGGCGCCCATCCGGCGTGAACTGCACATGCGCCGGCGAGGAGGTGGCGTTGCCGATCGTGACCGTCGAGACGGGCGCCAGCGCCCCGTTGGCGAAGCGGAAGACGCTGACCGTGCCGGCGTTGCGGTTGGCCACCAGCACCAGGTTGCCCGCCCGGTTGATCGAGACGCCGGACGGCCCGGCGCCAGCTTCGACCACCTGCGTCACGCGCGGCGGCGTGGCGCGCAGGTCGATCACCTGCACCCGGTTGTCCGGCACGGTGCGGGAGGCATTCGCCGGGTCCAGCCGCTCGGCCGAGGTGACGATGGCGTAGCGCTCATCCGGCGTGATCGCCACCGAGGTGGGCGGGCCGACGACGGAATGGGACAGCGGCACCTCTCCCACCACGCGCGGGGCGCGGCCGCCGAGGTCGATGATCGTCGCCGTGTCGGTCGTGGCGTCGGAGACGATCCGGTTCACCCCGTTCTCGAGCCGTCGCTTGCTGTCATTGCCGGACACCGCGATCTGCGCCGCCGCCGGCAGGGCGGAGACGGCCAGGATGGTCAGCGCGAGCGCCCAGCGGGGCCGCCGCGACACATTTCCGTTCATGGATTTGGTTCCTCCCGATATCATGCCCGGCAGTGAAACATTTCCGCGCGCCGGGGCCGGCGCAAGTGGGCGTTGCGCGAGGGGCCGTGTTTTTGGCATCCGGTCCCTGCAAGGTTGGGGGAAGCAATGATCGGCGTCGATTGGGGGACATCGAACCTGCGCGCCTACCGCCTGGCGGGGGATGGCCGGATCGCGGCCCGGCGGGAGGCGCCGCGCGGCATCCTCACCATCGAGCCCGGCGGCTTCCCCGATGCGCTGCGCGCGGTCGTCGGCGACTGGATCGCGGCCGGCGAGACGCGCGTGCTCCTCTCCGGCATGGTCGGGAGCCGCCAGGGCTGGCAGGAAGCGCCCTATATCCCCTGCCCCGCCGGCTTCGACACCCTCGTCGAGCGCCTGGTCCGTCTGCCCTTCGAGGATGCGGAGGCGCTGCTCGTGCCGGGCCTGACCTGCCGCGACCGGCAGGGCGTGCCGGAGGTCCTGCGCGGGGAGGAGACGGAAATGCTCGGCGCCGCCGCGAGCCTCGGCGGGGGGGAGGCGACGGTCTGCCTGCCCGGCAGCCATTCCAAATGGGCCCAACTGTCCGGCGGGCGGGTTACCGGCTTCGCCACCCACATGACCGGCGAAGCCTTCTCGGCGCTCTCGGGGCACACCATCCTCGCGCGCACGCTCGACCCCCGCGCGCCGCACCATGCCGGGGCCTTTGCCCGGGGCGTCGCGCGCGCCCGGCAGGGGGGCGGGCTGCTGCACCACCTGTTCGGCCTGCGCGCCGCCGCGCTGTTCGACGAGCTGGGGGAGGAGGAGGCCGGCTCCTTCCTCTCCGGCCTGCTGATCGGGCACGAGATCGCCGCGGCGCTCGAGGCCGGCGTCGCGCCGCCCGTCATCCTCGTCGGCGGCAGCCTTCTCACCGAACGCTACGCCGCGGCGCTCGACGCCTTCGGCGTGCCGAGCCGGGAAGCGCCGCCCGATGCCGCCGCACGCGGCCTCGCCCTGATTGGCAGCGCGCTGCCATGAGCCTCGCCCCCTGGCTCGATGCCTGCCCCGCCGTGGCCATCCTGCGCGGCATCACGCCGGAGGAGGCGGAGCCCGTCGGCGCCGCGCTGCTCGCCGAGGGGCTGACCATTCTCGAAGTGCCGCTGAACTCGCCCCGCCCGATCGAGAGCATCCGCCGCCTGGCCGCGGCCTTCGGCGACCGTGCGCTGGTCGGCGCGGGAACCGTGACGAATGAGGAGGAGGTCGCGGCCGTCGCGCGCGCCGGCGGGCGGTTGATGGTGACGCCCCATGCCGCGCCGCCGCTGGTGCTCGCCGCCCGCGCGCGCGGCATGGTCGCCTGCCCGGGCTTCTTCACCCCGGCCGAGGCCTTCTCCCTGCTCGCCGCGGGGGCCGATGCGCTGAAGCTGTTCCCGGCCGAGGGCGCATCCCCCGCCATGCTGCGCGCGCTGCTCGCGGTGCTGCCGCGCGGCACGGCCGTGCTGCCGGTGGGCGGCATGACGGCAGAGACGATCCCCCCCTGGCGCGCGGCGGGGGCGGCAGGCTTCGGCTTCGGGTCGTGGCTCTATCGCCCGGGTGACGCGCCCGACGTGGTGCGGGCGAAGGCGCGTGCGCTGCGCGGGGCGCTCGGGTTGGGCTGACCGGGCGGTTTCCCTTGCGCCGCGACGCGGGACGGGCGACCAATCGCGGCAAGCAAGAATGCCGACAGGGGGACATGCCAGATGCTTCATCGCCGCCTGCTGCTGACCGGGGCCGCGCTCGCCGCGCCCGCGCTGGTCACGCCGCGCCGCGCCGCAGCGCAGGAGGTGACGCTGCGGCTGCACCACTTCCTGCCGGCCGTCTCCAACGTCCATCGCCACTTCCTGGTTCCCTGGACGAACAAGGTGCGGGAGGAGTCAGGCGGGCGGCTGCGCATCCAGATCTTCCCCTCAATGCAGCTCGGCGGCGCGCCGCCGCAGCTCTATGACCAGGCGAAGGACGGCGTCGCCGACATCGTCTGGACCCTGCCCGGCAACACCCCCGGCCGCTTCCCGCGCATCGAGGTCATCGAGCTGCCCTTCATCGCCCACAAGCGGGCGAGCGTGAACGCGCGCGTCACCTGGCGGATGTTCGACCGCCACATGCGGCCCGACTTCGCCGAGACGCACATCCTGTGCGCCTGGGCGCACGACCATGGGCTGATCCATGCGCGGCGCGAGGTGAAGACGATGGACGACCTGCGCGGCCTGAAGCTGCGCTTCCCGACGCGCCAGGCCGGCGAGGCGCTGCGCGCGCTGGGCGCGACCGCGATCGGCATGCCGGTGCCGCAGGTGCCCGAGGCGCTGTCCCAGGGCGTGATCGATGGCGCCGTCGTGCCCTGGGAGATCGTCCCTTCGATCCGCATCCACGAGATGGTGCGCCACCATGTCGGCATCCCGGGCAGCCCGACGCTCTACACGGCCTCCTTCATCCTGGCGATGAACAAGGCGCGCTACGACGGGCTCGACCCCGACCTCAGGCGCGTGCTGGACGCGAATTCGGGCGAGGTGGCGGCGATCATGGCTTCCCGCGTCTGGGACGAGGAAGGCCCCAAGGTCGAGGAGATGGTCCGCCGCCGCGGCAACGCCATCACCGAGATCACGGCCGAGGAGAAGGCGCGCTGGCAGGCGGCGACCGCGCCCGTGGTGCAGGCCTGGATCGGCCAGATGCGCGAGAGGAGCATCGACGGCGCCGCGCTGGTCGAGGAGACGCGCGCCCTCGTCGCCCAGCTCGGCCAGGGCGTTTCCTGACCGCCCGCCACCCCCGCGCGTGAGCCAGCCCGCGCCGCCCGCGGGGCCGATCGCGCGGCTCGCCACCGTCGTTGCGCTCGGCGCGGGGCTCGTGCTGCTGGCCGTCGCCTTCATGGTCACGGCATCGGTCCTGCTGCGCTGGCTGGCGGGGCAGCCGATCCGCGGCGATGTCGAACTCGTGCAGCTGGGTGGCGGGCTGGCGGTGCTGGGCTGCCTTGCCTACGGCACGCTGATGCGCGCCAACATCTTCGTGGACAGCTTTTCCGGCTGGCTGCCCCCCCGCGTGACGCAGGCGATCGACGGTTTCTGGAACCTGGTCTGGGGCCTGGCCGCACTGGTGCTCGCCGAGCGCATGGCAGTGGGCGCGTTGGAGGCGCTGCGGACGGGGACCACCACCATCGGCCTGCTCGCCGTGCCGATCTGGTGGGCGATCCTGGCCGGTGCCGGGGGCTTCGCCGCGACGGGGCTGGCCGCGCTGTACTGGACCTGGCGCGCGGCGCGTGGGCGCGGCTGATGGCCGAGGAATTCATCCTGGCCGGCACAGGCTTCGCGGCGCTGCTGCTGCTGCTCGCGCTGCGCTGCCCGATCGGGCTCGCCATGCTGATCGTCGGCTGCGCGGGCTATGCGCACATCGTCGATGCGACGCGGCTGCTCGCCTATCTCAAGACCACGCCCTTCTTCCTGTTCGCCAACTACACGCTGACCGTCATCCCGCTGTTCATCCTGATGGGCGCGCTGGCCGAGCGCGGCGGGCTGGCGCGGGACCTGTTCACGGCCGCGAACGCGCTGGTCGGCCACCGGCGGGGCGGGATGGCGATGGCGGTGATCGGCGCCTCGGCCGGCTTCGGGGCGGTGTGCGGCTCCTCGGTCGCGACCACGGCGACCTTCGGCCGCGCCGCCCTGCCCGAATTGCGCCGCTACGGCGTCGCGCCAGGCTTCGCGGCGGGAACGGTCGCGGTGGGCGGCGTGCTCGGCATCCTGATCCCGCCCTCGGTCATCCTGGTGGTCTATGCCATCAGCACCGAGCAGAACATCGCGAAGCTGTTCATGGCGGCGCTGGTCCCCGGGCTGATGGCGACGGGGTTCTATATCCTCGCCATCGCCTGGCGGGTGCGGCGCCGGGCGGATCTCTGCCCCGCGGGCGCGCGGGTGCCCGCCGAGGAGCGGCGCGCCGCGCTGCTGCGCGTGATCCCGGTGCTGCTGATCGCCGTCGCGGTGGTGGGCGGCATCTATGGCGGAATCTTCACGCCGACCGAAAGTGCGGCGGTCGGCTGCGCGCTGACGCTGCTGGTGGGCCTCACGCGGCGCACGCTCAGCCCGCGGCAGATCCGCGAGAGCCTGCAGGCGACCGCCGAGACCACGGCCATGATCTTCGTCATCCTGTTGGGGGCGGAGGTGTTCAACGCCTTCCTCGCCTTGTCCCAGGCACCGGACCTGCTGGCCATGTGGGTCGCCGACCAGGGCTTCCCGCCCTATGGCGTGCTGGTCGCCTTCCTCGCCGTCTACATCCTCCTGGGCGCGGTGATGGACGAGCTGGCAATGATGCTGCTGACGCTGCCGGTCTTCTTCCCCGTCATCACCGCGCTCGACTTCGGATTGACGAGCGAGGAGACGGCGATCTGGTTCGGCATCCTGGTGCTGGTGGTGGTCGGCACCGGGCTGACAGCGCCGCCGATCGGGCTGAATGTCTTCGTCGTCTCCAGCATGGCGCGGGACGTGCCGATGGGGGCGATCTACCGCGCGGTGCTGCCCTATCTGCTGACGGATTTCGTGCGGCTGGCGCTGCTCATCGGCTTCCCCGCGATCTCGCTCACGCTCGTGCGCGCCTTGACCTGAACCGGGGGCGTAGCGAAGCATGCCGCGCGCAGCCCCGAGGAGTCGCCGCCGATGAAGACCCGTGCCGCCGTCGCCTGGAAGGCGGGCGCCCCGCTGACCATCGAGACCATCGAGATCGGCGGCCCCAAGCCGGGCGAGGTGCTGGTCGAGGTGATGGCAACGGGCGTCTGCCACACCGACGCCTACACGCTGTCGGGGGCCGACCCCGAAGGGATCTTCCCGGCGATCCTGGGGCATGAGGGCGCGGGCATCGTGCGGGAGGTCGGCGCGGGCGTGACCACACTCAAGCCGGGCGACCACGTGATCCCGCTCTACACGCCGGAATGCCGGCAGTGCAAAACCTGCCTGTCGCGGCGGTCGAACCTGTGCACGGCGATCCGCGCGACGCAGGGCAAGGGGGTGATGCCGGACGGATCATCCCGCTTCTCCTGCGACCAGGGCACCGTGTTCCACTACATGGGCTGCAGCACCTTCGCGAACTTCACCGTGCTGCCGGAAATCGCGCTGGCGAAGGTCCGGGAAGACGCGCCCTTCGACAAGATCTGCTACATCGGCTGCGGTGTCACGACCGGCATCGGCGCGGTGATCAACACCGCCAAGGTCTGGCCCGGCGCGAATGTCGCGGTGTTCGGCCTGGGCGGGATCGGGCTGAACGTGTTGCAGGCGGCGCGCATGGTGGGTGCCGACAAGATCATCGGCGTCGACATCAATCCCGCGCGCGAGGAGATGGCGCGCAGGTTCGGCATGACCGACTTCGTGAACCCCGACGCGATTGGCCGCGACAAGGTGGTGCAGGCGATCGTCGACCTGACCGGCGGCGGCGCCGATTTCTCCTTCGAATGCGTCGGCAATGTCCACCTGATGCGCCAGGCGCTGGAATGCACCCATCGCGGCTGGGGGGAGAGCATCATCATCGGCGTTGCCGCCAGCGGGCAGGAGATCAGCACCCGCCCCTTCCAGCTGGTGACGGGCCGCAACTGGCGCGGCACCGCCTTCGGCGGCGCGCGCGGGCGCACCGACGTGCCGAAGATCGTGGACTGGTACATGGAGGGGAAGATCGAGATCGACAGCCTGATCACCCACACCATGCCGCTCGACGAGATCAACACCGCCTTCGACCTGATGCACGAAGGCAAGTCGATCCGCTCCGTCGTCCTCTACTGACCGGGCGGCGTGACGCCGCGGGCATGATGCAACAGCCCGCGGCCGGCACAACGGCGGCAAGCCCGGCGCGTGTCCGGCGCGCGGGGGCATGAAGAGGAACCCCACCGCGTCGCCGAAGGCGGCCGTTGGTGTGAGGCGCATCACGCAGCGGCGGGGCAGCCCGCTGCGGCGCGCTGCGCCGCCATGGTAGCGTCGCCCCCTCGACGGGAGGCCGCGCCATGTCCGGCAACATCGCCCTGCTGCACCAGCCCGACGATTTCCGTGCCTGGGTGCAGTTGTCGCCCTACCTCTATCCCTTCACGCTGAAGGAGATGCGCTACCGCCTTTCCCTCGACCGCACGGGCTTCGAGGTGATCGAGGTCTGGGCGCCGATCGACGCGCCGCGCATCGCGCTCGCGATCGACCGGCGCAGCCTCTATCTGTTCGGGCTGCGCGCCCTGCCGCACGGCAAGTGGTACGTGTTCAAGGACTACGCGCGCCCCGGCAACCCGCCCGGCGCGCCGGTGGTCGAGGTGGAGGAAGCGCTGAACTACTCGGTGCTGCTCGGCGCAGCGCCGAAGGCGATCTCCATGCCGCCGGTGCAGCTGCTGACCCAGGCCGCGGGCTTCGGCGCCGAACGCGCGAGCCCGCAGCAATTGCAGGCGGTCGCGGCGCTGATGTTCCTGGTGCCGGAGGCGCTGCGCTTCGATTCCGTCATGCTCGCCGCCATGCGCTATTTCGACCGGAACTACCTGCCGGTCGGCGAGCTGCTGAAGGTCGTGCAGGACTGGGCCGGGGCCACGTCGCGGGGCTCGACCGACGTGCTGCTGCCGCATCTGGGCTGAACCCCTTGCGTGCCGCGCCGCCCATGGCTTGATGGCGGCGAGAAGGCCCGGAAGGAAACGCCGCCATGCCCGTGAACCCCGCCGATGGCGCCGTGCTCGGCGCGCTGTATGGCACCGACCCGATGCGCGCCGCGATGGGCGAACACGCCTTCCTCCAGCGCATGCTGGACGTGGAGGCGGCGCTCGCGCGCGCCCAGGCGCGGCTCGCACTGATCCCGGCCGAGGCCGCGGCGGCGATCACCGCGGCGGCGGATGCGACGCGGCTCGACCTTCCCGCCATGGCGGCTGCCACGCGCAACACGGGCTATCCGGTCGTCGCGCTGGTGAAGCAGTTGACCGCGCTGGCGGGCCCCGATGCCGGGCGCTGGACCCATTGGGGGGCCACCACCCAGGACATCATGGACACCGCGCTGGTGCTGCAGATGCGCGACGGGCTCGGGCTGATCGAGGCCGATCTGCGGGCGACCTGCGCGGGCCTCGCCGCGCTGGCGCGCACGCATCGTGACACGGTGATGGCCGGGCGGACGCATCTCCAGCACGCGCTGCCGGTCACCTTCGGCACCAAGGCGGCGGTCTGGCTCGCGCCGCTGCTCAACTCGCTGGAACGCCTGGCGGAGATGCGCCCGCGCCTGCTGCGGCTGTCCTTCGGCGGGGCGGCGGGCACGCTCGCCTCGCTGGGTGGGAAAGGGCTCGACGTCTCGCGGGAACTCGCGAAGGAACTGGACCTCGCGGAAGCGGAGATCCCCTGGCACGTGGCGCGCGACGGGCTGAACGAAGCGGCCTGCTGGCTCGGCATCGTCTGCGGCAACCTCTCCAAGATCGCGACCGACGTGATGCTGCTTATGCAGACGGAAGTGGCCGAGGTGAGCGAGCCGCATGTGCGCGGCCGCGGCGGGTCATCGACCATGCCGCAGAAGCGCAACCCGATCGCCTGCGAGTATGTGCTGGCGCAGGCGCGTGGCGTGCACGCGCTCGTGCCCCAGATGCTCGCCGCCATGGCGCAGGACCTCGAGCGCGGCACCGGCCCCTGGCAGGCCGAGATGCTCGCCTTGCCGCAGGCGATGTTGCTCACCCACGGCGCCGTCTGCCAGGCGCGCTTCATCGCCGAGGGGCTGGTGGTGGATCCCGCGCGGATGCGCCGCAACCTCGACGCGACCGGCGGGCTGATCGTCAGCGAGGCGGTGATGATGGGCCTCGCCCCGCTGCTCGGGCGGGGGGAGGCGCATCACGTGGTGAACGATGCCTGCGACCTCGCCATCGCCGAGGGGCTGAGCCTGGCGGATGCGCTGCTGCGCGACGGGCGGCTGGCCGGGAAGCTGGACCGCGATGCGATCGCGCGCATGACGGACCCGTCCGCCTATCTGGGGTCGGCGCAGGCCTTCGTGGACCGGGTGCTGGCGCGCATGCCGGGCTGAGGCGCGCGCCCTTCGCCGGACAGCCGGCGAAGGGCGCGCGCGGTGCGCTACGGCGCCTCTGCCATTTCCAGCAGCGCCTGGCCGTTGCGGCGGAACTGCGCCATCTGGGTCCGCGTGCCGCGGCAGCGTTCCACGAAGAGGTTCGACTGCGGCGCCACCACGTCGATCTTGCTGCGCACGCGGCAGACAAGGCGCGTTGTCTGGCGCGGCGAGCCGCCATGCCAGCGCACCACCGCCATGCCCCAGTCGCCGTAGGTCTCGTAGTGCTGGCGGAGGTAGTTGGCCGCCCAATCGGTCGCCTGCCAGGGATCGAGCGGCCATGCCTCCCCGCCCCGCGCATGGACGCCGGCATTCACCTGCACGCAGCCGGCCATGACGGACCGGCCGCCGGCGGCGCGCAGCACGCGCAACGCTTCCTCCCGGCTTTCGGGATAGACCGCGCGGCCGCGGATGTTCATGGCGTGCGCGTGCAGGCCGCTCTCATTCAGCGCGATGCCGACGAGCAGCCCTTCCGGCAGCCCGTGCTTGCGCTCGGCCTCGCGGGCCGCCTCGAGGCAGGCGGAGCGGGGCGACAGATCCTCCCGCGCGAGCGCGGGAGCAGCGAGGTTGCGCGTCATGGCGTCGGCATCCGGCGCGCAGGCGGACAGGACAAAGGCGCCGGCGATCGCCGTGGCCCAGACCGGCGCCATGAGGCGCCGCCGGGACCGGTTGATGGGATCGGATAACCGGCGAAGCCGGAACCCTGGAGGACGGGCGCCCCGCGGCAATGCGCGCGAGGTCGCCGCTAGCTGACGCCGGCAGGGGGATGCCGACGATCCATTCGCGGTCGTCATGGCGTTCTACAATCACGGTCCGCGCCAAAGATCAAATCTCGATTTCGACAACAGATGGCCGAGCCCCCCGCCGCAGACAATGCGGCAGGAATGGGGCCAAGTCTTTTTGAAGTTCTTCTTCAGTTTCTCGGCGCGCTTCTTATTTCAGGATGACGAAGATTAACTTGCAAATACACTATTCAACGACCGCCTAAGCCCCATCAGATTTCTCACGGACCATCGGACCCGCAAGGAGATTTTCGCAGCAATCAGGACGCATCCCGACAGGCGGGACGATTCGGGCCGGCGCCGCGATGCGCCGCCCCGCCCCCGTCATCCGCGGAACGCCGCGTCAGCCCATGCGGATCGACGGTGCCGGCTGCCCCTCGATCAGCACGTTCACGCAGGCCGCGCGGCCGGAAGCGAAGGCGCGCTCCATCGCCGGCACGATCTCCTCCGCCCGCGTCACGAATTCCCCATGCGCGCCGAGCGCGGCCGCCACCAGGTCGTAGCGGGTGCCGGGGGCGAGTTCGCAGCCATGGGCGCGGTTCGCGCCGTATTCGCGCAGCTGGATCTGGTGCTCCGCGTTCCATTTCGCGTCGTTTCCCACGACGGCCACGAAGGGCAGCCCGTGGCGGTGCGCGGTGTCGAATTCCGCCATGTGGAAGCCGAAGGTGCCGTCGCCCATCACCGCGAGGATGCGCCCCTTGGGCCGCGCCGCGCGCGCGGCGAGCGCGAAGGGCAGCCCCGCGCCGATCGCCCCCGCGACGCCGTTGATGATGCGCGCAGGCGCGGCGAGGATCGCCTGCGCCCATTGCCCGATCTCCCCGCCATCGCAGACCAGCACGTCGTCGGGCGCGGCGAGGTAGGGCCGCAACGCCTGGCAGAGCGTGGCGGGATGGATCGGCCCTTCCGGCGCACCCGCCAGCGCGGCCCAGCCCGGCGGGCGGTGCGCGATGGCGCCGGCAAGCCGCTGCGCCCAGGCCTTGTTCGCATGCGACGCGATGGCCGTGACGCTGTTCCGGCTTTCCGAGGTCGAGGAGCGGATGCTGAACGAGGTGCCCT
>NZ_JACADQ010000117.1 GCF_016106015.1 Neoroseomonas rubea
CGCCCCGTGCCGCGCGCGCCGCCGCCCCCGCCCGGCAGCGGGCGCCTCACGCGGCGGGAGGTCGCGCTGATGTGCCTCGCCGGCGCGGCCTGGGCCGGCGTGAACGGCACCTACATGGTGCTCGTCACCTTCGCGCCGCTGCTCCTGGTCGAACGCGGACTCGGCGTGGCGGAAGCGGGCTTCGCCGCGTCGCTGATGTCCTGGGTGAACCTGATCGCCGTGCCGGCGGGGGCGTTCCTCGCGCGGCGGGCGCGGCTCGCGGTGCCGATGACGGTGCTTTGCTGCCTGGCGGCGGCGGGGCTCGCCGCGGCGCTGCCCTACGCGGCGACGGGGCAGGCGGCGGCGATCCTCGCGCTGCACGGGTTGCTCTACGCGTTGCCCATCACGCTGTTCTCGGCGCTGCCGCCGCTGGCCGTGCCGCCGGAACGCCGGGCGCAGGGGCTCGGCATCTACTTCGTCTGGTTCTACGCGGGCTGCACCGGCTTTCCGCCGCTCGCGGGATGGCTCGCTGATGCAACCGGAAGTGCGGCGGCGCCGGTGCTTCTCGCCGCCGGGTTGCTGGTGGCGGCGCTGGGCCTGCTGCTGCTGTTCCGGCGCGTGGCGGCGCGCTGAGGCATTTCGTGGCGCGGTCGCGCATGCTTTGGCAGCATCCGCCCCGAAGGAGACCGCGCATGCCGACCTATACCCTGTACGGGCTGACGAAGGACGCACGGGTGCCGCCCCGGGCCTCGGAGTATGTCGGCTACGCCTTTCCGACGGAGGTCACCGTGCCGAATCAGTTCGGCGGCCCGGCGACGCGCAAGGTCACGACGCTGTTCGAGGACGCGTTCAAGGAACTCGCCCTCTGCGCCCGCAGGCCGGCCTGCGACAACCACTTCAGTGGTCTGGGCGGCGGGCTCGGGCTGAGCGCGCTGCTGCGCGACTGGAAGATGTACTTCTTCTGCTTCGCCCCGCAGGGCGCCCAGAACACCTGGCCGGCGGACGACAAGAACATCACCTACGCGCAGGTCGTCGGCACCTACAAGGCGACGAGCCTCGTCGAGATCGGCGTCCACCTGTGTGCGCTGCGCAGCGCGGAGTTCCTCGCCGCGACCATCCTGCACGAGCTCGCGCACGTGGCCGGCGCGCCGGGTGCGTCGGCCGAGGACCTCGCGCGCCATGCCAAGGGCCAGCTGACCGCGGCGGAATTCCGCCGCCTGCACGCCGCGGAACGCGCCATCTACGCCTGCGGCTACCGCGCGCCGCTCTACAAGAAGAACGTGATCGGCGCGCTCGACACCATCATCGGCGGGCCGCGCCGGATCACCTGACGCGGGCCATCAGGAACAGCCGCCGGAAGGGCAGCAGCACCGCGCCATCCGCGCGCGGCGGATAGGCCGCGCGCATCGCCGCGCGGTAGGTGTCGAGGAAGCCTTCCCGCAGCGCCCCGTCCAGCGCATCGAGGAAGGGGCGCAGGCTGGTGCCCATCGCCCATTGGACCACGGGGTCTTCCCCGCGCAGCACGTGCACGTATTCGGTGACCCAGATGTCGAGCGACGCGACGCGCGGGCGCAGCAGGTCGTAGTAGTCGCCCGGGGCGAGCACCGGCGGCGCGCTGCCGACGCGCGACAGGCGCTCCGCCCAGGGGCCTTCCCGCGCGATGCGGTCCTGTTCGGCGCGCAGCGGCGCGGCGTGCATGGACGGCATCTGCACCGCGAGCACGCCGCCGGGTGCCAGATGCGACAGCAGGCGCGGAAAAAGGGCTTCGTGGCCGCCGAGCCATTGCAGCGCCGCGTTGCTGAACAGCACGTCCACCGGCGCGGTGGGCGCCCAGGCGGCGATGTCCGCCTGTTCCGTCGCGAAGCCTGTCGTGGCCGCCTTGGCGAGCATGGACGCGCTGCCATCGACGCCCGTCACGCTGGCGCTGGGGAAGCGCGCGGCGAGCGGTGCCAGCGCATTGCCCGCGCCGCAGCCGAGATCGACCACGCGTGCCGGCGCGGGATGCGGGATGCGCGCCATCAGGTCGAGCGCGGGGCGCAGGCGTTCGTCCTCGAAGCGCAGATACTGCGCGGCGTCCCAGCTGGTCACGTTCATCGATGCCTCATGCTGGCGTGACGTCCGGACGCGCGCCGCCGCCGTGAATGCGGAGCGCCCTTCGGATCGAGGCGAAGCCTCGATCCGGGAGCGCGAATGCGCGACCGCGCCCAGACCAACAGCCCTGCTCGGCGCGCCCATCCATGGCGCGCAAGCCAAGCGGCCGGAGGCCGCGCCCGGCGCTAGAGGGCACACAAAGACTCCATGCGCCGGCGATTGAGGTCACAAAAACCGCGCCCGGATATCCACGCTGCTCTCCCGCCCCAGCTTGTCGAAATGCTGGTCGAGCCAGGATTCCGCCGCCTCCCGCCCGTACTGGCGCAGCGTGCAGAGAAAGTCCCAGTCGCCGTTGAACTTCGTGCTCAGCTTGAAGCCGCGCATCCGCTCCTCATCCTCGATCAGGTGGATGAAGAGCCGGCGGTAGCGCGGCTGCTCCAGCCGCCCCGTGTCCAGCAGGCGCTGCACGAAGTCGATGGCGCGCATCTCCGCCATCAGCGACCCGTTGAAGGTGATTTCGTTCAGCCGGTTGACGATGTCGGACGCGCTGGTCGGCGTCTCCTCGCGCACCTGCGGGTTCAGCTGCACCAGCACGAGGTCCGGCGGCCCACCCTGGTCGTAGAGCGGCCAGAGCGCCGGATTGCCGAGATAGCCGCCATCCCAGTACGGCTCCCCATCCACCTCCACCGCCTTGAAGACCTGCGGCAGGCAGGCGGAAGCGAGCAGCGCGTCCACCGTCAGTTCCCGCCGCGTGAACACGCGCGGCTTGCCGGTGCGCACGCTGGTCGCCGAGACAAACAGCCGCGGGGCCTTCGCCTCCATCCGCAGCCGCTCGAAGTCGATGCTTTCGGCCAGCGCGTCGCGCAGCGGGTTGTAGTTCACCGGGAAGGGGTTGAGCTGGTAGGGCGACAGCACGCGAGACAGCGTGTCGAAGGTCCGGTAGGCGAGCGACCAGGTCAGGTCGTGGCCCCAGACCAGCTTCTCCCACGGCGTGGCGCGGATTGGGCTGATCGCGAGCTTTCCGGCGATCGCGCGCCAGAAGCGGTCGAGTGCGGAGATCGCCGCGCCCGGCCCGCCTTCCAGCAGGCCTTCGACGAGCATCACAGCGTTGATCGCGCCGGCCGAGGTGCCCGACAGCCCGTCGATCTCCAGCCGCTCATCCTCGAGCAGCCGTTCCAGCACGCCCCAGGTGAAGGCCCCATGCGTGCCGCCGCCCTGCAGGGCGAGCGAGATGCGCCGTTTCGCCGGGGGCTTGGCAACCGCCGGGGCGGGCAGGGTGGCGCCGTCGCTCACGCCGCGAGCCAGCCGCCGTCGATGGACAGCGCCGCGCCGTTCACGCCGCCGGAGCCCGGGCCGCAGAGCCAGAGCGCCATGCGCGCGACCTCCTCAACTTCCACCCAGCGCTTGGAAGGCTGCTTGGCCAGCAGGTGGTCCCGCAGCGCTACCTCCTCGCTCACGCCATGCTTGGCGGCGAGCGGGCCGACCTGCGCCTCGGCCAGCGGGGTGCGGACGAAGCCGGGGCAGATCGCGTTGCAGGTGATCTGCGTCTCGGCCACTTCCAGCGCGACCGACTTGGTCAGGCCGACCACGCCGTGCTTGGCGGCGACGTAGGCCGCCTTGAAGGGGCTCGCGACGAGCCCGTGGGCGGAGGCGACGTTGATGATCCGCCCCCAGCCGCGCCGCCGCATCCCCGGCAGGGCCGCGCGGATGGCGTGGAAGTTGGAGGAGAGGTTGATGGCGATGATCGCGTCCCACTTCTCCTCGGGGAACTCCTCCACCGGGCTCACGAACTGGATGCCGGCATTGTCGATCAGGATGTCGCAGGCGCCGAGGGTGCTCTCGCAGCCGGCGACCATGGAGCGGATCTCGGCCGGCCTGGCCATGTCCGCGGGGGAATAGGGGGCGTCGCCCCCGCCCATCAGCCGGCCGATCTCGGCGCGGGCGGCCGCGATCTCCTCCGGCTTGCCGAAGCCGTTCAGCATGACCTTCGCGCCGGCTTCGGCCAGCAGGCGCGCGATGCCGAGGCCGATGCCCGAGGTCGAGCCTGTGATCAGGGCCGTGCGGCCGTCGAGGGTGCGTTCCATGGCGGGTGTCCGTCTGTCCGGGGCGGCGCGGGCCGCGGAGTCTGGACCGGGCGGGCGGGCGGGGGAAGCCCCGGGGGGCGCCCCCGCGATTTTGATGCCGGATCGAAATCATTCGGCAAGACGCATGCGCGCCTAATCCGTTGCCGCCCCGCAACGGCGCAGGAAGCACCCTCTTCACGGGACCCAGACACCGATGTTCTCGAACCTATCCATCGCCAACAAGCTGCGCGCCGGCGTCGGCGTGCTGCTGCTCCTCACCGCCCTGCTGGGCGGCGCGACCGTCTACGTGATGCACAACATGGACAAGGAGGCCGAGTCCATCGCGCAGCACTGGCTGCCAGCCGTCCGGGCGGCGTCGGAGCTGAACGAGACGGTGCTCAGGATCCGCCGCAGCGAGCTCGATCTCTTCGCATATACCGATCCGGCACTACGCCGCGACGCTGCGGAACGGATCGCGCGCGCTGCGCCGCAGGTGCAGCGGCATCTCGACGCCTATCGGACGCTGGCCACCCATCCGGATGAGCGGCGCCTGCTCGCCATCGTCGAACCTGCGATCCAGCGTTATCTCGCCGAGAGCCGTGAGATCGTCGAATTCCATCGCGCCGATGACTTGGACCACGCGCGCACCCTCCTCACGCAGGGCCGTGGGGCCGTTGATCGTCTCCTCGCCGGCCTCGACGAACTCATCGAGGTCGCCTCGCGGGAGACCAGCGCCGCGGCAGCGGCGACCGTCGCGGCGGGCGAGAGCGGCATCCGCATCGTGATCGCCGGGAACGTCGCCGCCCTTCTCGCCGGCATCGGCATCGCCCTGCTGCTCGCCCGCAGCATTTCCGGCCGCATCACCGACCTCTCCGGCGCGCTGGGCCGGCTTGCGCAGCGCGACTACGGCTTCGAGCTGAAGGCGATCGCCGACAAGGACGAGATCGGCGCCATGGCGCGCGCGCTCGACACCTGCCGCGACGGGCTGCAGGACGCCGACCGCCTGACCGCCGCGCAGGTGGAGGAAGCGCAGAAGCAGGCCGACCGCGCCGCCCGCGTCGATCAACTGGTGCAGGGCTTCGAGGTCGAGGCGGCGGGCGTGCTGCGCGCCGTCTCAGCGGCCGCGACCGAGCTTTCCGCCACCGCGTCCGCGATGACCGAGACGGCCGAGGACGGCACACGGCAGGCGACCGCGGTGGCCTCGGCCGCCGAACAGGCCAGCGCCAACGTCCAGACCGTCGCGGCCTCGGCCGAGGAGCTGGCGACGTCGATCGCCGAGGTGGCGCGGCAGGTGCGGGAGACGGCGTCCATCACGAACCGCGCGGCCGATGCGGCGCGGGACACGGACGGGACGGTGCGCAGCCTGGCGGAAGCCGCGAACAAGATCGGCGACGTGGTGCGGCTGATCAGCGACATCGCGGGGCAGACCAACCTGCTGGCCCTGAACGCGACGATCGAAGCGGCGCGCGCGGGCGATGCCGGCAAGGGCTTCGCGGTGGTGGCGAGCGAGGTGAAGAACCTGGCAAACCAGACAGCCCTCGCGACCGAGGAGATCGGCCAGCAGATCGCCGCCATGCAGATGGAGACGACCCGGACGGTCGAGTCCATCGCCGGGATCGGCCGGACGATCGAGGAGCTGAACGCGACGACGGCGCAGGTGGCCGCGGCGTCGGAACAGCAGGCCGCGGCGACGCAGGAGATCGGGCGCGCCGTGGCGGAGGCCGCGCAGGGCACGCAGGAAGCCTCCCGCAGCGCGGTCGGCGTGAAGCAGGGCGCGGAGCGGACCGGCGGCGCGGCGCAGGAGCTGAAGGGCGCCTCGGGCGAGCTTGCACAGCAATCCGAACGGCTGCGCGGCCAGGTGGATACCTTCCTGGCGAGCATCCGCGCGGCCTGACCGAGGAGGCTGAACCGGGCGGGCTAGCCGCCCGCCCGGTTACTCACACGCTTTGGTAACCAAGGCTGGAGAAACATTAGGCAGCGCTGAATATTCGGGGAAACGTGCGATGTCTCTGGCGAACATGTCGGTCAAGACCAAGCTCCGTGCTGCCTTCGCCGCGCTGCTCGTCTTGTTGCTCGGCGTCTGTGGGCTCGGGCTACGATCGATCTCCCAAATGGATGCGCTTGGCAAAGAGGTCGGCAACAACTGGCTGCCGACGGTGGACCGTGTGGCCGAGGTCAGGACCGTGGCCCTGGTCATGCGGCGGGAAGCACTCGCCGCCGGCTTCGGCAGCCCCCAGCACATGGCCGCCGGGCGCCAGGCGCTGGAGCGCGACGTCGCCCGGCTGCGGAATGCTTGGGAGGCCTACAAGCCGCTGATCTCGCATCCCGACGAACGCCGGCTCGCCGCCGCGATCGAGCCAATGATCGTCGCCTTCAGCCGTGGCGCGGAAGGCCGGCTGCAGATGCTGCGGGAAGGTCGTCAGGCCGAATACATCGCCGGCGTCGAGGCGGGGAGAGGCGAGTTCGAGGCGATGGTCACGGCATTGGACGAACTCGCCGGCGTCGCCTCGCGCGAGGCGACGGGCGCCGTGCGCGAAGCCAGCAGTGCCGCCAGCTTCGCGATCTGGTCCATGTCGATCTTCGGTGCGATCGCGCTCGTCATCGGTGCCGCCGTCGCGCTGCTGCTGGGCAACAGCCTTGCCCGCCGCATCGGCCATCTCTCCGAGGCGCTCAACCGGCTGTCGAAGCGCGACTACGGGTTTGAACTCAAGGAAGCCGCCGATGGCGACGAGATCGGCGCCATGGCGCGCGCGCTCGACACCTGCCGTGACGGGCTGAAGGAAGCCGACCGGATGGCTGCCGCGCAGGTGGAGGAAGCGAAGAAGCAGGCCGACCGCGCCGCGCGGATCAACACGCTGGTCAAGGGCTTCGAGGCCGAGGCGGCGGGCGTGCTGCGCGCCGTCTCCTCCGCGGCCACGGAGCTTTCCGCCACCGCCGCGACCATGACCGAGACGGCCGAGGACGGCACGCGGCAGGCCGCCGCCGTCGCCGCGGCGTCCGAGCAGGCCAGCGCCAACGTCCAGACCGTCGCGGCCTCGGCCGAGGAGCTGGCGACCTCGATCGCCGAGGTGGCGCGGCAGGTGCGGGAGACGGCGTCGATCACGAACCGCGCGGCCGATGCGGCGCGGGACACGGACGGGACGGTGCGCAGCCTGGCGGAAGCCGCGAACAAGATCGGCGACGTGGTGCGGCTGATCAGCGACATCGCAGGGCAGACCAACCTGCTGGCCCTGAACGCGACGATCGAAGCGGCGCGCGCGGGCGATGCCGGCAAGGGCTTCGCGGTGGTGGCGAGCGAGGTGAAGAGCCTGGCGAGCCAGACGGCGAAGGCGACCGAGGAGATCGGCCAGCAGATCGCCGCAATGCAGATGGAAACCACCCGCACGGTGGATGCCATCGCGGGCATCGGCCGGACGATCGAGGAGCTGAACGCGACGACGGCGCAGGTGGCCGCGGCGTCGGAACAGCAGGCCGCGGCGACGCAGGAGATCGGGCGCGCCGTGGCGGAGGCCGCGCAGGGCACGCAGGAGGCCTCCCGCACCGCGGCCGGCGTCAAGGACGGCGCGGAGCGCACCGGTGGCGCGGCGCAGGAGTTGAAGGGGGCGTCGGGTGAACTCGCGCAGCAGTCCGAACGGCTGCGCGGCCAGGTGGACAGTTTCCTGGCCGATATCCGCGCGGCCTGAGCGCGCGGCAGGGCAGGGCAGAACGGCCGCCCGGGTGGCGACACCCGGGCGGTTTCGCGTTCAGGGCAGGCGCTTGAGCAGCCCGACCGCCCGCTTCACCGGCGCGGAGAGTAGCTTCGGCGTGTAGAAGTCGCTCGCGGCGCGCTTTCCCGCTTCCTGCGCCGTCGGATAGGGCAGCACCGCGCCGGCGAGCGCGGAGAGCTTCATCCGCTGCCCGACCATCAGCGCGAACATCCCCGCCATGTTGCCCACGCCGGGTCCCACCAGGGAGGCGCCGAGCAGCCGGCCCTTCGCATCGGCGACCAGCTTCACCAGGCCTTCCGCGCGGCCTTCGGCGACCAGCCGGTCGTTTTCCGCCAGCGGCCAGCGCGTGATGGCGAGGTCTGGCCGCCCCGCGGCGCGCAGCTCCGCCTCGGTCGGGCCGATCTGCGCGATCTCGGGGTCGGTGTAGGTCACCCGCGGCAGCGCGTCGTAGGACAGCTTCGCCGGCAGGCGGAACAGCATGGCGCGGGCGATGATGCCGGCATGCTGGGAGCAGACATGGGTGAAGGCGCGCGGCCCGAGCCCGGCCGGGTCGGCGATGTCGCCCGCCGCCCAGACGCGCCGGTTGGAGACCGACCGCAGCGCGAGGTCGGTCGCGATGCCGCGCGGCGAATGCGCGACGTCGGCGGCCTCCAGCCCGAGCCCCGCCACGCGTGCGGCGCGGCCGACCGCGAGCAACAGGTGCGTCCCCGCGATTCGTGTCCCGTCGGCCAGCAGCAGCGCGATGCCGTCCCCGTCGCGCTGGACCGCCGTGACCTTGGCGCTTTCGCACAGCGCGACGCCGTCAGCCTCCAGCGCCGCGCGCAGCGGGGCGACGCATTCGGCTTCCTCCCGCCCGGCGATGGCGGCCCCTTCCACCACCGTCACGCGACAGCCCAGGCGTGCATGGGCCTGCGCCATCTCGAGCCCGATCGGCCCGCCGCCCAGGATCAGCAGGTGGCCGGGCTTCTCCGCCAGGCCGAACAGGGTTTCATTGGTCAGGAACGGCACGTCGGACAGGCCCGGGATGGGCGGGACGACGGCCGCCGAGCCCGCGGCGATCACGGCGCGGCGGAAGGTGAAGCGCCTCCCCGCGGCTTCCAGCGCGTCACGGGCCGTGAAGCGGGCCATGGCGCGCACCACGGTCACGCCCATGCCGGCGAAGCGTTGTTCCGAATCGTTCGGCGCGATGGCGGCGATCGCGCCCGCCACATGCGCGCGCACGCCGGCCCAGTCGATCTCGGGCGGGGGGAGCTTCACGCCGAAGCGCCCGGCGCGGCGCGCCTCGGCCGCGGCATGGGCGGCGGCGAGCAGCGCCTTGGACGGCACGCAGCCGAAGTTCAGGCAGTCGCCGCCCATCTCCCCGCGTTCGAACAGCGCGACCTTGAGCCCGAGCCCGGCCGAGATGGCCGCGACCGAAAGCCCCGCCGCGCCGGCGCCGATGATCGCCACGTCGAAGTCAGGCATCGCGCGTCCTATTCCGCCACCAGGCGCCGAGGAGGGAAAGCCCCGCCAGCCCGAGCAGGGGCAGCAGGATGCCGGGCGAAAGGATCACGCCGAGGTCGGGCCGGCCGCCGCTGGCCAGCACCTCCCCCAGCCCGGCCCCGATTCCCGCGAACACCGCGGTGCCCGGAATGATGCCGATCGCCGTCGCCGCGGCATAGGCGCCGAAGGGCATGCCGACCAGTGCGGGCGCGAGGTTGGCGAGCCAGAAGGGCACCACGGGGATCAGCCGCAGCGTCAGCAGGTAGAAGAAGCCGTCGCGCTCGAGCCCCGGCCGCACCCGGTCCAGCAGCCCCGACGCCCGCCCCGCGACCAGCGGCGCGAGTGCTGAGCGCGCGGCGAGGAACAGCAGGCAGGCCCCCGCCGTCGCGCCGGCCACCGTCAGCGCCGTGCCGAGCCAGGGCCCGAACAGCAGCCCGCCAGCCAGCGTCATCACCGCCCCCCCGGGCAGGGAGAGCGCCACCACGACGACATAGGCCGCGACATAGGCGGCCGCGGCCGCCACGGGCCGCGCCGCGACGATGGCGGCGAGCGCGCTGCGATGGTCCGACAGCGCCTCGAAGGAGAGCAGGCGCGTCGCACCGCTCATCCAGGCGAGGAGGATGAGCGCCGCGAGCAGCAGCAAGGGCCAAGCGCGACGAAGGGGGGCGGGGATGGGCATCTGCGATGGGTTTCGCCGGTCAGGGGGCGGGAGTTACATGGAAAAGCGGCCCGGCGCGGTTGACGCCCGGCGATCCCCCTCCCTATACCTCCGCGCCTCGCCGGGGCGCCGCCAATTTGGGGGTGCCGCCGGCCCGTTCTGCTGGCGGCCCGTTCTGCGTGCGGGAGGGCCCGCCCGCCAGCCACGAGTTCAGGAGACGTATCGTGAAGCGTACCTACCAGCCCTCGAAGCTCGTCCGGAAGCGCCGGCACGGTTTCCGGACCCGCACCGCGACGGTGGGCGGCCGCAAGGTGCTCGCCAACCGCCGGTCCAAGGGCCGCAAGCGCCTCTCGGCCTGACCAGCCGCGCCGGGGCGGAGCGCCGCATGTCTGGCAGCGCCGATCCGGCCGCGTCCCCCGTCCAGCCGGCCCGGATCCGCAAGCGCAGGGATTTCCTGCGCGCGGCGTCGCGCGGCAAGCGCGCGGCGCGACCGGGGCTCGTGCTCCAGGCGGTGCCGGGCGACCCCGCGCAGCTGCGCCTCGGCTTCACCGTGACGAAGAAGGTCGGCAACGCCGTGGTGCGCAACCGCGCGCGCCGGCGGCTGAAGGAAGCCGCGCGGCTGGCGCTGCGAGAGGCCGCCCCGCCGGGCTGGGACCTGGTGCTGATCGGGCGCGACGCGACGCCGAAGCGCCCCTTCGCCCTGCTGGTCGAGGATCTGCGCGGCGCGCTGCGGCAGGCGGGCGTGCTGCGATGAGCGCCGCGGCCGCCGCGCTGAAGGGCTGCGTGCATGCCTACCGCTACACGCTGCGCGGCGTGATCGGCGCCAATTGCCGCTTCTACCCTTCGTGCAGCGACTACGCGCTGGAAGCGCTGACCTGCCACGGCGCGGCGCGCGGCAGCCTGATGTCCGCGCGGCGTATCCTGCGCTGCAACCCCTGGCACACGGGCGGCTACGACCCGGTGCCCGCACCCCATCCGCCGAAAGGCTGAGACTTCCCCGATGGACCAGAAGCGCCTGTTCGCGGCGATCGCGCTCTCGATCGGCATCCTGCTGATCTTCGACGTGTGGAACCGCGCCAACACGCCCACGCCGCCCCCGCAGACGACGCCGGCCGCATCGGCGCCGGCGGTGCCGGTGCCCGCCGCCCCGTCCGCCGCCGTGCCGGCCGCCCCCGGG
>NZ_JACADQ010000118.1 GCF_016106015.1 Neoroseomonas rubea
TCTTCCGATCAGGGCGGGCCTGGGCGGAGGGCGCGGCGGAGGGATGGAGCGAGGCGCGGCTCGCCGCCCGGCGCGGCGCGGCGCGCGAGGCCTGGGAGAGGCTCCAGGGCAAGGATCGTTTCTGGACAGGCGACTAGGCGCCGCACTTGCGACGCGGTGGCCGCGTCCAGATGTCCGTGTCGTCATTTATGAAAAAAATGCGGGCGGGCCCCGTTGCGGGTTCAAGCAAGGTGCGTTTAACGATCCATCCGTGTTGGAACGACGGCGCATCTTCAAGGGCCGCAGGACCCGCCCGCGCATGCGCGGCGCGGCCTTCCTGCTGTCGGCCGCGATCGGCGCACCGGCGCTGGTCGCGCTGGTGCTGCCGTCCAACCTCTTCGGCTCCGCCCCCGGCACGCGGGAATGGCGCGCCGATGCGCCCGAGATCCGCGTCGTGGACGGCGAGACGATCGGTCTCGGCGATCGCGTCGTGCGGCTCTACGGCATGGCCGCACCGATGCGCGGCGAGACCTGCCAGGGTCCGCGCGGCGACAGCTTCGATTGCGGCGGCGCATCCGCCGCGGCGCTGATGCGCCTGGTCGCGAGCCGCGCCGTCACCTGCCGCATCGTCGGCCAGGACGGCTTCGGCCGCGGCATCGGGCAATGCGAGGCGGCGGGGACGGAACTCGCGCGCGCCCTGGTGGGCGATGGCTTCGCCGTGGCGACGGGCAGCGCGCTGCGCACCGCCGAACTGCAGGCCCGGCAGGCCGCGCGCGGGCTGTGGAGCCATCGCGCCGGCGCGCCGCAGGATTGGCGCACGCGCGAGTAAGGCGCACGCCCGGCGGCCCGCGCCGGTTTGCCAATCTTCACATCTCGCCTCTATCTTGCGCTGCACCAAGAACCGGACCGCCCCCGCATCGGGCGTGGGACCGGCATGCGTTGAGGAACCCCTGCATGAGCAGCAAGGCCACCGGCTCCATCACCGTCACGATGGAGGGCACGAACAAGAGCACGACCCTGCCGCTCCTGGGCGGGACGCTCGGCCCGCAGGTGGCTGACATCCGAAAGCTCTACAACGAGCTCGGCATCTTCACCTTCGATCCCGGCTACGGCGCGACGGCGTCCTGCGAGAGCACCATCACCTACATCGACGGCGATGAGGGCGTGCTGCTGTACCGCGGCTACCCGATCGAGCAGCTCGCGGAGAAGTCGCACTTCCTGGAAGTCGCGCACCTGCTGCTGTACGGGGACCTGCCGAACGCCGCCCGCTACGACGAATTCCACAAGGGCGTGACGTACCACACCATGCTGCACGAGCAGCTGCGCCGCTTCTTCGAGGGCTTCCGCCGCGACGCTCACCCGATGGCGGTGATGTGCGGCGTGGTCGGCGCGCTGGCGGCCTTCTATCATGACAACCTCGACATCAACGATGCGCGGCAGCGCGAGATCGCGGCGTATCGCCTGATCGCCAAGGTGCCGACCATCGCGGCCTGGGCCTACAAGTACTCAATCGGCCAGCCCTTCATGTATCCGCGCAACGACCTCGGCTACGCGGAGAACTTCCTCTACATGCTCAACGCCGTGCCGGCGGAGCCCTGGGTCAGCAACCCGATCCTGTCGCGCGCGATGGACCGCATCCTGATCCTGCACGCGGACCATGAGCAGAACGCCTCGACCTCCACGGTCCGGCTCGCGGGCTCGACGGGCGCCAACCCCTTCGCCTGCGTCGCCGCGGGCATCGCCGCCCTGTGGGGGCCTGCGCATGGCGGCGCGAACGAGGCGGTGCTGAAGATGCTCGCCGAGATCGGCAGCCCGGAGAACATCCCCGCCTTCATCAGCGAGGTGAAGGACAAGAACTCCCACACCAAGCTCATGGGCTTCGGCCACCGGGTCTACAAGAACTTCGACCCGCGCGCGAAGATCATGAAGGAAACCTGCCACGAGGTGCTGGGCGAGCTCGGCATCAAGAACGAGCCGCTGCTCGACATGGCGATGGAGATGGAGCGGATCGCGCTGTCCGACGACTACTTCATCCAGCGCAAGCTGTATCCGAACGTCGATTTCTATTCGGGCATCATCCTCAAGGCGATGGGCATCCCGACGCACATGTTCACCGTGCTGTTCGCGGTGGCGCGCACCGTCGGCTGGGTGAGCCAGTGGAAGGAACTGATCGAGGACCCGTCCCAGCGCATCGGCCGCCCGCGCCAGATCTACACGGGCCATGCCGCGCGCGACTTCGTGGCGCTCGACAAGCGCGGCTGAGCGCTTCCGCCTTTTTGTGCCTGCGCGCCGGCCGGGGTCCTCCCCGGCCGGTTTGCGTTCGCGGGCTTCGCGCATAGGCTTCCCCGCGACGCCAGCACGGGGAAGAACGCCATGGCCACCTACGATCCGCGCAGCTTCCGCGCGCCGACCTACCACGACGCCACGCCCCGCTTCGCCGACGGCAGCGACACGCCGCGCGCCTACCTGGAACGCTGCCTCGCCGCCATCGCGCAGCGCGAGCCCACCGTCCGCGCCTGGGTCGTGCTGAACGAACCCGCCGCCCGCGCCGCGGCGGACGAGAGCGCGGCGCGCTGGAAGGCGGGCCGCCCGCTCTCCCCCATCGACGGCATGCCCATCGGCATCAAGGACCTGCTCGAGACGCGCGACATGCCGACGCAGATGGGCTGCGAGGCCTATCGCGGAAATTTCCCCAGGCGCGACAATGCCGCCGTCTGGGCGCTGCGCCAGGCGGGTGCGGTCATCCTCGGCAAGACCGTCACGACGGAACTGGGCGGCGCGCATCCCGGCCCCACCACCAACCCCTTCGACCAGTCGCGCACGCCGGGCGGCTCCTCCTCGGGCTCCGCCGCCGCCATCGCCGCGGGGATGGTGCCGGCCACGCTGGGCACGCAGGTCGGCGGGTCCGTCATCCGCCCCGCGGCCTATTGCGGCAACATCGCGCTGAAGCCGAGCCAGGGCGGCATCAATCGCGGGGAACGTCAGGCGACGTCGATGTCCACCACCGGAATCCATGCCGGCAGCATCGAGGACATGTGGCAGGTCGCAATCGAGATCACGAAGCGCGCCGGCGGCGATCCCGGCCGCCCGGGACTCGTCGGCCCGCCGACGCCGCCCGAGGCGCGGCGGCCCATGGTGCTCGGCGTGATGGAGACGGAAGGCTGGGCCGCGCTGGACGAGGCCAGCAAGGCGGCGTTCGAGCAGGTGGTCGCACGGCTGCGCGCCGCCGGCGTCACCGTGCTCCGCCGCGAGGATCATCCGATGCTGGAGGCCTTCGAGCGCGCGCTGGTCGGCACCCAGGCCATGACGAGCGCCATCACCGGCTGGGAGAACCACTGGCTGTTCCGCAACCTGGTCGCGCAGAACCCCGACGGCATCAGCCCGCGCAGCAAGGCGGTGCTGGCGATGGCGGAGAAGATGACGCCCGAGGATTACCGCCTGCGCCTGATCGAGCGCGAGGCGCTGCGCGCGCGGCATGCGGCGCTCGCCCCCGTGGTGGATGCGCTGATCGCCCCCGCCTGCCCCGGCCCCGCGCCGCTCTGGGCCGGCGACGTGACGGGCCAGCCGCTGAAGCCGCGGCCCACCGGCGATGCGGTGTTCAACACGCCGTCGAGCGGCATCGGCGCGCCGGCCGTGACCGTGCCGCTGGCCTCGGTCGGCGGCATGCCCTTCGGCATCCAGGTCATGGCGCAGGTGCAGATGGATGCGCAGGCGACGGCGATCGCCCGCTGGATGCTGGGCGCGATCGAGCCCGTGATCGCGTGACCGGCGCGCCGAGCCCCGAGCAGGTCCGCGCGCGGATCGACGCCATCCGCGCCGCACGCGGCGGCTATGTGCTGCCGCATCATGGTGCGATGGCCGCCGCGCTGCCGGACCTGCACGCGGCCTATGAGGCGATGTACCGCGCGCTGACGCTGGAGCAGCGGCACCTGTCCGCCCATGCGCGGGAAGTGGTGTGGCTCGCCATCCTGTCGGCCTGCGAGGAACCCGTCGGCACCCATCACCTGCACCGCTTTATGGAGACGGGCGGAACGGAGGCCGAGGCGGCCGCTGTGTTCCGCCTCGCCGCCTGGGCGCGAGGTGCGGCCACCTATGCGACGCTCGCCGCGCATTGGGCGGACCGGCTGCCGGGCCTGTCGCTGCAGGCCGAATACGTCGCCGGGGCGCGCGCGCTCCTGGCCGGCACGGACCTCGACGAGGCGACGGCGCGGCTTGCCCTCATCGGCGCGCAGACCGCGCGCGACGAGGCCTGGGGCCTGGCGCGGGAGATCGAGGCCGCCTACGCCGCCGGCGCGCCGGAACCCTGCATCGCGGAGGCGATGAGCCTCGCCATCTGGCCGCGCGGGGTGAACCCCTTCGTGCGCGCGACCGAGGTGTGGCTCGGCCTGATGCGGGCGGGGCGCGTCACGCCCTCCCCCGCCTTCCGCGCCTGGGCGGAAGCGCCGGGACAGGGTGCCTTCGGGGGCTAGAGGCTGACGACGAGGTTCCCCGCCGCATCGCGACGCGCGCGCGTGCCCGGCGGCAGGACCAGCGTGCTCTCGCGTTCCTCGACCAGCGCGGGGCCTTCGACCATGTCGCCCACGCGCAGCCCGGCGCGGTCGATCACCGGCGTGTCGACGAAGCCGCCGGCCTCGGGGAACCAGGCCGGGCGGCTGCGCGGCGCGGCAGGCGCGGCGGCGGCGGCATCGAGCCGCAACGCCGGCACGGGCCCCGAGACCACCACCTGCCATGAGACGCATTCGACCGGCAGCGCGGGTTCCGTGCGCCCGTATTGGCGGAGGTACTCGGCCTCGAAGGCCGCGCGCATCGCGTCGCGGTCGCCGGCCGCGATGGCCGCCGCGGCGATCTCCGCCTCCACCTGGAAGCCCTGGCCGACATAGCGCAGCGCGCCGGTCACGCGCCGCGTCGCATCGGGAGCCGCCACGCCGGCTTCCGCCAGCATGGCGAGGCCTTCCGCCTCCATCCCCGCGATGGTCGCGCGCAACGCTACCATGTCGAGCGCGGCGAGCGGCGCGACCCAGCCGCGCACGAAGGCGAAGGAGACCGGCGAGGCGAGGAACCCGAAGGCCGACGCGACCCCCGCGCCCGCCGGCGCCACCAGCGTGCCGATGCCGAGCTTGCGGCACACCTGCGCCGCATGGACAGGGCCCGCCCCGCCGATCGGCACCATGGCGTAGCCCTCGATTCGTCGCGCCTTCTCGAGCGCATGGATCGCGGCGGCCTGGGCCATGTTGCCGTTGACCGTCTCATGCAGCGCCCAGGCCGCCTCCACCACGGACAGGCCGAGCGGCTTCGCGAGATGCTCCTCGATGGCGCGTTCCGCCGCCGCGACGTCGAGCCGCATGTCACCGCCGAGGAACGACCCCGCGCCGAGATAGCCCAGCACGAGATCCGCATCCGTCACGGTCGGCCGCGTGCCGCCGAGCCCGTAGCAGGCCGGGCCCGGATCGGAACTCGCACTCTCCGGCCCGACGCGGATCAGGCCGAGCCGGTCCACCTGCGCGATGGAGCCGCCACCCGCGCCGATCTCGATCATCTCGATCACCGGCACCTTGAGCGGCAGGCCGCTGCCCTTGCGGAAGCGATCGACGCGCGCGACCTCGAAATCGAGGCTGCGCAGCGGCTCGCCGCCTTCGATCAAGCAGGCCTTGGCGGTGGTCCCGCCCATGTCGAAGCAGAGGATGTCCGGCGCGCCGGCGGCCTGGCCGTACAACGCCGTCGCGCGCACGCCGCCGGCCGGGCCGGACTGCACCAGGCGGATCGGATGCCGCCGCGCCGTCGCCTCCCCCACCGTGCCGCCATCCGAGAGCATGAGATACAGCGGCCCCGTGAGGCCGAGGCCGCGCAACCCGTCGGCGAGGCGCGTGACATAGGTCTCGAAGACCGGCAGCACATAGGCGTTGCAGATGGTGGTCGAGGCCCGCTCGACCTCCCCGATCTCCGGCACCAGGTCGGAGGAAAGGCACACGGTCAGGCCGGGCGCCTCCTCGGCCAGGATCTCGGCCATGCGACGTTCATGCGCGGGGTTGCGGAAGGCGTGCAGGAAACACACGGCGACGGCGCGCACGCCGGCCGCCGCGAGGCTGCGCGCGGCCTCCCGCGCGGCATCCTCGTCCAGCGGCGCGCGGACGGTGCCATCGGGCAGCATCCGTTCCGGTACGCCGAGCCGATGCCGCCGCGGCACCAGCGGCTGGGGCACCTGCATGAACAGGTCGTAGGTGTCGTGGCGCAGCTCGCTGCCGATCTCGACCAGGTCGCGGAAGCCCTGCGTCGTGACGAGCCCGGTCGGCACGCCGCGGCGCTCGATCAGCGCATTGGCGACGAGCGTCGTGCCGTGGATGACATGCGCGACCTCGCCGGGCGCGATGCCGTGGCGGGCGAGCAGGCGGCGGATGCCTTCCAGCACCGCTTCCTCCGGCGCGTGCGGCGTGGTCAGCAGCTTCTCGTTGTGCAGCGACCCGTCGCGGTCGTCGGCGAGGACGAAGTCGGTGAAGGTGCCGCCGATGTCGACGCCGATCCGGCAGGGCGCGGTCATGGCCGGTACGCCTTGGCACCGGTGGGCGTGACGTAGCCCTCGGCGATGTCGCGCGCGAGGGACGCCGCGTCGCGTTCGCCCGCCGGGCCGAGGCCGCCGCCGCCCGGCGTCTCGAAGGTGATGGCATCGCCCGGTGCCAGCACGAGCCGCGCCTTGGACGCCACCTGCGCGCCGTTCAGCAGGTCCCGCCCGCCGCGCCCGGCAAGCCCGCCGAGGATGCCGCGCGGCGGATGGCGCACGCGTTCATGGCGGTAGGTGACGGTCACCGGCTTCGGCCCCGTCGCCTCGAAGGTCAGGCGCTGCGAAAGGCCGCCGCGGAAGCGTCCGGCGCCGCCGGAATCCGGGATCAGTTCCTTCTCGGTGATGAGCATGGGCACCGCGTTCTCGAACTGCTCGACCGGCTGCGTCGCGACGTTGGAGGGGAAGGACAGGCAGGCCGGCCCGTCGCGCATCGGAAGCGCGCCATGGCCGCCATTCATGAAGAACATCCGGACGTAGCGCCGCCCATCCGCCTGTTCCCCCGTGAAGTAGCAGTTCCACAACGGGCTGCCGCCCTCGGCGATGACGCGGTCGGGGATCAGCCGGCCGAGTGCTGCGAGCACGAGGATGGGGAGGTAATGCCCCGTCAGGTGCCGCCCCCAGACCGGCGCCGGGCGGCGCGGATTCACGATGGAGCCTTCGGGCGCGATCAGCCGGATCGGGCGGAAGCAGCCATCGTTGTTCGGCGTCTCCGGATCGAAGGCGCATTTCACCGCGTAGTTGGAATAGGCACGGGAGAAGTTGAGCGGCGAATTCACCGGCCGCGCGATCTGCGGGTCGGTGCCGGTGAAGTCGAGCGTCAGCGCATCGCCCGCGATGGCGAGCCTGAGGCGGATGGTGACGGGATGCTCGAAACCATCGGCCGTGACCTCGTCCGTCACTTCGCCATCGGGGGCGGCGGCGATGGCCGCGCGCATGCTGCGTTCGGACCTCGCGAAGATTTCTCCCGCCAGCGCATCCAGGTCGCCGATGCCTTCCTCGGCCAGGATGCGGAACAGCCGCTTCTCCGCCTGCTCGTACACCGCGAAGAGCGCGCGGATGTCGCCGAGCGTCTCGGCCGGCTGGCGGAGGTTCGCTTCCAGGAAGGCAATAACGTCCTCGTTCTCCTCCCCCGCCTTGAGGATGCGGGCGATGGGGATGGTGAGGCCTTCCTCCCAGGCGTCGCGCGCCTCGACCGACGGCGCGCCGCCGATGTCGGTCGAATGGAAGGTGCCGCCGATCCAGGCGATGATGCGCCCTTCCCGGAACACGGGCCGGATCGTCGTGATGTCGTTCAGGTGGCCGGTGCCGAGATAGCCGTCATTCGAGATCAGCACGTCGCCCGGTTGTAGCCGCGCGCGCGGGATGCGCGCCAGCATGTGGCCGAGCGTGACCGGCATGGTCCCGACGAAGGAGGGCACGGAGCGGGAGGATTGCGCGAATTGCCGCCCGTCGCTGTCCATCAACCCGATGGCGAGGTCCCAGTTGTCCCGCACGACGGAGGAGAAGGAGGTGCGGACGAAATCCTGCGCCGCCTCGTCCATCAGCCCGGCGATGCGCCGCCAGGCGGAGCCCAGGCGGAGGGCGGAGAAGTCGCTCATGGTTCGTTCCTCAGCCGCGCATGGCCTGCAATTGCCGGAGGTATCCGGCGGGTTCCACCAGCACGTCGACCAGGCTCGGCCCGTCATGGGCGAGCGCCGCGTCGAGCGCCTTGGCAAGTGCCGCCTCATCCGCCGCGCGGAAGCCGCGCGCGCCCAGCCCTTCGGCGACGGCCGCGAAATCCGCGCGCGGCCAGCGCACGCCCTCGGGGGCCAGTTGCCGCTGCTGCTGCTTCACGTCGATGAGCGAGAGCGCGCCGTCGTTGAAGACGATCGTCACAAGACGCGCGCGCCGCTCGGCCGCCGTGGCGAGTTCCGCGAGGCACATCATCAGCCCGCCATCGCCGGTGAAGGCGATGGCGCCACGCGCCGGGTCGTGCAGCGCCGCGGCGAGGGCCGCCGGCAGCGCGAAGCCCATGGTGGCGAGGCCGTTCGAGATCAGCAGGTCGCGCGGGGCATGGCAGGGCCAGAAGGCGGTGGCGGAGAACATGTGCGCGCCGGCATCCACGCTCGCACGCGGATGGCGCCCGGCGCGCGCGGCGGCCTCGGCGGCCAGTTCCACGATGCGTGGCGGGGCGACGCCGCCCTGCCCCTGCCAGGCGAGGGCCGCGCGCATCGTGTCGCGATGCGCGGCGATCTCCGCCGCGCGCCAATCGGACGCCCGCGCGCCACCGCGCAGCGCCGCGACGGCCGTCGCGAGATCCCCATAGGCGCCCGCGGCGGGCGACACGTAATGCACCGGGAAGGGCCGCGCGGCGAGTTCGGCGACCGGCGCCGCATGCCGCCAGGGCTGCAGGATGAGTTCCACCGGATCGAGGCCGACCAGCAGGACCAGGTCCGCCGCGGCCACGCACTCCGCTTCCAGCGTGCCGCCGGTGAACAGCCCGACAAACAGCGGATGCGCGTCCGGCACCACGCCCTTGGCCTTGTAGGTGGCGAGCACCGGGCAGGTGAGCGCCTCGGCGAGCGCGCGGATCGGCGCGGGATCGATTCGCGCGGCCTCCAGCCCCAGCACGATCACCGGGCGCCGCGCGCCGGCGAGCAGGGCCGCGACCGGCGCGACATCGGCCGCCTTGGCCACCGCGCGCGGCGGATGCGCGCCGAAGGGCACGACGCGCTTCGCCGCCGCCGATGTCAGGTCGAGATGCACCGCGCCGGCCGGGTCCGCCGCTGCCGTGTCGAGCAGCGCGCCGATCTCCGCCGCCGATTCCCCGCGCCCATACCCCTTCACCACCGCCGCCGTCGCGCAGCACTGGTCGAAGACCTGGTGCGTGATATAGGCGAGTTGCGCGGGCGTGAAGCCGTCCGAGACCAGCATCACCGGCGCGCGTTCCAGCGTCGCGCAGGCAAGGCCGTTGACGGCGTTCATCAGCCCCGGCCCCTTGGTGGTCAGCACCACCCCGGGCGCGCCGGTCAGTTCCGCGTCCGCGACCGCCATCATCGCGGCCGAGCCTTCGTGCCGGCAGAGCACGAAGTCGATCCCGGCCGGCGCCGCGCCCGCGATCAGGTCGAGCGACGAGCCACCGCCCGGCACACCCCAGATTCGTCGCGTGCCGTGCGCCGCCAGCGTCGCGAGCAACCCTTCCGCGACGGTGCGCGGCGCTTCTTCCCCATCCATGGCCCGACCTTCGCCTGATCCGCCCGGGTCGGGAAGGCCCCGCATGACCGGTTGTCCCGCGCCGGCGGCATGCCAGATTGGCGCCATGCCCGACGTGTCTCCCCCTTCCTCCCCCCCTGGCACGCCCTTCGACCTGCTGGTGGTCGGCGGCGGCGTGAATGGCTGCGGCATCGCGCGCGACGCGGTCGGACGCGGCTTCTCCGTGGCCCTGCTGGAACGCGGCGACCTGGCCGGCGCCACCTCCTCCGCCTCCACCAAGCTGATCCATGGCGGGCTGCGCTACCTCGAGAACTACGAGTTCCGCCTGGTGCGCGAAGCCCTGGCGGAGCGGGAGGTGATGCTGCGGATCGCGCCGCACATCGTCTGGCCGATGCGGTTCGTGCTGCCGCACCGGCCGGAGATGCGGCCGCGCTGGATGATCCGCGCAGGTCTGTTTCTCTACGACCAGCTGGCTCGCCGGGTCAGCCTGCCGGGGCATGAGGCGATCGACTGCCGGACGCACCCGTTCGGCGCGCCGCTCTCACCAGCCATCGCGCACGCCTTCGCCTATTCGGATTGCTGGGTGGAGGATTCGCGCCTGGTGCTGCTCAACGCACGGGATGCCGCGAAGCGTGGCGCGCGCATCATGACGCGCACCGCCTTCATCGCGGCCGAGCGCGGGCCGGAGGGCTGGACCGTCACCGCCGAGCGCGCGGACGGGACTCGCCTTACGCTCCGCGCCCGCGCCCTGGTGAACGCCGCCGGACCCTGGGTGCTGGACAGCCTCGGCCGGTCGGGCACGCGGCCGCGCGGGCGCATCAGGCTGATCAAGGGCAGCCACATCGTCGTGCCCGCGCTGCATGGTGGCGAGCAGGCCTATCTGCTGCAGAACGACGACCGCCGCGTCGTCTTCGTCATCCCCTATGAAGGCCGCTTCTCCCTGATCGGCACCACCGACACGCCGCATGAGGGCGATGCGCGGGATGCGACCGCGAGCGAGGAGGAGGTCGCCTATCTGTGCGCCGCCGTCGGCCGCCAGTTCCGCCAGGCGCCGCGGCCGGAGGATGTGGTCTGGCGCTTCTCCGGCGTGCGCCCGCTCTATGACGACGGGTCGGAGAACGCCTCCGCCGTGACGCGCGACTATGTGCTGGAGATGGATGCCGCGGGTGGGGCGCCGCTGCTCGCGGTGCTCGGCGGCAAGATCACGACCTATCGGCGGCTGGCGGAGGAAGCGCTGGAAAAGCTCGCCGGCGCGATGGGGCGGCATCCGGGCCTGTCCTGGACCGGCTCGGCGGCGCTGCCGGGCGGCGCGCTCGGCGCGGGCGGGCTGCCGGCCTTCGAGGCCGAGGCCGCGCGCCGCCATC
>NZ_JACADQ010000119.1 GCF_016106015.1 Neoroseomonas rubea
GGCCGCCGCCGTGTCCTCGGCCGCCGCCCTTGCCGGGCTGCGCGCCGAGGAGGTGCGCCGGCGCCTCGGCGAACCCGCGCTGCGCCGACCCGAAGGCGATGCCGAGATATGGCTCTACGAGGCGCCCAATTGCCGGCTCGATGTCATCCTCTACCCGGAGGGCGGCGCCCTGCTCGTGGGGCATGCCGCAGCGCGGGCGCATGGCGGCGCGCGGGTGACGGAAGCGGCCTGCCTCGCGGCCCTGCCCGGCCGCGGGCCGTGATCGCGACCGCCGGCGACAGCCGCCACAACGCGGCTGTCCCGTGCGCGCATCCCTCCGCGCCAAGGTCCGGCCCCTCCGCACATGGCATGAGGACATCGCCCTGACCCGAACCGTTCCGGGCGGCGCGGCATGAGCGCCTGGCTCGATGCCTTCGTGCCCGCCTTCGCGCTGCTGGGACTCGGCGCGCTGCTGAAGCGGCGCCTGCTGCGCGACGACACGATCTGGGCCGGCATGGAGCGCCTGATCTACTGGGTGTTGCTGCCGAGCCTGATCGTGGCCGCGCTCGCGCCGCTCGACCTCGCGACCCTGCCGCTCGGGCGGATCGCGGCGGCGATCTGGGGGGCGCTGGCGCTCGGCACGCTCGTCTCGGTGCTGATGGCGCGCGCCATGGGGCACGGGCACGCGGCCATGACCTCGGTCCTACAGGGCGGCATCCGCTTCAACAACCTGATGGGCTTCGCCATCGTCGGCGCGCTGTTCGGCACGGCGGGCACTGGCTTCGGCGCGGTCGCCACGGGGATCATCGTGCCCTTCGTGCAGGTGGTGACGACGCTCGCCTTCGCATTCGACGGCACGCGCGGACCGCCGCGGCCGGCGGCGATCATCCGGCAACTCGCGTTCAATCCGCTGCTGCTCGCGGTCGCGATCGGCTTCGCGGTCGCCGCGGCGGGCGGTCTGCCGCCGGGCATCGCGCCCACCGTCCAGGCGCTGGGGCGGGCGTCCGTGGCACTCGGGCTTCTGTGCGTCGGCGCGGCACTGTCGCTGCAATCCTTCTCCGACCGCGTGCCGACGCAGGCGGCGACGGGGGTGCTGAAGCTGATGGTGATGCCGGCGGTGACCTGGGGGCTGTGCACGCTGTTCGGCGTGCCGCCGCTCGCGACCGCCGTCGCGGTCGTGTTCATGGCACTGCCGACGGCCGCGACCTCCTACGTCATGGCGCGGGCGATGGGCGGCGACGCGCCGCTGATGGCGGCCATCACGACAACGGAACATATCGCGGCGATCGCGACGCTGCCCTTCTGGGTTTGGCTGGTCGCGCCTTGACGATAGAGGCGGGGGGAGAACGAAACTTCTCCACCCTGATCCGCGTCGTGCGCAGGCTGACCTCGTCGGACCTGATCGACGTGCTGGCCGACCTGTTCCTCACGCACGGGACGCCCGCCCCGGAGACGACGCCGATGGCGAGCCCGCAAATGAGGTCAGGAGCAGGCGCGGCTGAATGACCCAGCGCCCGAACCGCAGCCCCGCCTCGACCGGCCCCCAGCGCGTGGTTCGCTGGCGGCACCTGCCCTCGGCAGTTCCGCGTGGCATAAGGCCGGCTCAACGGTCACGAGGCCTCCGCGCCCCCCCATGATCCGCCTCGACAATGTCAGCAAGCAGAACGGACGACAGATCCTCTTCGTGGAGGCCTCGGCGGCGCTCCAGAAGGGTGAGAAGATCGGGCTCGTCGGCCCCAACGGCGCGGGCAAGACGACGCTCTTCCGAATGATCACCGGGCAGGAAGCCCCGGATGAGGGCCAGGTCCTGGTGGACCGGGGCGTGACGATCGGCTTCTTCAGCCAGGACGTCGGCGAGATGGCCGGACGCCCGGCCGTGGCCGAGGTGATGGACGGCGCCGGCCCGGTCAGCGCAGTGGCTGCAGAACTTGCGGCGCTCGAGACCGCCATGGCGGACCCGGAACGCGCCGACGAGATGGACCGCATCATCGAGCGCTTCGGCGAGGTGCAGTCCCGCTTCGAAGAACTCGATGGCTATGCGCTGGATGGACGTGCCCGCGAGGTGCTGGCCGGCCTGGGCTTCAGCCAGGAGATGATGGACGGCGACGTGGGCGCCCTTTCGGGCGGCTGGAAGATGCGCGTGGCGCTGGCCCGCATCCTTCTCATGCGGCCCGATGTCATGCTGCTCGACGAGCCGAGCAACCACCTGGATCTCGAGAGCCTTATCTGGCTCGAGCAGTTCCTGGTGGGCTACGAGGGCGCGCTGCTCATGACCTCGCACGACCGCGAGTTCATGAATCGCGTGGTCCGAAGGATCATCGAGATCGACGGCGGCGCGCTGACGACCTACTCCGGCGACTATGCGTTCTACGAGCAGCAGCGTGCGCTGAACGAACAGCAGCAGCAGGCGCAGTTCGAGCGACAGCAAGCCATGCTGGCGAAGGAGATCAGCTTCATCGAGCGGTTCAAGGCCCGGGCTTCGCACGCGGCCCAAGTCCAGAGCCGCGTGAAGAAGCTGGAGAAGATCGAGCGCGTCGAGCCCCCGAAGCGGCGGCAGAGCGTCGCCTTCGACTTCCCCCCGGCGCCGCGGTCCGGGGAGGACATCGTGAACCTCCGGCAGGTGCACAAGCGCTATGGCACGCGCCCGATCTATGCCGGGCTGGACTTCATGGTGCGACGGCGCGAGCGCTGGTGCGTGCTCGGCGTCAACGGCGCCGGGAAGTCCACCTTGCTGAAGCTGGTCGCCGGAGCGACGCAGCCGGACGCGGGAACGGTGTCCGTAGGCGGCAGCGTCCGGATGGGCTACTTCGCGCAGCACGCGATGGAATTGCTGGACGGTGACCTCACCGTGTTCCAGACGCTGGAAAATGCCTTCCCGCTGGCCGGGCAGGGATCGCTGCGAACGCTGGCGGGCTGCTTCGGCTTCTCGGGCGACGAGGTCGAGAAGCGCTGCCGCGTGCTGTCCGGCGGGGAGAAGGCGCGCCTGGTGATGGCGAAGATGCTCTATGACCCGCCGAACTTCCTCGTGCTCGACGAGCCCACGAACCACCTGGACATGACGACGAAGGAGATGCTGGTCGCGGCGCTGGCGCAGTACGAAGGCACGATGCTCTTCGTCTCGCACGACCGGCACTTCCTGGCGGCCCTGTCCAACCGCGTGCTCGAACTGACGCCGGACGGCGTGCACCGGTATGACGGTGGCTACACCGAATACGTGGCGCGAACGGGTCAGGAGGCGCCAGGCCTCCACGCCTGACAGCATTGCGCGCGACCCTGGCCCCGGCCGCTTTCGCGCGTCTTCGCCCGTTTCGTGGTCGGGCAGTTCCTCTGCACCGGCCATCGGGGGGTCATGCCTTCGGGCGTCAAGGCGCGGTCGGCGAGGTCCACTTGCCGCCCAAAATGGTCGTAGGCGTGGCAGCGCTGGCTCTTTGAAGCACGGCAGCACAGTTCGGCACACGCCATGCGTGTCCCTTATCCGAACCTGCAAAGGGCGGCCGCCTTGTCAGGCAGGCACGATGTAGGTTCCGTCGTGGGGGATCCATGCCCCCGCCCTCCGCTCAACCTTCTTTGTGACTTTCGCGGTCAGTTTCCGACGGACAAAGAAGGGAGGGGGTGGCGGGGGAGGTTCCCCTCCCCCGCCCTTCGGGCTATGCGCCGCGCACCTCAGCCACAGGACCACGCGCATGACCAGCCTCGACATCCTCGGCATCGGCAACGCCATCGTGGACGTGCTCGCGCGCGCCGAGGAGCAAGTGCTGGTCCGCCACGGCATGGCCAAGGGCGGCATGGCGCTGATCGGCCCCGACCAGGCCGAGACCATCTACGCCGACATGGGCCCGGGCGTGGAAAGCAGCGGCGGATCGGCCGCCAACACCTGCGCCGCGGCCGCGGCACTCGGCGCGAAGGTCGGCTATCTCGGCAAGGTCGCCGATGACGCGCTCGGCGCCGTCTTCCGCCACGACATCACCGCGGCCGGCGTGCATTTCCCGACGCCGCCGCTCAAGGGCGGCGCGCCCACCGCGCGCTGCCTCATCCTCGTCACGCCGGATGGGCAGCGGACGATGAACACCTTCCTCGGCGCCTGCGTGACCTTCGGGGAGAAGGACGTGGATCCCGCGGCCGTCGCCGCCGCGCAGGTCACCTACCTGGAAGGCTATCTTTACGACCCGCCGGCGGCGCAGGCCGCCTTCCGCGCCGCGGCGCGCATCGCCCACGCGGCCGGGCGCAAGGTCGCGATCACCCTGTCCGACGCCTTCTGCGTGGAACGGCACCGCGACGCCTTCCTCGCCTTCGTGAAGGAGGAAGCGGACATCCTGTTTGCCAACGAGGCCGAGATCCGCGCGCTCTATCACGCCCACACCTTCGAGGAGGCGGCGGCGCAGGCGCGGGCCGATGTGGGCCTGGCCGCGCTGACGCGCAGCGAGAAGGGCAGCGTCATCCTCGCCGGCGAGGCGACGCACGAGATCGCCGCCGTGCCCACCCAGGTGCTTGATACGACCGGCGCGGGCGATGCCTATGCGGCGGGTTTCCTGGCGGCGCTGACCGCCGGCCATCCGCTGCCGGAATGCGGCCGCTGGGCCTCCGTTGCGGCGGCCGAGGCGATTTCCCACTTCGGCGCCAGGCCCCAGGCGGACCTCAAGGCGCTCGTGGCTGGGGGCGCGCAGGGGATCGCGGCGGCGCTGGGCTGACAGACTGCCGCGCCCGAGTGGCCCCGGCCCCGGCGGCGCGCCTGACGTGCCTCGGGCTGCCGCCGCCCAGGCCGGGACCCCGTCGATCCGTTTTAGTAACACTCTGATCCTGGGAAAATATCCGTAAGTTGGCATCAGCGGTGAACCCAGGAGCGTCAAGTCCGCGCGAAGACGGCCGAATGGCCTTCCCTGGGTCACCTTCCCGCCCCATTTGATGTGTTCCTGAAGCGTGTTCGACGGAGAGAGGAGGACATCATGCGCAAGCACCCGATCAGCCTCGCCATCTTTGGCCTGGGACTGGCCTTCAGCCCGGCCCTGGCGCAGGGAACCCAGCAGCTCAACGGCGGCGACCGCGTCTCGGCCGAAGCCGATGGCATCGGCGCGCGGGATGTCGGCCCGCTGCTCCGCCGGGCGGCCGATGCCGCGCGCGGCGGACGCCTGCCGCTGGCGCTCGAGCTGGTGGAGCGCGCCGAGACGCTGGTGCTGACGCGCGGCACCATCGCGGGGACCGAGACGATCCCGCTGCGCGCCGGCGCCGTGGCCGTCATGCAGGATGCGCGCGCCGCACTGTCGCGCCGTGACGTGGCGGCGGCGACCACCGCCATGGCGGAGGCCGAGCGCCTGACCGCCGGGATGTAAAGCGGCGCATCGCGACCGCGCCGTCCCCCTCGGCGCGGTCGCCGGGCGGCCCGCGGCCTTTCCCCCATCCCCCGCCGCGGGTCGCCCCGAACGGTGGCGCCTGGTCGCACGCAGGCTGCGCGCGGCCGGGCGTCATCCGCCTTCGGCGATCACGCCTGGCCCGCGGCGGTCGGCCGCAGCCGGCGCGAAGGAGGACCCTCGCGCGCCGCGCGTCCGGTCAGGCCGCCGCGCGGATCGCCACCGCCTTCACGTCGTCCCCCACCGCGCCGGCAAACGTCGAAAAGTTCTTCTCGAACAGCCCGACCAGGTTCTGCGCCGTGCGATCATAGGCTGCCTTGTCGGCCCAGGCGTCCCGGGGGTTCAGCACGTTGTCGGGAATGCCAGGCACGCTCTTCGGGATCATCAGGCCGAAGAAGGGGTCGCGCACGTAGTCGACCTTCGCGAGCGAGCCGTCGAGCGCCGCGCGCAGCAGCGCGCGCGTGTGCTTGATGCTCATGCGGCTGCCCGTGCCGTAGGACCCGCCCGACCAGCCTGTGTTGACCAGCCAGCAATCCGCCCCGTGCTTCGAGATGAGGTCGGCGAGCATCCGCCCGTAGACCTCCGGATGGCGCGGCAGGAAGGGCGCGCCGAAGCAGGTGGAGAAGGTCGCCTGCGGCTCGCGGCCCAGCCCCTTCTCGGTGCCTGCGACGCGCGCCGTGTAGCCCGAGAGGAAGTGGTACATCGCCTGCGCCGAGGACAGCTTGCTGATCGGCGGCAGCACGCCGAAGGCGTCCGCCGTCAGCATCACCACGTTCTTCGGCAGCCCCGCCGTGCCGCTGCCCACCACGCCCGGGATGTAGTGGATCGGGTAGCAGGAGCGCGTGTTCTCGGTCAGCGACGCATCCTCGAGGTCGAGGTTGCCATCCACATCGGCCACGACGTTCTCGAGCACCGCGCCGAAGCGGTGGGAGGCGTCCCAGATCTGCGGCTCGGCTTCGCGCGACAGGCGGATCACCTTGGCGTAGCAGCCGCCTTCGAAGTTGAAGACGCCGGCATCCGACCAGCCATGCTCGTCGTCGCCGATCAGCGCGCGCTCGGGGTCGGAGGAGAGCGTCGTCTTGCCCGTGCCCGACAGGCCGAAGAACAGCGCGACATCGCCCTTCGCACCGACATTGGCGCTGCAATGCATCGGCAGCACGCCGCGGTCAGGCAGCAGCCAGTTCATCACGGTGAAGATCGATTTCTTGATCTCGCCCGCATAGGAGGTGCCGGCGATCAGGATGGTGCGCGTCGCCAGCGACAGAGCGATGACCGTGCCCGTGCGGCAGCCATCCGTGCCGGGGTCGGCCTCGAACTCAGGCGCGTGCAGGATGGTCCAGTCCGGCGCGAAGCCGTCCAGCGCGTCGCGCTCGGGGCGGATGAACATGTTGCGCGCGAACAGGGCGTGCCAGGCATTGGTCGTCACGAGGCGGACGCGGATGCGGTGCGCGGCATCGGCGCCGGCATGCAGGTCCTGCGTGAACAGTTCCGCCTTCTGGCCGAGATAGGCCTGCACGCGGGCAACCAGGCCAGCGAACTTCTCGGCCGGCAGGGGCTGGTTGATCTTGCCCCACCAGACCGCGTCGCGCGTCGCGGGTTCGTCCACGACGAACTTGTCCTGCACGGACCGTCCGGTGTGCTGGCCGGTCACGGCGATGAAGGCGCCGTCGGCCGACAGCCGCCCTTCCCCGCGCCGCAGCGCCGCGGCCACCAGGGTCGGGGCTGTCAGGTTCGGATGGACTTCGCCGCTGGGGATCACGCCGGTGCCGGCCAGCGCTGTGGGGGATGCGGACATGCGCGACAACTCTCCTGAACACCACGTTGCAATGCGGTGACGGCGCCGTTTCGGCGATGGCGGCGGCGGAATTGCGGCGACAGCCGCTGCTCAGCCGGTCCCGGCGATTCTCGCCCGTCCCTCCCGTGCGGCACGGATGAGGGCCGCCCGCACGGCGTCCGCATCGCTTACCTGCGTTAAGAACGCAAGACGAACCGTTCGGTTACCTTCCGAGATGTCGCAACCGTCAACATCGACCGAAACGAGACGCCACGCGCCCGGCCCCGCACCGAGCAGCCCCTCAGCGATCGCGGCGACCGCATCGGCATGGTCGGCGTTCACATGCTCGATGATGGAGGCCTCCGCCTCCAGAATCGCCTCGATCGCCGCCAGGTCGGGTGTGAGCTCCGCCGCGCGGATCCGCTCCGCACGGGCGAAGCCGCCGACATGCAGCGCGCCCATGATGCGCACGCGCCACAGGCCGAAATCGGCGAAGTCGGCATAGAGCGCGGCATAGGGGTGGCGCGCCAGCCAACGCGCCTTCAGCCCCGCGACCGCCGCCTCCGGCACGCGCTCGGCCAGTCCCGTGACGGTCAGGCGCGGCGCGGTCTGCGGATTGGGCCCCTCCGCCGTGCCGGTGAACAGCAGCGAGCAGCGCGGTTCCTGCGCGAGGTGGCGCGTGTGCTCCGACAACGTCGAGAGCCACAGCAGCGGCGAGAGATCCGGCGCGGGCGCGGGCGTGACCAGGCTTGCGAAGGGCTGGCCGTCCGCCTGCGTCGCGAGCGTGGCCGAGGCCGCGCCGCGGATCAGGCCCCGGGCCTCGCCAATTCCCTCGACCGTCGCCATGTGCCCCTCCGGCCCGCCTCGTGCCACAATCCGGCGCGAAGGTGGATCGACGGCCGCCGCGGCGCAACCGCGGCCAGCCAGAATGCCCGGAGCACAGTGCAGGACAATGCCGCAGACCATCGCCCTCGTGGATGACGACCGCAACATCCTGACCAGCGTGCAGATGACGCTGGAGGCCGAAGGCTATTCCGTGCGCACCTTCACGGATGGCGAAAGCGCGCTGCAGGGGCTGCTTTCCCGCCCCGCCGACCTCGCGGTGCTCGACATCAAGATGCCGCGCATGGACGGGATGGAACTGCTCCAGCGCCTGCGCCAGCGATCGAACATGCCGGTCGTCTTCCTCACTTCGAAGGATGAGGAGGTCGATGAATTGATGGGCCTGCGTCTCGGCGCGGACGACTACATCACGAAACCCTTCAGCCAGCGCCTGCTGCTGGAACGCATCCGCGCGCTGCTCCGCCGCAACGAGGCCTCCCGCGCGGAAGGGTCCGGCGCGCCGCCCGGCGGCGTCATCGCCCGCGGCGACCTGGTGCTGGACGAGACGAAGCACACCTGCGTCTGGAAGGGTGGGCAGGTGCAGCTCACCGTCACCGAGTTCCTGCTGGTCAAGGCGCTCGCCATCCGCCCCGGCATGGTGAAGAACCGCGACCAGCTGATCGACGCCGCCTATGGCGAGAACATCTATGTCGACGACCGCACCATCGACAGCCACGTCAAGCGCATCCGCAAGAAGTTCCGCCAGGTGGACACGGAGTTCGACCAGATCGAGACGCTCTACGGCATCGGCTACCGCTACAAGGAAGCCTGAGCCGATGGTCGTGGCCCCGCATGCCTGACGGCTCGGGCCGCCGCGCCGCGCCGCGCCCGCGCGCCGAAAGCACGGCGGAACCGCGCGCGCCGCGCCGCTTCTCGCCGCTGCTGCGGCGCATCCTGCTGGTCAACGCAGTGCCGCCGGCGCTGCTGGCCGCGTCGCTGCTGTATCTCGACCAGTACCAGAACGGGCTGCTCGCCGCCGAGGTCGAGGGGCTGCGCACTCAGGCGCGCATCTATGCCGGCGGCATCGCCGAGGCCGCGGTGCGCATCGACGGCGACCGCGCCATCCTGGTGCCGGAAGCCGCGCGCCCGCTGCTGCGCCGGCTGGTGGAGCCCTCCCCCAACACCCAGGCGCGGCTGTTCGACAATACCGGCCTGATGGTCGCCGACAGCCGCGTGCGGGAAGGCCCCGGCGGGGCGGTGGTGACCGAGCCCCTGCCACCGCCCGAACCGCGCGGCGCGCTCACCGCCACGGTCGGCGGCGTCTATGACCGGCTCGTCTCCGTCCTGCCGGGAACGCTGCGCGGCACGGGGGGCACGGGCGGCGTCGCCGTCGATGTGGGGCCCGAAACACCCGACTTCGACTGGCAACCCGATATCGGCCCCGACCGGCGGGAGGAGCTGCGCCTCGCCCTCGAAGGCGGCGTGCGCCCCTATATCCGCCGCACGGGCGATGGCCGACTGCTGGTCTCGGTCGCCGAACCCGCGCGGCGGGGAAACCAGGGCGTGGGCATCGTGCTGCTGACGCGCGAGGCGCGGGAGGTGGACGAGAGGCTGTTCCAGATCCGCGCCTCCGTCCTGCTGCTGTTCGGCACGGCGCTGGTGCTGACGGTGATGCTCTCCTTCTATCTTGCGCGCACCATCGCGACGCCGATGCTCGACCTGGCGCGCGCCACGCAGCGCATCCGCGAGGGCGAGGGGCGTGAGGAATCCGTCCCCGAACCCCTGCTGGTGCGCAACGACGAGATCGGGGTGCTCGCGCGCGACCTGCAGAATTCCGCGCGCGCCCTGTGGGCGCGGATCGACGCGAACGAACGCTTCGCTGCCGATGTCGCGCATGAGCTGCGCAACCCGCTGACCAGCGTGCGCAGCGCGCTCGAGACGCTGCGCCGCATCGAGAATCCGGAACAACGCGGACGGCTGCTCGCCATCATCGCCGAGGACGCGGTCCGGATGGACCGGTTGATCGCCGACATCTCGGATAGTTCGCGCGTCGATGCGGAACTGTCGCGCACGATATCCACCCCCGTGGACATCGCACCGATCCTCTCCGCCCTGGCAGACCTGCACGAGGCGACGCGGGAGACGGAGGAGGCGCCGCGCCTGGTGCTGGAAGCGCCGCCCGGCCCGCTGGTGGTGCGCGGCGTCGAGGGCCGCATCGTGCAGGTCTATCGCAACCTCCTCGGCAACGCGCTGTCCTTCAGCCCGGCCGGCGGCACGGTCTGGATGAAGGCGCGCCCGGCTGGCGCGATGGTCGAGGTGGCGATCGAGGACGAAGGCCCGGGCATCCCCGAACAGAAGCTCGAGAGCATCTTCGAGCGCTTCTATTCCGAACGCCCGAGCGGGGAGCGCTTCGGCCAGCATTCCGGCCTCGGGCTGTCGATCAGCAAGCAGATCGTCGAGGGGCTGCGCGGGCAGATCACGGCAGAGAACCGCCGCGACGTCGAGGGCAAGGTGGCCGGTGCGCGCTTCGTCGTGCGGCTGCCGGCGGGCTGAGGGGCAGCGCCCCCGAAAAGTCATCCACCCCGGCGTAACCGCGGGGCATGATCGGGCGTAGGCCTGTCGTGCCTCGTGCCGCCGGAAGGGATCCGCCATGCGTCATCGCCATCTCCTCGCCCTCGCCCTCCTGGCCGGCGGCATCGCCGCCCCGGGGGGCGCGCCGCGCGCCCAGCCCAGCCCCGACGCCATCGTCGATGCCTTCGAGGCCGTGCTCGGCCCGGTGCGCACCCATCGGCCGAGCCATCCCAAGGGCACCTGCGCCGCCGGCCATTTCACCGCGACGCCAGAGGGTGCGCGCTGGTCGACCGCGCCGGTCTTCAACGGCCAGCGCGTCTCCGCCTTGATCCGGTTCGGCGTGGCCGGTGCCAATCCGCGCGCCTCGGACACGGCGCGCGGCACGCGCGGCCTGTCCATCCGCTTCGAGACCCAGGCCGGCGACATCTGGGAGATGGCGAACATCTCCGCCCCCATCTTCGGGGCCGCGACGCCGCAGGCGCTCGTGGACGGGCTGCTCGCCCGCCGGGCTGACCCGGCCACGGGGCAGCCGGACCCGGCCCGCGTCGCCGCCTTCGCCGCGGCCAACCCGGCGAGCGCGCTGCAGG
>NZ_JACADQ010000012.1 GCF_016106015.1 Neoroseomonas rubea
CGACCGGCGCGCTGCCGGGCCGGCTGGTGCGCCGCGCCGCCTGATCCGTGCGCGCACTGCCGCCGAGCCTCTACGCCGAGGGCGCCGCGCCCGCCGCGCCGACGCCGCCCCTGGAGGGTGCGGTGCGCGCGGATGTCTGCATCGTCGGCGGCGGCTTCACCGGGCTGTCGGCGGCGCTGCACCTGGCCGAGATCGGCACCGACGTCGTGGTGCTCGAGGCGCGGGAGCCTGGCTGGGGTGCCTCCGGGCGTAATGGCGGGCAGGTCAATCCCGGGCTGAAGCCCGACCCGGACGAGGTGGAGCGTGATTTCGGCCCGGACCTCGGCGGGCGGATGCTCGCGCTGTCCTATGGCGCGCCCGATGCGCTCTTCGCCCTGGTGCGGCGCCACCAGATCGCCTGCGAGGCGCGGCAGGAAGGCACGATCCGCGCCGCGATCGACGCGCGCAGCGTGGCTTCGGTCGCGCGGAGCGCCGAGCAGGGCGCGCGGCGCGGCTGGCCCGTGTCCTTCGCATTGGCCGAGGAAGCGGCCGCGATGACGGGCACGCGGCGCTATGCCGGCGCGATGCTCGATGCGCGTGGGGGCGACGTGCAGCCGCTCTCCTACGCCCGCGGCCTGGCGCGCGCGGCCATGGCGCAGGGTGCGCGCATCCATGGCGACAGCCCGGCGACCGGCATCGCGCGCGATGGCGCTTCCTGGCTGGTGACGACGCCTTCGGGCGAGGTGCGCGCGGCGCATGTCGTGCTCGCGACCAATGGCTACACGGATGACCTCTGGCCCGGGCTGCGGCGCAGCGTCGTGCCGGTGTTCAGCTCGATCGCAGCGACGGAGCGGCTGCCGGAGGAGATCGCGCGTGGGATGATGCCGCGGCGCGCCTCGCTCTACGAAGCCGGCCGCATCACCGTCTACTACCGCATCGACCGCGCGAACCGTCTGCTGATGGGCGGGCGCGGGCCGCAGCGGCCGATCGGGGATGTCGCGCCGATCCGCTACCTGACGGACTATGCGGCGCGGCTCTGGCCTGCGCTGGCCGGCGTTCGATGGACGCATGGCTGGAACGGGCAGCTGGCCATGACGCCCGACCACTACCCGCATCTGCACGAGCCCGCGCCCGGCGTGATCGCCGCACTCGGCTACAATGGCCGGGGCGTCGCCATGGCAACCGCAATGGGACGACAGATCGCGCGCCGCCTGACGGGCACGCCGGGCGAGGCGCTCGACATGCCCGTCACCTCCATCCGCCCCATCCCCTTCCACGGCTTCTGGCGCATCGGCGTCGCGGCGAAGCTGTGGGAAGGGCGGATCAGGGACCGGCTGGGGCTTTAGCGCGGGCTTCGAGCAGCCGCACCAGCGCCGCGTCGCGCCGGCGCGCGAGGTCGGTGGTCGAAGCCCCGCCGGTCCCCTCGGCAACGCCGGCGACGAGCATCTTCTGGACGGCCGCGTTCACCTTGGGATCGCCCAGGTCCATCCACCAGGATTCGAGGGCGGGCAGCAGGTGCTTGAGAAAATGCTCGATGCCCCCTTCCCCGCCGGCGAGATGGAAGGTGGTGTGCGGGCCCATCAGCGCCCAGCGCAGGCCGGGGCCTTCGCTGATGGCGGCGTCCACGTCGGCAACGCTCGCCACGCCCTCCGCGACCAGATGCACCGCTTCCCGCCACAGCGCGGCCTGCAGGCGGTTGGCGAGATGGCCGGGCACTTCCTTGCGGATCTCGATCGGGTGCTTGCCGATGGCGCGGTAGAAGGCCATCGCGGCCGCGACGGCCTCCGGGCTGCCCTTCGCGCCACCCACGACCTCGACCAGCGGGATCAGATGCGGCGGGTTGAAGGGGTGGCCAATCACGACGCGCTCCGGATGCGCGCAGCGTTCCGACAGGCGGCTTGCGAGCAGGCCGGAGGTGGAGGAGGCGATGACCACATCGGCAGGCAGCGCCGCATCGATGCGCGCCAGCAGATCCTGCTTGATCTCGAGCCGCTCCGGCGCGCTTTCCTGCACGAAGTCGGCCCCCGCGCAGGCCGCCGCCGGATCGGCGTCGAAGGTCCAGGCATTCGGGTCGGCATCGCCCTTGCCGCCGAGCCGCATCAGGATCGGCCAGGCATCGGCAATCATCCGTCGCAGCAGGTCCGGCGCGCCGGGCGAGGGATCGCTGGCGGAGACCGAGATCCCGCGACTCAGGAAATAGGCCGCCCAGGACGCCCCGATGGTGCCCGCGCCGATCACCGCGACGCGCCTGATCTCCGTGCGCATGCCGTCTTCTCCACTGCGTTGCGGGGCGAGCCTATCGCGCCCCGCCCGCCCTGGCCACGCGCCGGCACCCGGTCTAGCGTGCGCCGCCGAGGAGGACGCCATGCAGGATCTTGTCGCGCGGATGAACGCCATCTGCGACGCGCAGCCCTTCGATACGACGTGGTACGCGAAGGACCTGGCGACGGGCTGGGAAGCCGATCGCGGCGGCGATGTCGTGGTGCCATCGGCCAGCACCCGCAAGACCTCCATCCTGATGCACGCGCTGTCGAAGGTGCATGAGGGCGCGCTGCGCCTGGACGAGCCCTGCACCATCGAGCAGCGCCTGCAGGAAGGTGTGGACAGCGGCACCTACCAGTACATGACCCCGGGCTGCGTCATTCCGCTGCGCGATGCGCTCGTGAACATGATCATCACGAGCGACAATGTCTGCACGCAGATCGTGCTGGAGCGGCTGGAACGGGACGCGTTGAACGCCTGGTGCCGACGCATCGGCATGGTGGGCACGACGCATCGCGTGAACTTTCCCCCGCCCGGCCTCGCCTGGGACCATCCGGTCGATGCCGTGGCGAGCACCACGGCGCGCGACCAGGGCGTGCTGCTCGACCGCATGGCGGCAGGCGCGGCCGACGCGGGCGCCGCGGCCCTTCTCGGCGCGACGCGCGAGCTCTGCCAGCTGGGTCTCGACATCCTGTCCTGGCAGAGGCTGCGGAACCTGATCCCGTCCTTGCTGCCGGCACGGACAAAAGTGGCGAACAAGACGGGGCGCGGGCCGCGTGGCCGCATGGATGCGGGGCTCGTCTACAGGAACGACCGCCCGCGCTTCATCATCAGCGTCTTCACTGACCGCGTGCCGGAGACGCTGCCGGACGAGCTGCCCGGCTATACGGCAGCCTACGCGACCGCGGGCCGTCTTGCCCGCCTCTGCTGGGATACAATGGACTGACCATGACGACCGACGCCGAATTCGAGGCCGCGATCGCGGCGCTGCAGGACTGGGTGGGCCGCGAGCGGATCGTGGAGGACGAGATCGGCCTCTCCTCCGCCCGGCGTATCGCGGGGATGCTCGACATCGATCCCGCTTCACTGAAGCAGGGCGACGGCCTGCCGCCGCACTGGTTCACCATGTTCTTCCCCGACATCGCGCAGCAGCGCGACATCGGCCCGGACGGGCACCCGAACAAGGGCGTCTTCCTGCCGCCGATCCCCCTCCCCCGCCGCATGGGCGCGGGGCGCCGCGTGAAGATCGACGGGTCCCTCCGCATCGGCGAACCCGCCATCAAGCGCGCCATAGTCGCGCAGGTCGCGCCCAAGATCGGCCGTACGGGACGCATGGCGGTGCTGACCATGCGCCATGTGATCGAGACGCGCGGTAAGGTCATAGCCGTCGACGAGTTCGATGCACTCTATCGCGAGGCGCCACAGCCCGGCCAGGCGAGCCCAACCTCACCGCCGCAGCCCGCGCCGGGCAACGCGGCCTTCGCGGACAAGGTGCTGCTCTCCTCGCCGCTCGTCTTCCGATATTCCTCCGTCACCTGGAACGCGCACCGCATCCACTACGACGCCGACTATGCGCGGGAGGAGGAAGGCTATCCGGCGACGGTGCAGAATGGCGGGCTGACGATGCAGCTGATGCTCGACGCCGCGCTGAAGCGTGCGACGGGGCGACTTGCGGGCTTCACCGCGCGGCTCGCGCGCCCGCTCTGGGTGGGCGACACCGTCACGCTCTGCGGCGCCGCGCAGGCGGATGGCAAGATGGAATGCTGGGCGGCCGACAAGGACGGCCATCTCTGCGCCACCATGAGCCTTGAGTTCGCGGCATGAGCCGCGCGGCACCCGCGACCTGGCGGTCGCTGATGTTCGTGCCCGCGACGGGCGATAAGTTCGTCGCCCGCGCGCACACGCGCGGCGCCGACGTGATCATCCTGGACCTGGAGGATTCGATCCCGCCGGCCGAGAAGCAGGCCGCGCGCGACGCGCTGCCGAAGGCGTCCGCGACCGTCGGCCAGGCGGGGGCGGAAGTCGCGGTGCGCATCAACCGACCGCTCGACATCGCCGTGCCGGACATCGCGGCCGCGATCATGCCGGCTGTCGGCACGCTGATCTTGCCCAAGGTGATGGGGCCCGAGCATATCCGGCTGCTCTCGGAAGCCGTCGCCGCGCGGGAAGCGGCGCAGGGCATGCGGATCGGCCACACCCGCTTCGTCGCGGTGGTGGAGACGCCGGATGCGCTGCCGCAACTCTCCGCCATCGCATCGGCCGATCCGCGCGTCGTGGCCCTTGGCGTCGGTGCCGAGGACCTCTCTACGGAACTCGAGGCCGTGCCGGGCGCGGACCTGCTCTATCATTTCGGGATGATGGTCGTCGCCGCGGCGCGCGCCGCGCGCATCCAGCCCATGGGCTCGGTTGGACCCTTTGCGGATTTCTCAGACCTGGAGGCCTATCGCGCCTCGCTGCGACGGTCACGCGCGCTGGGCTTCGCCTGCCAGGCCTGCATCCATCCGGCGCAGGTCGCGATCATCAACGAGGAATACGGCCCTTCCCCGGCCGAGGTGGAACGCGCAAGGCGGCTGATCGCGGCCTTCGATGCAGCTCTCGCCGAGGGCAAGGGCGCGGTGGCATTCGAAGGACAGATGATCGATCTGCCGGTGGTCGAGCGCGCGCGGCGGGTGCTGGCCCGGGTGAAGTAGCGGGGGAGGAGAACCTCCCCCGCGCCCCCTCCCTTCTTTGTCCGTTTGGTTCCAGAGAAGGTCGCGGGGGGGAGCGTCACATCTCGCACATCGTCAGCACGCGCTTCTCGATCAGCGGCGTATAGGCTTCCCGCACCTTCGGCATGCGCGGGTTCTGCGTGTGCGCCGTCACAGCGTCGCGGTCCTTGTAGACCTCGACGAGCATGATGCGGCCTTCGTCGCGCGTGCCGTCGGCCTTCAGCGGCTGCAGCACCTCAAAGCGCTCGCAACCGGGCTCCTCCTGCGCGGTCAGGCGCGCATGCTCGCGGATCAGGGCGTCGAAGGCGGCGTGGCAGCCGTGCTTCGGGTGGAACTCGACGTGGATGGCGATCTTGGGCATGGCAGGGTCCTCCTGCCACGCAGCCTTGCAGGGAAGTCGCCGGGCGTGAAGATCAGGCTGCCGCGTAGCGGTCGAGCGCCAGATCCGCCGTGTCGATCTCCGGCTTGCGGCCCGTGACGAGATCCGCGAGCACACGAGCCGAACCGCAGGCCATCGTCCAGCCCAGCGTGCCGTGGCCCGTGTTGAGATGCAGGTTCTTCAGACGCGTTGGGCCCACCACCGGCGTGCCGTCCGGCGTCATCGGGCGCAGGCCGGTCCAGAAGGCCGCGTCCGCCACGTTCCCGCCGCGCGGGAACAGGTCGGTGACGGAATGCTCCAGGGTCTCCCGCCGTGGCTTGCGGAGCTGGAGCGAGAAGCCGGCAAGTTCCGCGGTGCCGCCGACGCGGATCCGGTCGCCGAGGCGCGTGATGGCGACCTTGTAGGTCTCATCCATCACGGTCGAGACCGGCGCGCCATCCGCGTCCTTCACCGGCAACGTCAGCGAATAGCCCTTCACCGGATAGACCGGCACGCGGAGCCCGAGTGGCGCGAGCAGTTCCGGCGTGAAGGATCCGAGCGCGGCGACATAGGCATCCGCCGTCTCGACGCCCTGGTCGGTCACGACGCCCGTCACGCGATCGCCTTCGCTCGTCAGGCCGCGGATCGCGACGCCATAGCGGAACCGGACGCCGACCTGCTCGGCCATGGCGGCGAGGCGCTGGGTGAAGATGTGCGCGTCACCGGTCTCGTCCCCCGGCAGGCGCAGCCCGCCCACGAACTTGCCCTGCACATGGCGCAGCGCAGGCTCGGCGGCGATGCAGCCGGCCGGGTCGAGCAGCTCGTAGGGCACCTTGAAGGTGTCGAGCACCGCAGTGTCATCGCCCACATGGTCAAGCTGCTTCTGCGTGCGGAACAGCTGCAGCGTGCCCATGCTACGCCCGTCATAAGCAATGCCGGTCTCCCGCCGCAGGTCGCCCAGGCAATCGCGGGAGTATTCCGCGAGCCGCACCATGCGCGTCTTGTTCAGCCGATACGCCGCCTCGGTGCAGTTCGCGAGCATGGAGGCGAGCCAAGTGTAGAGCCGCCGGTCCGCGCGCGGCCACAGCACCAGCGGGCGATGACGCATCATCAGCCACTTGAGCGCCTTCACCGGAATGCCCGGCCCCGCCCAGGGGGCGGAATAGCCGTAGGAGAGCTGGCCGGCATTGGCGAAGGAGGTCTCCATGCCCGCCGCCTGCTGGCGGTCGAGCACCGTCACCTCATGCCCCGCACGCGCCAGGTACCAGGCGCTGGTGACGCCGACGACGCCGCTGCCGAGGACGATGACGCGCATGGTGGGCCCTCCGATCCGAGGCCCTCATGATGCGATGCCAGGCGATGCAGATGCTGCCGAAGAGGCGGTGCTTCTGCTATCTTACCTCAAATTGTTCGTATTTTCTGCGATTTCGTGACAGGTTCTGCGGATGCTCGACGAAGCCGACCAACGCATCCTCCGCGCCCTCCGCCAGGATGGGCGCATCACCAACGCGGCACTCGCGGAGGCCATCGGCCTCTCCCAGTCCGCCTGCCTGCGCCGCCTCCGCCTGTTGGAATCGCGCGGCGTCATCCGCGGCTACACCGCCATCATCGAGGAGCCGGAGGCGCGCGACACCGTCACCGTCATCGTGCAGATCACGCTCGACCGGCAGACCGAGGAACATCTCTCCCGCTTCGAGCATGCCGTGCGACGCCTCGCGGAAGTGCGCGAATGCTACCTCATGACCGGGATGTCGGATTACCTGCTGCGCGTGGAAGTGCGCGACGCCGCGGATTACGAGCGCGTCCACAAGGAGCAGTTGTCGCGCCTGGCGGGCGTGGCGCGCATCCAGTCCTCCTTCGCCATTCGCAGCGTCATCCGCGCGCGCGCCTAGAGGGCGGCGGCGATCTCTGCCCATTCCTGGTCGAGCGTCGTCGCCGGCTGCCTCCGCCCGGCGCGGCGATACCAGTACTCGGCGTTGAAAAGGTCGCCTTCCTTCCGGTGCAGATAGGCATGCACCCAGGCACCCTCGGCGGTCTCGACGGATTGCGCGAGCTCGTGCGCGCCGTTCCAGTCCCCGCGTGCATCCCACCACAGGGCTGCCAGCAGCGGCGCCAGCCCTTCGGCGCTCTCGCGCCGCGCCAGCGCCGCCGCGTCCATCAGGCCGCCGCGGCGAGAGGCTGCACGCGGGACAGGCGCGCGAGCAGGTAATCGACCTCTGCCGCCGTCTCCGCGCTCAGCTTCGGCCCCGGGGCGCGCAGCGTGGCATGCGCGATGATACCGCGCTTCACCAGCACGTATTTCCGGATTGCCAGGCCGAGGCCCGGCTGCACTTCCGTGCGGATTAGCGGCAGGTGCAGGTCGAACAGATCCTGCGCTGCGTCCCGCTGCCCGGCCCACATCAGCCTGCAGACGCCGACCAGCATCTCGGGGAAGGCGTAGCCCGTCATGATGCCGTCCGCGCCGCGGGAGAGTTCCTCGGGCAGGAACTGGCCGCCGACGCCGCCCAGGATCGACAGGCGCGGCATCTTACCTTCCGCCTCCAGGCGCCGCACCGCGGTCAGCTTGTCGAGGCCGGGCCAGTCCTCCGCCTTCAGCATCACCACGCGGGCGTCCTGCGCCATGCGCGCGATCATCGGCGCCGTCATGGTGATGCCGGTCAGCTGTGGATAGTCCTGCAGCACGAAGGGCGCGTCGATCGTCTCGACCGCCTGGGCGATGTAGGAGACGACGGCCTCGTCCCCCTTCAGCCCCGGCGGCGGCGAGACCATGATGCCGGCCGCGCCGAGGTCGAGCACCGCGCGCGAGAGCGCCTTCATCTGCGCGAAGCCGGGCGCCGAGGCGCCGACCACCACCGGCACGCGCCCCGCGACGCGTTTCAGTACGCGCGCGACGAAGGCGACGCTCTCCTCCTGCGTCAGCTTCGGCGCTTCCCCCATCACGCCGAGCAGCGTCATCCCGGACGCGCCGGCGGCAAGGAACGCGTCGGTCATGCGGTCCGCGCTGTCGAGGTCGAGCGCGCCGTCGGGCAGGAACGGCGTGGGGGCGATGACGAAAACGCCCTTGGCGGATCGGTCGAGCATGGGCATCCCTTCCGGCTGGAACCGCCCCACCATAGCGCCCGCGAGAGGAACCGCCAGATGGACCAGGCCTTCATCCCCGCCGTCTTCATGCGCGGGGGCTCCTCCAAGGGCGTGTTCTTCCACCGGAAGGACCTGCCGGAGGACCGCGCGCGACGCGACGCCATCTTCCTCTCCGTCCTCGGCAGCCCCGACCCCTATGGGCGGCAGCTGGACGGATTGGGCGGCGGCATCTCCTCGCTCTCGAAGGCGGTCATCATCGGGGCGCCGACACATCCGGACGCGGATGTGGACTACCTGTTTGCCCAGGTCGCGGTGGACCGGCCGCTGGTGGACTGGTCGTCCAATTGCGGCAACCTCTCCTCCGCCGTCGGTCCCTTCGCGGTGGATGAGGGGCTGGTGCGCGCCAGCGACGGGGAAGCGCTGATCCGCATCCACCAGGTGAACACGCAGCGCATCATCCATGCGCGCTTCCCCGTGCGCGGCGGGCGCGCCGCGGTCGCGGGCGAATTCGCCATGGCGGGTGTCGCGGGCACGGGCGCGCGCATCCGGCTGGATTTCCTCGCACCTGGCGGCGGCGCCACGGGCGCGCTGCTGCCGACCGGCAACCCGCGCGACACGCTCGAGCATGAGGGCCGGCGCTATGCTGCGACACTCGTCGATGCCGCGAATGCCTGCGTCTTCCTCGATGCGCGCGAACTGGGCCTATCCGGCACCGAGAGTCCGGACGCGATCGAGGCCGATGCCACGCTGATGGCGCGCCTCGACGCGCTGCGACGCCTCGCCGCGGTCTGCATGGGCCTTGCCGAGCGACCGGAGGATGCGCCGCTCGCCATCCCAAAGGTCGCCGTCGTCGCGCCGCCGGCGGAATATCGGGCGCTCGACAGCGCATCGATCGCCGCCGGCACGCACGACATCGCGGTGCGCATGATCTCCATGGAGCGCGCCCACCGTGCCGTACCGCTGACCGGGGGCATGGCGCTCGGCGTCGCCTGCCGGATCGAGGGATCCCTTCCCCATGCGCTGGCCGCGCCGCTCCGGACGGAGGAGGTGCGCGTCGCCAATCCCTCGGGCCTGCTGTCCGTCGGCGCCGAGGTTTCGCGTCGCGAAACGGGATGGTTCGCGGACAGCGCCGTAGTGTTCCGCAGTGCGCGGCGGCTGATGCAGGGCGCGGTCGCCGTGCCGATGCGCCTGCTTTGAAGCGCGCCCCGCGCGTGGCATATCTGGGCACGTCCAGGAAACACCGGGGAAACCTCCCATGATCCGCCGCCGCCCGCTGCTCGGCGCCACCGCGTTGCTCATCCCTTCCGTCGCACGGGCGCAGGCGGTATGGCCGGATCGCCCGATCCGCGTCGTCGTGCCCTTCGCCGCGGGCGGCAATGCGGATGTCGTCGCGCGCATCCTGCAGCCACGCCTGCAGGAGAAACTCGGCCCGCCCGTGGTGATCGAGAACCGCCCCGGCGCCGGTGGCGCGGTCGGCGCCGCCGAGGTCGCGCGAGCCCGGCCCGACGGCTACACGCTGCTGATCGGATCGAACGGCCCGCTCAGCGTGAACCCCGCCGTGCAGGCCCGCCTGCCCTACGATGCCGAGCGCGACTTCGCGCCCGTCGCGATGGCCATGCAGGTGCCGCATTGCCTGATGGTGCAGCAGGGCGCGCCGCAGCGCAGCCTGGCGGATGTCATCGCCGCCTCCCGCGCGCAACCCGATGCGCTGGGGGCCGGCACCGCCGGCGTGGCGAGCGCGACGCATCTCTCGCTCGAAGCGTTCAAGCTCGCCTCGGGCGCGCGCATCCTGCACGTGCCTTATCGCGGCGGTGGCGCGGCGCTCCCGGATTTCGTGGCCGGCAACATCCCTATGCTGTTCACTGAGTTCTCCACCGCCCTGCCGCTGCACCGCGACAGCAAGGGGCGCATCCTCGCGGTGGCCTCGGCGGCGCGGCTGAACGCGCTGCCCGACGTGCCGACCATGATCGAACAGGGTGTCGCAGGCTTCACCGCGGCGTCTTATGTCGGGCTGCTCGCCCCCGCCGGCACGCCGGCGGAGGTGCTGCGTCGGCTTGGCGAGGCGATGACCGCCATCGTCGCCGAAGCCGACTTCCGCCAGCGCATGGAAGGCATGGGCGGCGAGGCGGCGACCGGCGCGCTCGCCACGCCCGCGGGCTTCGCCACCTTCATCCGGGACGACCTCAACCGCTCGCGCGAAGTCGTGCGCGCCGCCGGCATCACCGCACAATGACGGCGCGAGCAACCCCGCCCGGCGCGACAGACTGCCACTGCCACATCTTCGGCCCCGCGGCGCGTTTCCCCTATGCCGAGCCGCGGTCCTACACGCCGGAAGACGAGACGCTCGAGGACTACCTCGCGCTGCTCGACCGGCTCGGCCTCGATCGCGGCGTCATCGTGCAGCCTTCGGCCTATGACCGCGACAATGCCTGCACGCTCGATGCGCTGCGCCGCGCGCCGGACCGGTTGCGCGGCGTTGCCGTGGTGGGCGCCGAGGCGACGGAGGCGACGCTGCGCGCCATGCACCGCGACGGCATCCGCGGCCTGCGCGCGAACGAGTACCGGCGCGACGGCGTCGCGGCCTATCACGGGGGCGTTCGCCTCGCGGAGATCGAGCCCTTCTTCCCGCTGATGGCCGAGCTCGGCTGGCACCTGCAGTTATGGATCGACGCGCGGCATCTGCCGGAGCTTGAGCCGCGGCTCGCGAAGGTGCCCGTGCCGATCGTGGTGGACCACATGGGCCGCATGCACCACAGCCATGGCGTGAACGACCCGGGTTTCCAGGCGCTGCGCCGCGGCGTCGCGGAAGGGCGCTACATGGCGAAGGTATCCGGCACCTATCGGTTGGGCGCTACGAAGCCCTACTATCTCGAGGCGAAGCCGTTCCACGATGCGCTGGTGGCGGCCAATCCGGATGCGCTGGTGTGGGGCACGGACTGGCCGCATCCGCGCCCGGACGGCGGCCGTCCCGATGCGGGACGGCTGCTCGAGGTCTTCCTCGACTGGACGCCGGATCCCGTGCTGCGGCGAAAGATCCTGACCGATACGCCGGCGCGCCTCTACGATTTCCCGCCCGCCTGAACGAGCGAGACCGCATGGCTTCCGACCGCCGCCCGACCTTCGCGCTGCCACCCGGCACCTGCGACACGCATGTCCATATCTGGGGGCCCTTCGACCGCTTCCCGGTCGCGCCCGGCGCGCCCTATACGCCGCCCGAGCGCAACCGCGACGACCTCGTCGCGCTGCATGCACGGCTCGGCGTGCAGCGCGCCGTCATCGTCCAGACCACCGTCTACAAGGCCGACAACAGGGCCATGCTCGACGGCATCGCGCGAAGCGGCGGCGCCTGGCGCGGCGTCGCGCTGGTGGATGAGACGTTCGGGGATGCGGAATACCGCGCGCTGGACGATGGCGGCGTGCGCGGCGTGCGCTTCGGCTTCGTCAAGCACCTCGGCGGCATCCCGGACCTCGACCTGGTGCGCCGCACGGCCGACCGCATCGCGGAGATGGGCTGGCATCTGGTGCTGCACCTCGATGCCGCGAACATCCCGGAGTTCGAGGCGCTGCTGCGCTCCTTCCGCCTGCCCGTCGTGATCGACCATATGGGCCGCGTGCCGGTGGCCGATGGCCTTGATCAACCGGCCTTCCGCATCCTGCTCGACCTGTTGCGCGCGCCCAATTGGTGGGTGAAGGTCTCGGGCAGCGAGCGCATCTCCGCCGCCGGCCCGCCCTTCCGGGACGCCATCCCCTTCGCCCGCGCGCTGATGATAGCCGCACCGGACCGGGTGCTCTGGGGCACGGACTGGCCGCATCCCAATGTGCGCTGGATGCCGGACGAGGCCGACCTCGTGGACCTGCTGCCCGAATTCGGCGACGCGGCCGCGCTGCAGCGCCTGCTGGTCGACAACCCCGCACGCCTCTACGGCTTCGCATGAGCGGCAACCTGCAATCCTGGATCGGCCGGACGCGCAGCGTCGAGGATGAGATGGCCGCGCCACTCGTCCGCCGCATGGCCGCGCTGACCGACCGCGCCGACATCTCGTGGGAGCATGGCGCGGTGGTGCCCGCGCATTGGCTCTGCATGCTGTTCGACGATGCCGCGCCGCAATCGGCCCTCGGCCCGGATGGCCACCCGGCGAAGGGCGACTTCCTGCCGCCCGTGCCCCTGCCGCGGCGGATGCTCGGCGGGCGGCGCCTCACCTACACCGCCCCCGTACGCGTGGGGGACAGGCTCACGCGCGTAACGGAGATCGCCGCCATCACGCCGAAGGTCGGGCGCAGCGGCGCGATGATCTTCGTCATGCTGCGCCACACCATCACCGGCCCCGCGGGCCTCGTCGCGACGGAAGAACAGGACATCGCCTATCTCGAGGCGAAGCGGAACGCGCCCGCGCCGAAGGATCCGCCGGCCACCGTGCCGAATGCCGCCTGGCGGGAGCCCTTCGCACCGGATCAGACGACGCTGTTCCGCTACTCCGCCCTCGCCTTCAACGGTCACCGCATCCACTACGATCCGGATTATGCGCGTGACGTCGAGGGCTATCCGGCGCTCGTCGTGAACGGCGGCGTGACGACGCTCTTCCTGCTGGAAGCGGCACTGCGCCATGCACCAGGCGCGCGCATCCATGGCTATGACGCGCGCACGCTGCAGCCGCTGTTCTGCGGCCGGAAGGGCGCGCTCTGCGGCGACGCGCCCGATGCGGAAGGGCGCCGCACCCTCTGGGCCGAGGACGAGACCGGCGCGATGGCGCTGCGCCTGACGGCGAAGGTCGCACCATGAGCGGGCCCCTCGCCGGCATCCGCGTGCTCGACCTCTCGGCGGTCGTGGTCGGGCCCATCTGCACGCATGTGCTCTGCGAGCACGGTGCGGAGGTGATCAAGGTGGAGGCGCCGACCGGGGACCTGCTCCGCCACCTCGCCGGCAAGGGCCGCAGCGCGGGGATGAACGGGAAGTTCCTGAACTTCAACCGCGGCAAGCGCTCGCTCGCGATCGATCTGAAGAAGCCGGCCGGCATCGCCGCGCTGCGCCGCGTCGCCGCCACCGTCGATGTCTTCGTCACCAACATCCGGCCGGACGCGCAGGCGCGGCTCGGCGTCGATGCCGATGCGCTGCGTGCCCTCGCGCCGCGGCTGATCCATTGTTCCATCACCGGCTTCGGCTCGGGCGGCCCCTATGCGGGGCGGCCGGCCTACGACACGGTCATCCAGGGGGCGGCGGGCGTCGCCGGCGCCTTCGCCGCTTCCACCGGCGAACCGCGCTATACGCCCTTCCTTGTTGCTGACCACACGGTCGGCCTGATCGCGGCACAGATGATCGGCTTCGCCCTGTTCCGCCGCGAGCGGACCGGCGTCGGCGAGTCGATCGAGGTGCCGATGTTCGAGAACATGGCCGCCTACATCATGCAGGAGCATCTCGGCGCGCATTCCTTCCGCCCGCCGATCGGCCCGCCCGGCGACCACCGGGTGCTGAGCCCGGACGGCAAGCCGCTGCCGACGAAGGACGGCTACATCTGCATCTCCGCCAACACCGACGCGCAGGCGCACGCCTTCTTCGATGCGATCGGCCGGCCGGAGCTCAAGACCGACCCACGCTTCGCGACGATCGCGCAGCGCGTCCAGCACACGAAGGACTACTTCCACATCCGCGCCACCTCGCTGGGCGGGCGGACGACGGCGGAGTGGCTCGAGATCCTCGACCGGATGGACGTACCGGCCGCTCCGTACAACAGCCTCGCCTCGCTCGTTGAGGACCCGCATCTCCTCGCCGTCGGCATGGTGCGGGAGGAAGAACACCCGACCGAGGGTCCGACCTGGGCGATCGGTGCGCCGAACCGCTTCTCCGGTGGCAATGCGCCGGCGCGCGCGCCCGCGCCGCGCCTCGGCGCGGATGGCGCCGCGGTGCTCGCGGAGGCGGGCCTGCCGCCCGAGGAGATCGCAGCTCTGCGCCACGACGGCGTGCTCATCGAGGATCGCGCATGACCCTTTTCACCCGTCGCGCCGCCATCACCGGCGCCACGCTCGCCCCCTTCGCCGTCGTGCAGGCGCAGCCGGCCTGGCCTGACCGGCCGGTGCGTCTCGTCGTGCCCTTCACGCCGGGTGGGTCCACCGACATCCTCGCGCGCGCCATGGGCCAGCGCCTGTCGGAGATCTTCGGCCAGCCCTTCGTCATCGAGAACCGCCCGGGCGCGGGCGGCACTCTGGGATCGGAACAGGTTTTCCGCGCTGCGCCGGACGGCCACACGCTGATGATGGGGCATATCGGTACGCTCGCGGTGAACCCGGCGCTCTACCGCAACCTGTCGTTCGACATCGGTGCCTTCGTGCCCGTCGCGCTCGTCGCCAACGTCGCGAACTTCCTCGTCGTGACGAACCGGCTAGAGGCAACCGACGTGCGGTCGCTGATCGCGCTGGCCAAGCGCGATCCGGGGCGCCTGACCTACGGATCGGGCGGCAATGGCAGCGCCGCGCATATCGCCGTCGTCGCCTTCATGGAAGCCACGGGGACCGAGATGACCCATGTGCCCTATCGCGGCACAGGCCCGATGATGAACGACCTGATTGCCGGCACCATCAACCTGACGATGACGGGCGGACCACCCGCGCTGCCGCCGGTGCGGGCGGGACAGCTGCGCGCGCTCGGGATCTCTTCGCGCGAACGCCTGGCGTCGGCCGCCGACATCCCGACGATCGCCGAACAGGGCGTGCCGGGCTTCGAGGCGCTGCAATGGTACGGCATCGTCGCCCCGCCCGGCACGCCCGCGCCGCTCGTGGCGCGGCTGAACGAGGCATGCAACGGAATTCTCGGGGAGGCGCCGTTCCGCGCGCGGCTGGAGACCGAGGGCGCGACCGCGCAGCCCGTCACGCCCGCGGCCTTCGGCGCCTACATCGCGGCCGAGCGCGAGCGCTGGGGTGCGCTGATCCGCCGCGCCAATGTCACACTGGGCTGAAGCATGACCCGCCCCTTCGAAGGCATCCGAATCGTCGATGCCACGCATGTCCTCGCCGGCCCCTTCGCGGCCTACCAACTCGGGCTGATGGGGGCGGAGGTGATCAAGGTCGAGCATCCGGACGACCCGGACCAGAGCCGCGGCAACGGCCCGGACTGGGACCTCAACCGCGCCGGCATGGGCACCCAATACCTGACGCAGAACGCGAACAAGCGCTGCGTCACGCTTGACCTGAAACAGGAATCCGCGCGCGAGGTTTTCCGCCGCCTCGTCGCGCGCGCCGACGTGCTGGTGGAGAATTTCCGCCCCGGCGCCTTCGAGGCGCTCGGCCTCGGCTACGAGGCGCTCTCCGCGCTCAATCCGCGGCTGATCTATTGCTCGATCTCCGCCTTCGGCCAGCAGGGGCCGCGAGGACCGCAGACCGCCTATGACCACGTCATCCAGGCGACCTCCGGCATGATGGCCTGCACCGGCACGCCGGAGGCGAACCCGATCAAGCTCGGTGCACCGGCGATCGACTACGCCACCGGCACGATGGGCGCCTTCGCCCTCGCCTCGGCGCTGTTCCAGCGCGAACGCACCGGGCGGGGCCAGCGCATCGACCTCGCCATGCTGGACGTCGCGCTGGTGATGATGGCCGCGCACATGACGGCGCAGTCGCGCACCGGGCGCGCGGCGAAGCCTCGCGGCAACGACCATGAGTTTGCGACGAATTCCTGCTACGCGGCGAAGGAGGGGCTGATCATGCTCGGCGCCTCCAACATCCGGCAGCAGAAGCGGTTGTGGGACGCGCTCGGTCGGCCTGAGATGGCCAAGCGCACGAACGAGGAGCGCGTCGCGCAGCGCGAGGCCGAGCGCGTCGCGCTCGCCGCCATCATGGTGACGCGGACGGCGCAGCAGTGGGAGGACTTCCTCCAGCCGCGCCACATCCCGGCGGCACGCGTCCGCGACATGGTCGAGGCGCTAGCCGATCCGCAGGTCACGACGCGCGGCCTGCTGCAGCCCTTCCAGGACGCGCCCGGCGTCCCCGGCCGCTTCGCCGTGCCCGTCGCACCCTTCCTGTTCGAGCACGGCGGGCCGCGGGTGGATGCGCCGCCGCGCGTGCTCGGCGCCGACACCGATGCCGTGCTGGCCGAACTTGGCTACGACGAACCCACCCGCGGCGCATTGCGCGCCTCCGGCGCCATCTGACGGGAGCGAGCCATGGCCACCTTCACCTTCGACCACATCCACCTGCGCAGCCCGGACCCGGAAGCGACCGCCGCGTTCTACGAACGCGTCTTCGGCGTCGAGCTCCGGCGCAGCCAGCAGCGGATCGACTTCACGCTCGGCGGCCAGGCGATCTTCGTCTCGCCCATCACCGAGCCTATGACCGGCGAGGCGCCCTTCGCGCCCTATCGCGGCCTGGAGCATATCGGCCTCGCGGTGAAGGACATCGACGGCGTCGTATCAGAGCTGAAGGGCAAGGGGGTGGCCTTCACCATGGAGCCGACGACGATCCGCCCGGGCGTGCGCATCGCCTTCCTGCGCGCGCCGGAGGGTGTCTCGATCGAGTTGCTCGAGCGGAGCGCCGCCTGACCTCCATCCTCGTCATCGGCGCAGGCCCGGCCGGGCTGATGGCCGCGGAAGCGGCCGCGGAGGCCGGGGCGTCGGTCACTGTGGTGGATCACATGTCCTCCCCGGCGCGGAAGCTGCTCATCGCAGGGCGCGGCGGGTTGAACCTGACGCATTCTGAGCCGATCGAGAGGTTCCTCGACCATTACGGGCCGGCGCGCGCGCGCCTCGCGCCCTTCATCCGCGCCTTCCCGCCGGCGGCGCTCGTCGCCTGGTGCGAGGCGCTCGGCGAGCCGACCTTCGTCGGCAGTTCGGGGCGCATCTTCCCACGAGCGATGAAGGCGTCCCCCTTGCTGCGGGCCTGGCTTGCGCGGCTCACGTTGCTCGGCGTGACGCTGAAGGCGCGTCACCGCTGGCTCGGCTTCGGCGCGGATGGCGGGCTGCGCCTCGCGACACCGGAAGGCGAGGCAGTCTTGCGCAGCGATGCGACCGTCCTCGCGCTCGGCGGCGCGTCCTGGCCAAGGCTCGGCTCGGACGGCGCCTGGCCGGCGCTGCTGCCGGATTGTGACGTCGCGCCGCTGCGCCCCGCGAATATGGGCTTCGTCGTCGACTGGAGCGGGCATCTGCGGGCGCGCTTCGCCGGCACGCCGCTGAAGCGCATCGCGCTGGCGTTCGAGGAGCGCACGGTGCGCGGAGAGGCCGTGCTGACCGAGCAAGGGATCGAGGGCGGCGCCATCTACGCGCTCGCGGCCCCGCTGCGCGAGGCGATCGCGCGCGACGGTGCGGCGGTGCTTCGCATCGACCTGCGCCCGGATATCCCGCTTGCCGAACTCTCGCGCCGGCTCGCGCCCCGGGCACGTGGCGTCACCCTGTCCAATCACCTGCGCCGCGCTGCGGGGCTCTCGCCCGCCGCCGTCGCACTGGTGCAGGAATCGCTGCATGCAGGTGCTGCGGCGGATGATCTGGCGACGCTGGTCAAGGCCCTGCCGCTGCGGCTGACGGCCCCCTTCCCCATCGCGCGCGCCATCTCCTCCGCCGGTGGCCTGGCGTGGGCGGAACTGGACGAGGCGCTGATGCTACGTCGCCATCCCGGCGTCTTCGCCTGCGGGGAGATGCTGGACTGGGAGGCGCCGACCGGCGGCTACCTGCTACAGGCCTGCTTCGCGACCGGGCGCGCCGCGGGTCGCGCCGCCGCGGCATACGCGATCAGCGCGCAGAGTTGATCGCGCGCCAGATCTTCTCCCCCGTCGCTGGCATGTCCGGCGCCCGTGCGCCGAATTGCGCCAGCGCATCGGCCACCGCGTTCATCACCACCTGCGGCGCGGCGATGGCCCCGGCCTGACCCACGCCCTTCACGCCGAGCGCGTTCGACGCCGTCGGCGTACCTTCGAGCAGCACGTCCAGGTCCGGCAGGTCGTCCGCCCGCGGCAGGGCGTAGTCCATCAGCGACCCGCTCAGCGGCTGGCCGGACTCCGCGTCGAAGGCGACGTTCTCGAGAAGGGCCTGGCCGATGCCCTGCGCCACGCCACCCTGCACCTGGCCGCGCGTCAGCATCGGGTTCACGAGCCGCCCGTAATCGTCCACCGCGACATAGCGCGTGAGGCGCGCCGCGCCGGTCTCGCGGTCGATCTCGACCTCGGCCGCGTGGCAGCCATTGGGGAAGGTGACGAGATCCGATCCGTTATGCGCGCCGGCGGCAAGGCCGGGGGCCATGCCTTCCGGCAGGTTGGTGGGATCGGCCGCGGCGGCGGCGAGCGCGGGCAGCGAGATGAAGCGGTCGCTGTCCCTCACCGTGAAGCGGCCTTCGGCGAAATCGAGCAGCGCGGGGTCGGCCTGCAGCAGATGGGCCGCCAGCGACCGTGTCTTGTCGAGCAGCGCCTCGATCGCCAGCACCAATGCCTGCCCGCCCATGTGCAGCGACCGCGCACCGCCATGGCCGTTGCCGTTCGGCAGCAGGTCCGTATCCGCCTGCGCGTAGCGGATGCGCTCGACCGGCAAGCCAAGCCGATCGGCGGCGACCTGCGGGAAGGACGTCTCATGCCCCTGCCCGTTCGAATGCGTGCCGGTCGCGATCACGGCGCTGCCGTCGGGCAGGATCTCCGCGCTCGCCCATTCGCCCGGCGCGCCGCGCGCGGTCTCCAGGAAGCAGGCGATGCCGCGGCCGAGCAACGCGCCCCGCGCCGCTGCCGCCGCGCGACGCGGCGGGAAGCCCGCTGCATCCGACGCGCGCGCCAGCACATCGAGATTGGCCGCGAACCGCCCGCCATCCACCTTCATGCCCATTGCCGTCACGCGTGCCGCGTCGGGCAGCATGTTCAGCGCGCGCAGCGTCGCGGGGTCGGCCCCGGTCTCGCGCGCCGCGGCATCGACCAGCCGCTCGATGATGTAGTTTGCCTCCGGCTTGCCGGCGCCACGATAGGCATCGATCGGTGGCGTGGTGGTGAAGGCGCCGCGCACCGTCAGGTGCATCGCCGGAATGGCATAGACGCCGCCCATCGCGGTGGAGAAGGCGTTGGTCGGGCAGTGCGGGCCGACGGCCGAGAGATAGGCGCCCATGTCCGCGACCGTCTCGACATCGAGGCCGAGGAAGCGGCCATGGGCATCGAGCGCGAGCCGCGCGCGCGCGCGCAAATCCCGCCCATGCACGGCGCCGGAGAATTCCTCGCCCGGCTCCGCCACCCATCGTACGGGCGCGCCGAGGCGGCGCGCGGCGATCAGCGCCGCGACATATTCCGGAAACAGCAGGTTCTTCAGCCCGAAGCCGCCGCCGACATCCGGGCAGGACAGATGGAAGTCCGCTTCCGGCAAGCCAAGCACTGTCGCGAGCTGCCGGCGAACGCCATGCACGCCCATGCCGGTGAAGACCAGGTCGAAACGCCCATTGGCGAAGCGCGCGAGGCAGGCGCGGGGTTCCAGCGGCAGGGCATGTACGCGGTTGTTGAACAGGTCGAGCGAGACGATCCGCGCGGCCGCGGCGAACGCGGCATCCGTCGCGGCGCGGTCGCCCTTCTCGAAGCGGAAGGCCTCGTTGCCGGGCGCTTCCGGCCAGATCGCGGGCGCGCCATCGGCCAGCGCAGCGGCGGCGTCGATGACGGGCGGCAGGGCGTCGTACTCGACCTCGATCGCCTCGGCCGCGTCGCGCGCGGCCATCTCGGACTCGGCCACCACGAAGGCGACGGGCTGGCCGACATGACGCACGCGACCTTCCGCAAGCACCGGACGGCGCGGAACGATGAGCGGCTTCACCGCCGCGAGCACGCTGGTGCAGGGCAGCGGGCCGACGCCGTCGGCGGCGAGCTCCGCCGCCGTCAGGACCAGGCGAACCCCCGGCATGGCAAGGGCGGCGGATGTGTCAATCCGACGCAGCTGCGCATGCGCATGCGGGGACCGCACCGTCACCGCGTGCAGCGCGCCGCGCGCCGGCAGGTCCGCCACATAGTGTCCGCGCCCCGTCAGGAAGCGCGCATCCTCGACGCGACGAAGGGAGCTGCCGCTGATCGTGCCGTCCATGCCCATGTCCCGAACTGCCCGGCGCATGATGCGCCGGCCGGTCAGCCCCGCGCCAGTCGCCGTTCCACGAAGTCGAGGCGGTCCTGGCCCCAGAAGATGTCCTCACCAATCACGTAGGCGGGTGCGCCGAAGACGCCCCGGGCAAGCGCGGCTTCGGTATCGGCCATGCGGCGTTCCAGCCAGCGCGGGTCAGCGGCCAGCGACGTCACCTGGGCTGCATCCAGCCCGCACTCGGCGAGCAGCGCCGCTTGGGTGTCGGGGTCGGCCGGGTTCGCCTCCTCCTCCCACAGCGCCTTGAGAATGCGGTGGGCCAGGCGGATCGCCGGCGCGTCTCCGATCGTCTCCCGTACCGCAATGACGGCGGCGCAGCCGGGCAGTTCGTTGTGCGGGAAGTGCCGCGGCTGGATGGTGATGGGAATGCCGAGATGGTCGCGCCAGCGCGCCAGTTCCTGTAGCCGATAGGCCTGCCGCTGCGGCGAGCGCTTCGGCAGCGGCAGGCCACCCGATCCCGCGAAGATCGTTCCGAAATCGACCGGGTAGATGCGCAGCGTCGCGCCGTGCCGCTCGGCCATCGCCTCGATCCGCGCCGCGCCCAGATGCGTCCAGGGGGAGTTCAGCGAGGCGTAGTAGTCGATATGCATGGCGGTCTCCGTGGCGGGGTCAGCGGCGGCGGGACTCCGTCACCGCGATCGTGATGCCTGCGGCGATGATGATGCCAGCGCCGAGCCAGGTGAAGGCATCCGGGAAAAGCCCCGTGATGATGTAGCCCACGGCGACCGACCCGATCATCTGCCAGTACTGGAACGGCGAGATGACATTCGCCTGGCCGTAGGTCATGGCCTTCGCCACGCACCAATGCCCGCCGGCGCCCAGGCCGCCGAGCGCCAGCATCAGCAACACGTCCGCGGAGGAGTCCGGCGTCACCCAGACGAAGGGTACCACGAAGGACATGACGACGGTGCCGATCAGCGCGGAATACATCACCGAGGTCTCGGGCCGGTCGACGCCCGCGACCTGCCGCGTGAAGATCTGGTAGACCGCGTAGCAGAAGGCCGAGCCGACGATCAGCAGCGAGGCAGCCTGGAACACCTCACTGCCCGGGCGGATCACCACCAGCACGCCGATGAAGCCGACGATAACCGCCGCAAGCCGGCGCGGGTCGATCTTCTCCCCCAGCATCGGTAGCGCGAGCAGCGTGACGAAGAACGGCGTCATGAAGGAGATCGAGGCCGCCTTGGCGAGCGGCACGTCCTTCACGGCGAAGAAGAATAAGGTGGTGGAGCCGAGCAGCAGCAGCGAGCGCGACACCTGCGCGAAGCGCCGTCGCGTTCCCAGGATGCCGATGCCGTATCGCGGCACGACGAGCAGCAGCACGATGGCCAGGTGCCCCGCGGTGCGCGCCCAGATGATCTGTTCGGAGGGATAGGTCCGCGAGAGGACCTGGACGATCCCGTTCATGATCGGGAACAGCGTCGTCGCCACGCACATGAAGAAGATGCCGAGCCAGAGGCGACGGCGCGCGTCCTGGCCGGACTCGCTCATGCTCTTCGGATGCTGCGGCGTTTCACCCGCGCAGCCTGTCCCGCCCGGGGAGCCCGGTCAACGCGCAACGGGCCGGCGCAGCGCCCAGAAGGCCAGGGCCCCGGCGGCATAGGCGAGGATGGAGAGGACGAAAGCTGGCCGGTATGTGCCTGTCAGATCGAACAGCAGCCCCGCGCCCCAGGAGCCGAGCCCGGCCCCGAGCCCCGATCCGATCGTGATGACGCCGAGGATCGTCCCGAGCCTGGGGCCGCCGAACAGGTCAGCCGTCTTCGCCGTAATCGCGGGTCCGCGCGCCCCCCATGTGATTCCAAAGAAGCAGGCATGCAGCCAGAGCAGGAGATGCTGGTCGTCCGAGCCGATTCCGAGCGCCGCCGCCACCCCGACAATCGAGATGGCATAGGCGAGGATCGCCGCGCGTTCCCGCCCGATATGGTCGGAGATGGTGCCTGTGAGGATCACGCCCGGCAGCGCGAGAAGACTGCCCATGCCGAGGACGAAGGCGGCGTAGAGCGGCTCGAACCCCTGCCCCACCGCAAAGGCCAACTGGTGGAGGGAAACGAGGAAGCTGCCGATGCTGGTCAGCATGTAGACCAGGAACAGCAGCCAGAAATGCCGCGTGCGCATGGCCTGGCCCAGAGTCCAGGCCGGCCCTTCCGCCGCGGTGCCGGCCGCCGTCGCCCGCGCGAGCCGCTCCGTGCCGCGGAACATCGCGGCAAGCGGCAGCACCAGCAGCCCCATCAGCCCCGCCTGCAGCAGGTAGGCGTTCCGCCAGCCGGAGCCATCCACCAGCCACTGCGCGAGTGGCGCGGAGATAGCCCGTCCGAAGCCATTGGCCGATTGCAGCAGGGATATCGCCATGCCCCGCTGCGCCACGAACAGGCGGGAGACCAGCGGCACGAAGACCACAAGCCCGATGCAGGAGGCCCCGAGCGTCATCACCACGCCGTAGAGCAGCACCACCTGCCAGAGCGCATCCGCCTGCGCGCTGCCGAGCAGCCCCAGGGCCAGGAGGACGCCGCCAAGGAGCACCATGCGCCGCTCACCGATCCGGTCCACGAGACCGCCAACGAGCGGCGAAGCCACGCCGCCCACCACCTGGCCGACGGAATAGGCAAGGCTCGCCTCCGCCCGCGACCAGCCGAACTCCTCGACGAAGGCCAGCAGGAACACCGTATAGGCATGCATCAGGCTGGCGCTGACGGTGAAGGCGAGGAACCCGCCGGCCACGATGAGCCACGCCTGGCGTGTTGGTCGTGCCTGCATGCGGTGCTGCGGAGCCTTGTCCCCTGGCGCCAAAGGATGCGCGGGGCACCGCGGGTCGCACAACCCCGGCGCCCATCTCCCTGCAGCCCGCCGAACCATTACGTTCGGTTAAGATAGTTCGCACTAATGCTTGCGAATGACGCAGTCGCCCGCCCGGACACGAAAACCAGAGCCGCGTTCCGCGGGGTTCTGATGACCAACGCCGGGGGGCGAAAACTCCTGACCGAGGTGAGCGCGGCGCTGGATGCGCTCGCGCGTCGACTCGCGCAGCAGCAGCAGGCCGCGGTCGCCGTATGCGGCCTTGCCGTGCGGGCGGAGGAGATCGCGGCCAGCGCGCGACGTCTGGCCTATGGTGCCGGCGGAGGGACGGCGGAAGCGGAGTTCATTGCCGAGCTGGAGGTCTTCTCGGCCGACCTGCGGCATGCCGTTGACACGGCGGCCCAGGATGCGCTGACGGGCAAAGCCGTGGCGAAGGCCCTTCTGCAACACGTCGGGACCATCGACACTCTCGCGCGCGACGTGGACTCGCTGGATGTCGCCACCGTCCGCGCCCGGCTGCGTCCGCTGGCGGTCACGCTCGCGGAGATTCCCGCGACCCAGCAGGCCAGCGATGCGCGCAAGGCGGAACTACTGGCGCTTGCGGAGCGGGCCGAGGACGCCTCGGCCAAGGCCGTCTCGATCGTCAAGGCGCGCCCGGGTGCGCGCCGCGACATGATGCTGGATGTTGCCCGCTCGGTTGCCACGCTGGCCGAGGATGTCGCCGTTGCCGCCGTCGCATTTGGCAGGGATGCCGACATGGCGGCCAAGGCCGCGGAAGCCATGATGGGGCGCGCGCAGGCCGACAAGCCGGCCGGCTCTTCGAAGACGGCCGATACGATCGGCACCGTCGTCCGGGCCCTGAACGGGGAACCGGTCAGCCCCGGCGAACGCATCGACTGGGGCTTCCGCGCGCGCTGAGCCAGGCGCGCGGGGTCAAACCGCGAGGTCGCTCGCCAGATGGAAAAGGCAGTCGCCGCGCTTCGTGCGCGCGGGGATGCGCTTGCACATCACGATGCCCGCGGCCTTGAATGTGATCTCCACCGGGGGAAGCCAGGGCGTCTCCGGAACATGGATGCGCGCCGCCGGCGTGCCGGGCACGACCTCCTCACCGAGTTCGACGAGCGGCTCGAACACGCCATTCTCCGGTGCATAGACATACATCTCGGGGCCACGCACATCGAGGAACCGGGTCTCGACCGGCGGCTCCACCCAATGCTCCCCGCCGATGATGCCGAGATGGACGAGGAGGTTGCGCAGGCCCCGCTCGGCGATCGCGAGGCCGGATGTATTGACCGCCCCCGCGCCCCCGAGTTCGGTGCCGAGCGAAATCCTGCCCCGCCGGTCCGCGCCGCTGCCGAGCGTCTGGTCGCCCCCCTGCCCCTGCGCACCACCCTGGATATAGGTGTAGGGCGCGCCGAAGGCCCGCAGCGCCGCAAGTTGCTTCGCATACAGCGCCGGATCCGCGGACTGCTTCGCGAGTGCGGTCGGGATGTAGTTCAGCGAGGAACCGCCCGAATGCAGATCGATGACGAGATCGGCGCGGGTGATCAGCTCGCTGTCGATGTAGTGCGCAATCTGCCGCGTGACGGTGCCGTCTGGATCACCCGGGAAGATGCGGTTCATGTTGAGGTCGTCGATCGGCGAGACGCGGCGCCCGATCAGGGCGGCGGGATAATTCGCCATCGGCAGCATGATGACGCGCCCCTTGATCATGCCGGGCTCAAGCCACTTGATCAGGTTGGTCAGCGCGACCTGGCCCTCGTACTCATCGCCATGGTTGCCGGAGGTAAAGAGCGCAGTCGGCCCCTCCCCGTTCCTCACCACGACGATCGGGATCGGCAGGAAGCCGTAGGCGCTGTCGTGTGTGGAGTGGAACAGGCGGATGAAGCCGGCCTGCTTGCCGTCCCGGTCGAAATCGACCTCGGGCACCAGGCGGGATTTGCGGGTTTCTGGCATGACGGTCCTCAGGCTTGCGGCGCCTCGATCAAGTGGCAGGCCACCTGGTGGCCGGGCGCGGGTTCGGTCAGGACGGGGGCGCGCTCGCGGCAGACCGCCATGACGTGCGGGCAGCGCGTGTGGAAGCGGCAGCCCGAAGGCGGGTTGAGCGCGGAGGGGATGTCTCCGGCGATGCGTTCACGCCGGCCGCGCGAACGTTGTGCCGGGTGCTGCGCCGGAACCGCGGCGATCAGCGCGCGCGTGTAGGGATGCAACGGCGCGCTGTAGATGGTACGCTTGTCCGCGATCTCCACCACCTTGCCCAGGTACATCACTGCGACGCGGTCGGAGATGTGGCGCACCACGGACAGGTCGTGCGCGATGAACAGGTAGGTCAGCCCCATCTCCCGCTGCAGGTCCTGCAGCAGGTTCACGATCTGCGCCTGGACCGAGACATCGAGCGCCGACACGGCCTCATCGCAGACGATCAGGCGCGGATGGAGCACGAGCGCGCGGGCTATGCCGATGCGCTGGCGTTGCCCGCCCGAGAATTCGTGTGGGAAGCGGTCGAGCGCACGCGCCGGCAGCCCCACCTTGCCCAGCATCTCCGTCACCTTGCGGCGCGTCTCCGCGCCGGGCTTTGCGCCATGGATGAGAAGAGGCTCGGCGATGATATCCTCGACCGACATGCGCGGGTTCAGCGCGCCATAGGGGTCCTGGAAGACGATCTGCATGGACCGCCGGACGGCACGCATCGCCGACCGCCCAAGCCCCGTGATGTCGCTGCCGTCGAAGGCGATGCGGCCCGCCGTCGGCTCGATGAGCCGCAGCAGCAGGCGGCCGAGGGTGGATTTCCCGCAGCCGGACTCACCCACCAGGCCGAGCGTCTCCCCCGCATTGATCGTCAGCGAAACCTCATCGACCGCGCGCAGCGAGGCCGGCTTGCGCAGGCCGAACAAGCCGCTGCTGCCGACCTCGAAGACTTTCGTCAGGCCCGTCGCGCTGACCAGCGGCGTCGTCATGGCGAGGCAAGCTCCCGCGCACGGAAGCAGGCGGCGCTGTGGGCGGGTTCGAGCGTCTCGAGCAGCGGTATCGCCGTGCCGCAGGCTGGTTCGGCATGCAGGCAGCGGGGCGCGAAGCGGCAGCCGGGCGGGCGCCGCGCCGGCTCGGGCAGCGTGCCGGGGATGGCGACGAGACGCGCCCTGTCCTCGGTGAGCGAGGGCACGCATTCCAGCAGCCCGCGCGTATAGGGATGCAGCGGCCGGTCGAAGATGGTCGCGACCGGCGCTTCCTCGATCACCCGGCCGGCATACATCACCATGACCCGGTCCGCCGTCTCGGCGATCACGCCCATGTTGTGCGTGATGATGACGATGCCCATGCCGAACTCGTCGCGCAGGTCCATCAGCAGGTCGAGGATCTGCGCCTGGATCGTCACATCCAGTGCCGTCGTTGGTTCGTCCGCGATCAGCAGCTTCGGATTGCAGGCGAGCGCCATGGCGATCATCACCCGCTGGCGCTGCCCGCCGGACATCTGGTGGGGATAGTCGTCCAGACGCCGCGCGGCGGAGGGGATGCCGACCTTGTCGAGCATGGCGATCGCGCGGCGGCGAAGTTCCGCCTGCGGCAGGCGTTCATGCGCCGCGATCGTCTCCATGATCTGGTCGCCGATGGAGAAGACCGGGTTCAGGGAGGTCATCGGCTCCTGGAAGATCATCGAGATCCCCGGGCCTCGGACGGCCTGCATTTCGCGTTCCGACAGCTTCGTCAGGTCGCGTCCGCCGAACAGCACCTGGCCGGCCGCGATACGCGCCGGAGGCCGGGGGAGCAGGCCCATCACGGTCAGCGCGGTCACGGATTTGCCGGAGCCGGACTCGCCCACGATGCCGAGGATCTGGCCTTCCTCGAGCGAGAACGATACCTCCTCGATCGCGTTCACCTCGCCCCGCCCGGTCATGAAGGCGGTGGTCAGGTCGCGGACCTCCAGCAGCTTCACTGCTGGATCCTGAGCCGCGGGTCGAGCACGTCGCGCAGTCCGTCACCAAGCAGGTTCAGGCCCATCACGGTGATCATCAGTGCAACGCCGGGGATGGTGATGATCCAGGGTGCCTCCCGCATGAAGTCGCGGCCCTCGGCCATGATGTTGCCCCAGGTGGGGGTGGGCGGCACCGCGCCGACGCCGAGGAACGAGAGCGTCGCCTCGCTCAGCACCGCATAGGCGAACAGGAAGGATAGCTGCACGATCATGGGTGCCATGGCGTTGGGCAGGATGTGGTGGCGCAGAATGCGCCAATGCCCCGCGCCGGCGGCGACGGCGGCCTGCACATACTCCATCTCCCGCAGCACGATGACGGATGACCGCACGATGCGCGCTGTGCGCGGGATGTAGACGATCGACAGCGCAAGGATGACGTTGAGCGTGGACGGCCCGAGCACGGAGGTCACGGCGATGGCGAGCAGGATCGCCGGGAAGGCCATCAGCGCGTCGTTCACCCGCATCAGCGCATTGTCGAGCTTTCGGAAATAGCCCGCCGCCGCGCCGATCAGCGTCCCGAAGACCGCGTTCAGAGCGACAACCGAGGCGCCGATGATCATCGAAAGCTGCGCCCCCCAGACAACGCGTGCCCAGAGCGAACGTCCGAAGTTATCGGTGCCGAAGACCCAAGCTTCCCCAGGCGGGAGGAACTTGTTGCGCATGGACAAACGCTGCGGATCGACGGTCGTGATCCAGGGGGCCGCGATGCCGATGCCCGCGACGATGGCGAACAGGAACAGCCCGGTCACGAACAGCCGGTGGCGGAATAGCCGGCGCAGGGTGGCGCGCGCGGGATGTTCGCGCTTGAGCGCGATGCCTTCGGCGTCGGCGACATCACTCATAGCGCACCCGTGGATCGAGCACGGCGTAGAGGACATCCACCGTGATGTTCACGAGCACAAGGAACGTCGTCACCAGCAGAAGTCCCCCCTGCACCATCGGATAGTCGCGGTTCAGCACCGCCTGGGTCAGAAGTTGGCCCATGCCGGGGATGGAGAAGAGCGCCTCCGTGACCACCGCGCCGGACAGCAGCAGCGAGACGATGATGCCGACCACGGTCACGATCGGGATCAGCGCGTTCGCGAGTGCATGCTTGAGGATGACGCGCCGCCCGGGCAGCCCCTTCGCCCGCGCTGTCCGGATGTAGTCCTGCCGAAGCACTTCCAGCATCGAGGAACGCGTGATGCGCGCGAGCAGCCCTGCCTGCAGCAGTGCGAGCGAGAAGGCCGGCATGGTCGTACTCGCCAGCCAGCCGAAGGGGTCCTCGCTGAACGGGACGTAACCACCCGAAGGCAGCCAGCCGAGATGCACGGCGAACAGGATGATCATCAGCAGGCCGAGAAAGAAGTTAGGCACACTGATGCCGATCATCGCGAACATCATCGCCGCCTGGTCGATCCAGGAGTTCTGTCGCAGCGCGGCCACGATGCCGGACGCGATGCCGATCAGCAGTGTGAAGACGAGCGCGTAGAGCGACAGTCCAATCGTGACCGGCAGCCGCTCCATCGTCGCGGCAAAAACACCCTTGCCGAGGAGCAGTGAGCGCCCGAGGTCACCCCGCAGCAGCCCTTCGTAGTAATGCAGCAACTGCATCCAGACCGGCTGATCCAGACCGAGGTCGCGGCGCAGTTGCTCGATCTGCGCCGGGGTCGCTGCGATGCCGGCGATGGCGGCGGCCGGGTCGCCCGGGATCAGCCGCATCAGCCCGAAGGAGATCAGGCTGACGATCAGGAGGACCGGGATCGCGCTGAGCAGGCGGCGGAACGCGACCCCAGCCATGGGCTTATCGCTGGACCCAGACGTTGGAAAAGCGCGGGATCCGGAAGGGCACGAAGCCGTGCACGTTGGATCGCACGGCCTGGACCTTGGTTAGCGAGCCGAACGGATAGGCATAGGCCCTTTCCAGCACCAGGCGCTGCATGGCCGCGAAGGCGGCCTGGCGATCCTCGGGGCGGCGCTCATTGTTCATGCGGTTCCAGGCGGCCAGCACATCAGGATCGTCGCGGTCGTCGCGCGGGCGATAGGCGGCGTTCGGGCTGACCAGGAACTGCATGGTCGCCAGCGCGCCGAGCGCCGGCTGCGTACCCCAGCCTGAATGGAAGAAGTGCCATTCGTCGCTGTTCAAGCGCTGGGACATCTGCACCGAGGTCGGCCAGTCCACCACGCGCAGGTTCGCGTTGATCCCGACGGCGCGGAGCTGCTGCTGCATGACCAGCGCCGAATTGTACATCGGCGGATAGTCGCGGTTGGTCAGGATGACGATCGGCTCGTTGCGGTAGCCGCTTTCGCGCAGCAGCGCGCGGGCGCGCGCCTGATCGTTGATGTTGTACGTCTCCTTCCCCGCATCCGTGTAGGAAGGCTGGTTGGGATACTGGAATCCGACATTCAGGCGGAAGTTGCCGTCCGTCGCCGCGTCCATGATGTCCTCCATCCCCAACGCGGCCTGCACGGCGCGCCGGAACGCAAGGTTGTTCGTGGGCGGGATGGAGGTGTTGGGCAGCGCGATCTGGATCCACCAGTTCTGCAGCGGCAGGATGGTGATCGCGCTGTTGCGCCGGAGCGTCTCGAGCGAGCGGGTCGGCACGTCCTCCACCGCCTGCAGCGCGCCGGTCTCAAGCCCGGCCACGCGCGCCGAGGCCTCCGTTACGATGCGGAAGGTGACGGTGTCGACGCAGGCGACGCGGTAGCCGCCGAAGCCCGTGCGTTGTTCGAAGGCCGTGTTCGGCTGGTAGCCGTCGAAGCGGCCGAGCCGAGCATGGCTGCCGGGGACGAATTCCAGCAGGCGGAACGGCCCGGTGCCGACAGCGCGAAGCTGCTGCCGCTCGTCATTCTCGTGCTCGGACGGAATGACCACGATCGGCACGGAGAAGGACGAAAGTGCCTCGATGAAGGTCGGCTGCACCTGCTTCATCCGGATGACGAAGGTGTGCGGGTCCGGCGTGTCCCAGCCCGCGACATTGTCGAGCGTGCTGCGCTGCAACCCGACGCGGTTGTAGCGGTTGAAGGAAGCGGCGACATCAGCCGAGGTCATCGGCTTGCCGTTGTGGAAGGTGATGCCGCGCCGCAGTCGGAAGGTGTAGCGCAAGCCGTCCGGGGCTTCCTCCATGCTCTCGGCGAGTTCGAGGATGGGACGGTTGTTCTCGTCCCGCGTCATCAGCGACTCATACATGTTCATCGCGATGTTGCGGGTCGAGATTGTGCTCGAGGTATGCTGGTCCAGCGAATTCACGTTCGCTTCCTGCCCGAAGACGATGTCGCCACCGCGCGAGGGGCAGGTAAAGGGCGCGGCCGCCGCCGGCAGCGCGAAGGCCGCCATGGCGAGAGTGGACGCAAGGCTTGCTCGCTTCATGGGCTCTGTCCCCCGGGGATGCGTGGCCTCAGTCTCGATGAAACTGTCCGCCGCGGCGGGCGGTCCGTCAACACTCCGCGTCAGGTGCCGGCGAAGCGGCGCAGCACATTCTCCATGATGCGGCTGACGGGCCCCTGGAAGGCACCGTCCTGCCAGAGGCTGCCGCACCATGTGATCGACCCGGTCGCGAAGACGGCGCCGCCGCCGGGCGTGTCAAAGTAGACAATCTCAGCGCGCTTCAGCGCATCCGCCTTCTCGCCCGTGACGGTGTTGACGTGGGAGAGCAGCTCCTCGGGCACGGTGACGAAGGAGGCCGGCGGATCTTCCGAGCGCGCGAGGATCGCCGTGTCCTCGGGCGTGCCGAGCGCGACATCGGCGCGATCGAGTTCGAAGCCCGCCGCGCCGCCGCCGGACAGCCCGTAGCCACCGAAGGTCTCGCCCTGCACCCCCTCGAAGATCCAGGCGTGCCTCGGGTCGCGGGCGGCGGGCAGGAGGCGGTAATGCGTGCCTTCGAACAGCCCCTGCCCGGAAAAGCCGACGCCGGCCAACATCTGCGGTGGACGGCCGTTGCGTCGCCAGAGGCCGCCATAGGCGCCATCCGTCTGGTGGTAGTATTCACCCGGCTCAGCTGCCCAGGCCCGGATGCCACCCTCGGCCCGGCGCAGTTCCAGCATGCCTGGCAATGTCTGCGCCACCGCAATGCGCCAGTAGAAGCCATTGCCGCCGAGATACATCAGCCTCCCGCGCCCGCGCGTATAGGCGGCGAGCGCGTCGAGCGTCGCGAGGGTGTGGTATTCGGGATGGGAGCCGGTTAGCACCACGCGGTAGTTCGTCAGCAGGGCCTGGCCTTCCTCATGCAGGTCCTCGTCGGTGATGACGTCGAAGGGGATTCCCCGTGCTTCCAGCCACGCGAGGATGTGCGTATCGGCAGGATAATGCCGCAGTCCCGATCCCCGCTGGTCGTTGAAGGTCAGGAACCCTGGCCGCATGGTCAGGATGGGCCTGAGGCGAGAGGAAAAGGCGATGCCGCTGTTGTCCGGGTGCCGGTTGTAGGTGGACCGCCCATAGATGGGATAGTCGTCCGGGTTGTGCGGATAGGCCGCCCAGGACACGACGCGCGCCTTGTACGCCGCATCGGCATTGCCGCGCGCATGGTTCGCATAGGCTTGGTAGGTGAAGGTGGAGGCGAGGAAGGCGACAGGGGCGGTCGCCGTTCCGCGGGGCGGCAGAACATAGAAGGGCAGCCAGTCCTCACCATTCGCGCAGGTGATATGGAAGGCGTAGGCGCCGCTGCGAAGGTCCTCCGGCACCGTGAAGGAGAAGTCCGTCCCCCAGCCGCAATCGCCGAGATCGTCCGCGTTGAACTGGATGGCGCCATAGTCGCGCGGCGCGTAGCGCCAGCACATCTCGCGCCCCGACCAGCGGGCACCCACCATGGCGCGCGTCGGCACGTTGAGCAGCACGCCGTCGCAGGCGTGTGGGCCGATGTCGAGGACGCGCTGCGTCGGGATGTCGCGGGAAAAGTCCCAGCCGGCGAGCAGCCCGGGCGTGGAGGGCGAGAGCTGTGCGTCGGGCTGCGGCCATGCCTCGTGGAAGCCTGCCAGGATGGCGGGATCCTCGACCTTGCCGGTCACGTGGTCCCGCGGCGAGGCTGCGTCGCGCGCCGCGATCAACACGCGTCCGGCGCCGTCCGGCAGGCTGAGGCCCTGCACCAGCTCGGTCGCCACGGCGGCGCGGCCGCCGTCGATTGCCCTCTGGCCAAGGACGATGCGCCCCGTGGCCGGATCCGCGCTTAGCCAGACGCGCATCCAGCGGCGCAGCGGCCAGCGCGCACCGGTCGCAATGCGGTGTACCTGGTCGCCGCAGGCGATCTCGGCACTTGCGCCGTCGGCGCCGACCAAAATCGTCACGGCAAGGCCCGGCTGCTCCTCACTGACCAGCGCCCCCGGTGCGCGCGGCGCCGCGGCAAGGCGCAGCAGTGCAGTCCAGGTGCAGGCCCCCGCGCTGCGCCGCGGCGGCCGGGAGATCAACGCGTAGGACCCGCGGCGGATCGGCTGGGAGCGGCCCGTAAAGTTATGGTCGAAGCGGTGCGACAGGTCCTCGAAGCGCAGGCCGGGACCCTGCGGGTTCGGATCGCCGGAGATCACGCGGACCAGCCGCGCACGGGCCGGGCCTGCCTCCCGCAGGCTGACCCGCGCCTCGAACATCTCGCCGGGCCGGTGGGAGAACCGGTCGAGATAGCCGGTGATCGGCAGCACCTTGTCGCTCATGGCCACAGCCCCCCCTCGCATGCGGGAATGCTCGACCCGGCTTTCAGCGCCGTCAATCGCGCGGGTGGCGGCGCGGCGCCGCCCATGCCAGCCTTCATGGCGGCAAAAGGAGAATACCCATGGCCCAGGTGATCCAGAGCCTGACAAGCACGCGCGCCGAGGAGCGCGAATGGGAATTGCGGCGCGACATGGCGGCGGTCTTCCGCATCGGCGCACGGCTCGGCTGGAACGAGCATATCGGCAACCACAATTCGCTGATGCTGCCGGATGAGGCCGAGCCGCGCTTCCTGATCAACCCGCGCGGCTACCTCTTCCAGGAGCTTCGTGCGTCCGACCTCATCGTGTGCGATCTCGATGGACGCGTGCTTCGCGGCACGGGCGAGCTGCGCAAGGTCGCCTTCCACATCCATTGCCGCATCCACATGGCGAACCCCAAGGCGGCCTGCGTCGTGCATGTGCATCCACGCTGGCTGACGGCGCTGTCGATGGTGCAGGGGGCCGAGTTCGCCCTCTCCCACCACAACAACCTGCTCTTGAACGACCGCGCCGTCTACGATGCCGAAGGCGACCAGCCCGTGCACACGAACGAGGAAGGAGACCGCATCGCGCGGCTGATGGGGGACAAGACGATCATGGTCATGCGCGGCCATGGCGTGACGGTCGTGGGCCCCACGGTGCACGATGCCTTCGACGAGACCTACATGGCCGAGCGCACCACCATGTACCAGATGACTGCGATGCAGACCGGCCTGCCGCTGCACCGCCTGCCCGAAGGCCTGCGGCGGCATCACAGCGGCGCCTGGGGCGAGAAGCTCGATGCGCGGCTGCACCTCGACGCCTGGCGTCGGGTGCTGGATCGGGAGGAACCGGACTACGCCACCTGATGGCCAGGCCGCGGAGGCACCTTGCGGTAGGGCGGGGGCGCCCATAGCCTCGGCGCCGAGGCACCGAAGACGGAGACGATCATGCGCCCCACGAACCGCCGTACCCTCTTGGCCCTGCCGACGGCGCTAGCCGCGAGTGCAGCCCTGCCCGCCGCGGCGCGGCCACTCGACCAGGTTCTGTCGACCCGCCGCCTCCGTGCCGGCATCAACCCGACGCTGCCGCCCTTCGGCACATTCAACGAGCGCAACCAAATCGATGGGTTCGACGCCGACATCGCGCGCGAGATCGCGCGGCGGATGAACATCGAGCTCGAGATCGTACAGGTCGGCAGCCCGGATCGCATTCCCTTCCTCCAGTCCGGCCGCATCGACATCGTGCTCGGCGCCATCACCCGCACGATCGAGCGCGCGCTGGTCATCGACTACACCCAGCCGCTGCACACCCAGTCCATGGTCGTGCTCACCAAGTCGACCGGCACCGCCGTGCCGATCAACGCGCCCGCGGACCTGAACAACCGCCAGGTGCGCATGGTGCAGGTCCGCGGGACCGTGGGCGTGCCCTGGATCCAGGCGAACGCGGCGCAGGCGCAGGTCACGCTGCTCGACAACTATCCCGACTGCTTCCGCGCGCTGGCGCAGGGCCGCGCAGATGCAATGGTGGATGTGGCGGAATCGGTCGTCATCCCGATGCGCAACTTCCAGGGCGTGCCATGGAAGATCCTGGACGAGGTGCTGGCGAGCTTCTGGGTCGGCATCGGCGTGCAGAAGGGCAACCACTCCCTCCGCGACGCGCTGAACGTGGTGCTGTTCGAACTGCACCGCTCCAACTTCGTGAACCAGACCTGGGAGAAGTGGTTCGGTGTGCCGATGACCACGCGCATCCCCTTCAATCCGATGTTCTGACATGACGCTGCAGTACGGGCAGGTCCTGCACTACCTGCCCGACTTCCTGGCGGGTGCCGCGATGGCGCTCTGGATCGCGGCGATCGCCTTCGCCGGCGGCCTGCTCATCGGTCTCGCTGGCGCCGCCGTGATGACGCAGGGGTCGCGCTGGGCGCGGCTGCCTGTCCTGATCTATGTGCGCTTCTTCACCTATACGCCACAGCTGGTGCAGATCTTCTTCCTGTTCTTCGCCCTGCCGGAATTCGGCGTGATCCTCTCCCCCATCGCGGCAGTGCTGATCGGCATGACGCTAAACGCTGGCGCCTATTTGACCGAGATCGAGCGCGCCGGCTTCGAATCCGTGCCTCGGGCAGAGCTGGACGCGGCGGAGACGCTCGGCTTCTCTCGGGTGCAGACTGTCTGGTACGTGATCGCGCCGCATGTGATGCGTGCGTTGTATCCGGCGCTGTCCAACCACTACATCATCATGACGCTCGGCACCTCGATGGCCGCGATCTTCGGGGTAGAGGAGCTGACCGGCCGCGCGTTGAACGCGAACGCCATCTCCTTCCGTTCCGTCGAGATCTTCTCGATCACGGCCGCCATCTACATCCTGCTGACGATCATCGCCTCGCTGCTGCTCTGGCTGGTCGGGCGGTGGCTGTTCCGCGTGAAGGCACGGGTGTTCTAGCCGATGTCAGCCTGGCAGATCCTGGCAAGCGAGGCGCCGCGCTTCTTCACTTGGTGGAACATGCTGTTTCTCGGCCAGGCCGTGCTGAACACGCTGATCGCCTCGGTGGCGGGCTGCGGCATCGGCTATGCCCTTGGCTTCCTGCTGGCGACGCTGCGCCTGCCGCAGGTCATGCCGCTCGCGACGGTGCGCACGCTAGCGATCCTCTGGGTGGAGGCCTTCCGGCGCATTCCCTTCCTGGTGCTGCTGCTGCTGGTCTTCTTCTTGGGCCAGGCACTGCGGCTCGAGGCGCCGCTCTGGGCGACGGCCATCGCCGCGGTCGCGATCCGCATGAGCGCGCTCGCCGCCGAGAACATCCGTGCCGGTTACGAGAGCGTCCGCGCGCAGCAGTGGGAGGCGGCGCTGACCATGAACATCCCCGCGCTCACCGCGTTGCGCCGGGTCGTGCTGCCTCAGTCATGGCGCGTGATCCTGCCGCCCTCGATTGTCCATGTGCTGAGCATGGTGAAGGAGACGTCGCTCGTCTCACAGATCGGCTTCATCGAGATCACCTTCGCGGCGAAGATGCTCACGCAGCGGGGCTTCAGCGCCATGATCACCTACGGCACCGCGCTGCTGCTCTACTTCTGCGTCTCCTGGGCGCTTGCGTCCCTCGCACGGGTTGCGGAGCGGCGGCTCACCAGCCGCCCTACGATCACAATCCCGACGCCTTGAGCGCCGTGCGCAGCGCCGCCGCATCCGCATCATCCACGGGCGGCTGCGGCGGGCGCACGGTGGCGGTTGGGATCACGCCCATCTCGCGCAGGCACCATTTCAGACGAGCTGTCGCACGCCCACCCGGCGGCGCGCCGTAGATCGCCTCAGCCAGCGGCTCCAGTCTTTCATGCAGCGCGCGGGCCGCGGGCAGGTCATTTGCGCGCACCGCGGCGTCGAGTGCGACGATCTCGTCCGGCAGGATATCCGCGAGCGAGACCAGGCTGCCATCGCTGCCATGGACCATGCAGGCGAGCAGATGTTCGTCGCCGCTCGCGCAGACAGCGACATCCGGGCGCAGCGCCTTGACCTGCCGGCGCAGCGCGTCATAGCCGTCGACCTCCCACCCGCCTTCCTTGATCCCGACGACTTCCGGGATCTCAAGCAGCGCGGCCATCGTCTCGGGCGTGAAGCCCATGCGCCCGGCGGCGTGATGCGCCTGAAAGAGAAATATCGGCAGGCCGGGCACGGCGGCGGTGATGGTCCGGTGATGCAGCACCGCCATGGCCGTGGTGTGCGCAAGCGCGAAGGCATTCGGCAGGAAAACCATGACTGCGTCGGCGCCCGCCGCACGCGCCTCCCGCGCTTCCTCCGCAGCCTCCAGGCTGAATTCCGCGTTGACGCCGGCGACGACGAGGCGCGACGCATCGACCGTCGCGCGCGTTACCTCGACCGCGCGGCGCTTCTCGGCGCGGCTGATGACGTAGTTCTCGCCGGCATGGCCGTTGATCAGCACGCCGCGGATCCCGGGCCGCAGCACGCAATGCGCGGTATGCGCCTCATATGCCTTCCAGTCAGGCGAGAAATCGGCACGCATGGGCAGGACCGTGGAAGGGTAGATGCCGTGGAAGCGTGTCTCGCTCATGCGGCGTTGCTCCGTTCATGCAGCAGTCGGTCGATGGGGAAAAGCGGCAGCTCAGGCGCTTCGCCAAGCACGGCCTGCGCGAGGATGCGTCCCATGAACGGGCCGCTCGTGTATCCGGAATGGACGCTGCCGATGATCCAGGCATCCTCGACGCCGGGGATGGGGCCGATGGCGGGCAGCGCATCGGCCGTCTCGGCCTCGAGCCCCAGCCACGACCGCACCAGTCGCGCCTCCCGCAGCGCCGGCACGGTGTGCGCGGCAAGGCGCACATTGCCGAGGAAATTCTCCGGTCGCACGGCGACGCCGCCGCGCGTCCGGTCGCCGATGCCCTGCCAGCCGCCGCCGATCAGCACCGTGCCGTTCGCATACTGCTTGAGGCTGAGCAGCCCCGAGGCGACGCCGAGCACGGTGCGCATCACCGGCTTCAGGCGTTCCGTCACAACCAGCTGGTTGATCAGCACCTTGATCGGCAGCGTGACGCCGAGCCAGGCCGCCATGTCCTCGAGCCACACGCCACCCGCCAGCACGATGCGCCGCGCCGCGACCGGCCCCGCCGCCGTGTCGAGCGTGAAGCGCCCCTCTACGCCCCGCACGGGCGTGCGTTCCATCACGGCGACACCTGCCTCCAGCAGCGCATGGCGGAAGGCGCGACCGGTCAGGTAGGCCGAGGCGAAGCCGTCGATCGGGCAATGCCCGGCGAGCCTGACGCCATCCGCGAGCCCCGGCTCGATCGATTGCGCTGCCCGCCCGTCGATCAATTCGATCGGCGCGCCGGCGGCGCGACGGATGCGCGCGCGCTCCTCCAGCATCGCCACCTCGCCATCGGTGAACGCGACGGAGAGCCCCGGGCACGCGGTCGCGAGAACGCTGCCGCCAGCGCACCAATCGGGCATGGTGAGCCACATTTCGTGCGCGCGCAGCGCGTAGGGGATCAGTGCCGCACGCGTCATCTGCATGGTCAGCGTGCCGGCATTGACGCCGGACGCCTCCCGGCAGATCTCGCCGCGATCGATCAGCGCGACCCGCATGCCTCCACGCGCCAGGAACAACGCGGTCGAGCAGCCCATCACCCCGGCGCCGACGACGGCGCAGTCGAAGGGCGCGCTCATATCGGCGCGGGCGCGGGCACCGGGATGTCCGCATAGTCGAAGCGACCGAGGATCGCGTCCATCGGCACGGGACGCAATGGCATGCGCCCGGTTGCGAAGCCGACCTCCGCTACCGGCACGCCGCGCGCGCCGGCGAGCAGCGCGGCCGCAGCCTCCCCGCACATCCGACCCTGGCACGGGCCCATGCCGCAGCGCGTGTGATGCTTGAGTTGGTTGAGCGTCGCCGCGCCATCGGCCGCCGCCTGCTCGATGCCAGCGCGCGTGACGCCTTCGCAACGGCAGACGATGGTGTCTCGCGGCACGGCCGCGACCATGTCCGGGCGCAGCGCCATCATGCGCGCCATGGCGCCGCCGGCACGCGCGGCGCGGGCCAGCGCGGCCGCCTGCTCCGCGCGCCGTTTCCCATGGCCATCTCCGATACCAAGATCGGTCAGCGCGGAGAGCGCGGCAATACGACCCGATGCCGGCGCAGCCGCGGCACCACGCACGCCGGCACCGTCGCCGGCGGCGTAGAGGAAGCGAACGGTGGTCCGCTGCCCTCCATCGAGCACGGGCACCCAGCCACCGGCCTCGGGCCTGTGCGCGTGGCTGGCGCGGAACAGGCGTGTCGCCTCGGTGGCGGGGACAAGCCCATGGCCGACGCACAGCGCATCCGCCTGGACCACGCGTTCAGCGCCCTGCGTCGCGATGCGCACGCGCGTCAGGACATCGTCGCCCTCCGCGGCGACGACCCTCGCGCCCGGCAGCACGGGCACGCCTGCGGCCAACAGCCGCGCACGCCAGGCCGCGCCCCGCGCGAGCAGGTCCGGTCGCGGCTGTTGGCCGCTGGCG
>NZ_JACADQ010000120.1 GCF_016106015.1 Neoroseomonas rubea
CGGCGCCGCGGCCAGTCCCCGCCGCGCGGCCCTTCGCGCCGCGGCCGCGGCCGGAGGCGATCGCGGACCGGGCGGAGGTGCTGGCGGCGATCGGCGACCCGCGCGCCGTGGTGGTGAACGCGCTGTCGCGCGAGCAGCATGAGGGCACGGGCGGCCTCACCTACCACCGCCCCGGCCGCATCTCGGGCAGCCGCAACCTGCCCGCGGGGCTTCTGGGCGATGCCAAGCTGCCGGCCGAGGCGGTCGCGGCGCTGGCGGCGGAAGCCGGGATCGCGCCGGGGCAGCGCGTCATCGCCTATTGCGGCGGCGGGATCGCGGCCTCGAACCTCGCCTTCAACCTGCTGCGGGCGGGCTTTGCCGACCTCGCGGTCTATGACGGCAGCCTGGACGAATGGGGCCGCGACCCCGCCCTGCCGATGGAGACCGGGCCCGGCTGATTGCGCTGGGTCAAGATGGCTCACGCGTTCGGGGGGTATGTGACGGTTCCAAGACGGAGGGAACGGGACATGCCCCAGCGCACGCTCGGTGAGATCGTCCGCGACCAGAAGCCGCTGATGCTCCGCGCGGACGCGACGGTGGCGCAGGCCGCGGCCGCCATGCATGCCCGCCGCGTCGGTGCGGTGCTGGTCACCGATGCCGATGGCCATCTCCTCGGCATCTTCACCGGGCGCGACGCGGTGCGGTTGCTGGCCGAGGGGCTGGACGCGAAGGCGACCGCCGTGTCCGCCGTGATGACCCGCAATCCCACCACGCTCGGCCCGCGCGCCACCGCGATGGACGCGCTGCTGACGCTGGCCGATTGTGGCTTCCGCCACCTGCCCATCGTCGAGGGCGGCAAGGTGAAGGGGATCGTCTCCCGCTACGATTTCCGGGCGCAGGAACACGCCCGGATGGATGACGAGACGGGGTTCATGGAGGCGATGCGCTAGAGCAGGGTCCGGTCGGGTGGAACCGCTGTGCGGTTCCGCCGACCGGACATAAGCTGCTCTAGATCTTATGTTTTCTTGAGCAAGAAATCCGACCGGATGATTCCATCTGGTCGGATATTGCTCTAGCGCTGCCCCGGCCGGAACGTCGTCTCCAGCCGCTGGCTGTAGCGGCTCATGGCGAAGCACAGCACGAAGTAGACGGTGGCGGCGAAGACATAGGCCTCGGTCGGGAAGCCGAGCCAGTTCGGATCGCCAAGCGCGGCGCGGAGCGTCGTGAAGAAGTCGAAGACGCCGATCACCACCACCAGCGTGGTGTCCTTGAACAGGCCGATGAAGGTGTTGACCTGCGATGGGATGGTGATGGCGAGCGCCTGGGGCAGGATCACGAGCCGCATCTTCTTCGCATAGGACAGGCCGAGCGCGTCCGCCGCTTCGTACTGCCCGCGCGGCATGGCCTGCAGCCCGCCGCGCACGACTTCCGCCATGTAGGCCGCGGTGAACAGCGTATAGGCCACCAGCACGCGTGCGAGGCGGTCGAGCGTGACGCCTTCGGGCAGGAACAGCGGCAGCATGATCGCCGCCATGAACAGCAGGCTGATCAGCGGCACGCCGCGCACGCATTCGATGATGGCGGTCGAGAACCAGCGCACGAGCGGAAGTTCCGACCGCCGGCCGAGTGCGAGCATGATCGCCAGCGGATAGCCCAGCGCCAGCCCATAGACGGCGATGATGCCGGTGATGGTCAGCCCGCCCCATTGCCGCGTCGCGACCGCAGGCAGGCCGAAGACGCCGCCGGCCATCAGCACGAGCATCGCCGGCGCGGCCACAAGCCACGCCAGCATCAGCCAGCGGTTCCAGAAGCGGCGCTGGCAGGAGGCAAGCACCATCGCGACCAGGATCGCGATCATCGTGCCGGGCCGCCAGCGTTCCTCATAGGGGTAGAGGCCGAAGATCGAGAACCAGAACTTCTCCCGCACGAAGGCCCAGCAGGCACCGCCCGCCTCCCGGCACGCGGCGGCATTGCCGGACCAGGTGGCGTCCAGCACGGCCCAGCGCAGCAGCGGCGGCACGACGGCCACGAGCAGCGCGAGGCAGGCGAGCGTGATCGCGATGTTCAGCGGCCCGCTGAAGCAGGCGCGCAGGAAGCCCCGCGCAAGCTCCGCGAAGGTCGGGCCGGCCGGGGCGAGGGTCGCGCTCATGGCTTCAGCGCTCCTTCAGCGCGACCGCGCGGTTGTAGAGGTTCATCAGCAGCGAGGTGACGAGGCTGAGGGCGAGGTAGACCGCCATGAAGATCGAGATGACCTCGATCGCCTGGCCCGTCTGGTTGATCGAGGTGTTGGAGATCGAGACCAGGTCCGGATAGCCGATGACCACGGCCAGCGAGGAATTCTTCGTCAGGTTCAGGTACTGGCTGGTCATCGGCGGGATGATGACGCGCAGCGCCTGCGGCAGGATGACGAGGCGCATCTTCTGCCCCTGCGTCAGGCCCAGCGCCGCGGCCGCTTCCGACTGCCCCTTGTGCACCGCCTGGATGCCGGACCGCACGATCTCGGCGACGAAGGCCGAGGTGTAGACGACGAGGCCGACCAGCAGGGCGAAGAATTCGGGACTGAGCGCGAGCCCGCCCTCGAAGTTGAAGCCGGCGAGTTCCGGCCATTCGACGCGCGGCGCGCCGATCGCCGCCATGCTCAGCGCCGGCAGGCCGAGCAGCAGGGCAAGGCCCGGCAGCACGGTCGGTCGCCTTTGCCCGGTCGCGACCTGGCGCGCCCTTTCGCGCCGCAGCAGCAGCCACCAGCCGAGCGCGCCCGCGGCGAGCGCGCCCATCATCCAGAACAGCGCCGGCTCCGCCATCAGCCCGGGGATCTTCACGCCACGCTGGGAGAGGAAGACGCCCGGCAGCGGGTTCAGCGCCTGCCGCACCGAGGGCAGTTGCAGCATCAGAGCGTGCCAGAACACCAGCTGCAGCACGAGCGGCGTGTTGCGGATGACCTCGATGTAGCCGCCCGTCAGCGCGCGCAGCAGCGGGTTCGAGGAGAGCCGCGCGAGCCCGAGCGCCACGCCCAGCACCGTGCAGAGCAGGATGCCTACGATCGCGACGCGCAGCGTGTTGAGGAAGCCCACCGTCAGCGCCCGCGCATAGGTGTCCGCGGGCGTGTAGGGGATCATGTGCTCGCCGATCGGGATGCCGGCGGAGCGGTCGAGGAAGCCGAAGCCGAAGGACAGACCGCGCGCGGCCATGTTGCGCTCGGCATTGCCGACGAGCCACCAGCCGAGCGCCACGACGGCGACGAGCAGCCCCGCCTGCCAGAGCAAGCCGCGGAGCGATATGCCCTGCGGCAGGAAGGGGACGGCGGATCGGCCCGCCCTCCCCGCGCCGATGGCCGGCGCGGATGGTGCCACGCCGGCCATCGCGCCGGCCTCAGCGCGCCGGAGGCGCGTAGAGGAGGCCGCCGCGGGTCCAGATGTTGTTCATCCCGCGCTCAAGCCCGAGCGGCGTGTTCGTGCCGAGGTGGCGCTCGAAGATCTCGCCGTAGTTGCCGAAGGTGCGGATGATGGTGCGCGCGTAGTCGGCCCGCGCGGCGCCGATGCTCTCGCCCATGTTGCCCTCGACGCCGAGCAGGCGGCGGATCACCGGGTTCGTGGCGGATGCGGCGATCTGTTCGACATTCGCCTGGGTGATGCCCATCTCCTCGGCATCGATCAGGGCGAAGGTCGTCCAGGCGACGATGTTGGTCAGTTCCTCATCGCCCTGGCGGATCGTGACGGCCAGCGGCTCCTTCGACAGGCGCTCGGGCAGGATCACGTGGTCGGCCGGACGGGTCAGCAGGGTGCGCTGGGCGGCGAGCGCGGCGAAGTCGTTGGTGAAGACGTCGCAGCGGCCGCTGTCATAGGCGCGGCGAATCTCGTCGAGGTCGGCGATGACCACCGGCGTGAAGCGCAGGTTGTTGGCGCGGAAGAAGTCCGCGATGTTGAGCTCGGTCGTGGTGCCCGGCTGGACGCAGACCGTCGCACCGTTCAACTGCCGCGCGCTGGTCACGTTCAGGCGGCGCGGCACCATGATCGCCTGGCCGTCATAGAAGGTGATCGCGGGGAAGTTGAAGCGGTTGACGGCGCTGTCGCGCGTCAGCGTCCAGGTCGTGTTGTTCGACAGCACATCCACTTCGCCCGAAGACAGGGCCGGGAAGCGGCTCTGCGTCGTGACCGGAACGAACTCGACCTTCGTCGGGTCGTTGAAGATCGTGATCGCGATGGCGCGGCAGATCTCGACGTTGAAGCCCTGCCAGCGGCCCTGGCTGTCGGGGACGCCGAAGCCGGGGTTGGAGGGCCCCTGCACGCCGCAGCGCAGCGTGCCGCGCTGCTTGATCTGGTCCAGGTCGCGGCCGGCCTCGGCGGCGACGGGCGCGAACGCGATCATGGCCGCCGCTGCCGCGGCGATGCCCTTCCACATCATGTCTCTACCTCGTCTCCCAGGGGCGCCGGTTGAACCCGGCCCTGCCCACTGGCGCCATCTGCCGTTTCGTCATCAGCATTACAAGGGGGTTACGGAACCCCCATGCGGGGCGCACGACCGACCTGCCCGCCCGATGGGCACGCACCCTGCTTCCCGCCGACTAGTCGGGCATCGGGGCCCGCCCTACTCTGCGTCTCAAATCCGCACCGGAGACCAAGACACATGCCGGAAAGCCCGATCGACCCCCGCCTCGCCGCCGAGGTTCGCCTGCCGCTCGCGGGCATCCGCGTGCTGGACCTGACGCTCGCCCGAGCCGGCCCGACCTGCGTCCGGCACCTGGCCGACTGGGGGGCCGAGGTCATCCGCATCGAGCCGCCGAAGTTCAACGACGGCCTGGGCGGCGCGCGGGAGGGCTACGACTTCCAGAACCTGCACCGCAACAAGCGCTCCATCGCCCTCGACCTGAAGACCGAGGACGGCAAGGCCGCCTTCTTCAAGCTCGCCGCGACGGCCGACGTGCTGGTCGAGAACATGCGGGTGAAGGTCAAGCACCGCCTCGGCATCGGGCCGGACGCGGTGCGCGCGGTGAATCCGCGCCTCGTCTATGCATCCATCTCTGGCTTCGGCCAGACCGGCCCTTATTCCGAGCGCGCCGGCGTGGACCAGATCGCCCAGGGCATGGGCGGGATGATGACGATCACGGGCGAACCGGGCCGCGGCCCGATGCGCGCGGGCATCCCCTTCGTGGATCTCACCGCCGGGAACCTGCTCGCGCTCGCCGTCATGATGGCGCTGTTCGAGCGCGAGAAGACCGGCCAGGGCCGCTGGGTGCACACCTCGCTGCTGGAAAGCATGGTCTTCATGCTCGACCTGCAGGCGGCGCGCTACCTGATGGACGGGGAAGTCCCCGGCCAGGCGGGCAACGACCATCCGGTCAACATCCCGATGGGCGCCTTCGAGACCGCCGACAAGCCGGTCAACATCGCCGCCTCCAGCCCCAAGATGTGGGCGCAGTTCGCCGAAGCCCTCGGCCATCCGGAATGGCTCGAGGTCGAGGAATGGAAGACCGCGCGCGGCCGGTCCGACAACCGCAAGGCGGTCAATGCCGCCATCACCGCGGTGATGAAGCAGAAGCCGTCCGACTACTGGATCGACCTGCTGGAGCGCATCGGCATCCCCTGCGGGCCGATCAACAAGGTGGACCAGGTCTTCGCCGACCCGCAGGTGCAGCACCTGCGCATGGCGATGCCGATCCACATCCCCGACCGCGGCGACACGCACCTGGTCTCGACCGCCATCAACATGGAGGGGATCGAGAGCGACGTACGCCTGATCCCGCCCCGCCTCGGCGAGCATTCGGCCGAGATCCTGCGCGAGACAGGGTACAGCGAGGAGGAGATCGCGCGTCTCCGCGGCCTCGGCGTGATCGGCGAGGCATGAGCACGATGGAATTCGCGGAAGGCAAGATCCTCGCCGAGATCACGGACGGCGTCGGGCGCATCACCTTCAACCAGCCCGAAAAGCGCAACGCCATGTCGGTGACGATGTGGGCCGGCATGGGCGAGGCGCTCGACATCTTCGAGAAGGACGCGGCCGTGCGCTGCGTCGTCCTCACGGGCGCGGGCGACAAGGCCTTCGTCTCGGGCGCCGACATCAGCCAGTTCGACAAGCTGCGCTCGGACGCCGACGCGCAGAAGGAATACAGCCGGCAGACGGCGGGCGGGCGTCTGCGCCTGGCCACCTTCCCCAAGCCCGTGATCGCGGAAATCCGCGGCTTCTGCATGGGCGGCGGCCTCGGCATCGCCATGTCCTGCGACATCCGCATCGCGGCGGAAGGCAGCCAGTTCGGCATCCCGGCGGCGAAGCTCGGCATCGCCTACGGCTTCGACATGGTGCGCCACCTGGTCGACCTGGTGGGTCCGGCAAATGCCCACATGATCCTGATGACGGGCGAGCGCTTCGACGCGAAGGAAGCCGAGCGCGTCGGGCTGATCAACAAGGTCGTGCCGGCGGAAGCCCTGGCCGGCGAGGTCGCGGCGCTGACCGCCACGCTGGCGCGCAACGCGCCGCTCTCCCTCTACGCCAACAAGCGCACGGTGCAGGCGGTGCTGGCCGACCGGGCGGACCGCGACATCGCGGCGCTGAACGCCGCCATGGCCGCCTGCTTCGACAGCGCGGACTACAAGGAAGGCCGCCGCGCCTTCCTCGAGAAGCGCAAGCCGGCTTTCACGGGCCGCTGAGGGGGCAGGCGGCGCCGGGCAGGCCTTGTTCCTCCATGCCCGGCGCGCGCCAGCCGCGCAACCGATCGGCGGAATCCGTTCCGCGCTTCGGCCGATCGGGCATAAGCTGTTCATTATCCGACGTTTTCCGGCGCAGGCATCCAGATCTGGTGATTTCGCCGGATCGGATATTGCGGTACACGGCGCGGGTGGAGGCGGCCCGGACAGAGGCGGCCCCGCGATCGGGGGCACAGGGGCTTCGTTCGGAGTGACCATGGATCGAAGGGTGCGGGGGCTTCCCGCGGCGCCGCTGGGGCGGCCGGCGTGAACGAGATGGCCGGCCAGCACGCGCCCGAGCCGGACGCGCATGCCGTCGCACCGATCTCCCGCCTCGTCGCGGAAGTGGCGGCGCAATGCCCGGGCGAGCGCATCACCCTCGGCGAGATGGCCGAATCCTTCGGCGACCGCGCCTTCGGCCTGCTGATCCTGCTGCTGTGCCTGCCCGGGCTGCTGCCAGGCATGGCGAGCGTGTTCGGCACGCCCATGCTCATCCTCGGCGTGCAGATGGGCCTGGGGTTCCGCAAGCCGAAACTGCCGGGCTTCATCGCGCGGCAGTCACTCAAGCGCACCGACCTGCTGCGGCTGACGCCCGGTTCCTCGACCCGCGTCTCCCGCGCCATCGCCAGGATCGAGCGCTGGGTGCGCCCGCGGCCCGGGCCTTTCGCCGGACCGCTCGCCGACAAGGCGGTGGGGTGGCTCACCGCGTACGCCGCGTTGATGCTGATCCTGCCAGGGCCGGGCACGAACGGCCCGCCGGCCTTCGGGACCATCGTCATGGCGCTCGGGCTCGTGGAGAACGACAGCAAGGTAGTGGGGCTCGGCATCGTGCTGACGCTGCTAGGCAACATCTTCGCAACCGTCGTGCTCGCCGCGCTGCTATGGTTCGGGATCGAGGCGCTGGGCTACGTGATGTGACCGCGCACGGTCTGGACGTGCGCGAATTGTCACCCTAGCCTGACACCCATGCGCCGGTGGCCCGAAAGGGCTGAAACGGGAATGCGCGACGTGGTGCCCAACACCGCCAATCCGCGGCTGCCCCCGCAACTGTAGGCGACGAGTCCGGTCCCACACGCCATTGCGCCGCCGGGTGCGAGAAGGCGGGACCGGCGGAGGCGGCGAAAGCCCCCTTCCCGTCGCGAGCCAGGAGACCGGCCGGCGCAGAGTTGTCTCGCGCGTGCCGGGCGGGGTGCACCGGCGCAACGGACCCAGGACCGCGCCCGAACGGCGCGGCGCCTCCGTCATGCGAGCACGACGCAAGCCCGTCGCGCGGCCGCAAGGCCACGCGGCGAAACGCGAACGTGCAACACGGAGGGATTCCCGGATGCGAAACCGGATCCTCGCCTCGCTTCTCCTTGCCCCGATCGCGCCCGCATGGGCGCAGACGGCCCCCACCCAACCCGACATGGTCGTCACCGCGACCCGCATCCCGACGCCGGCCGAGCGCATTCCCGCCGCGACCACGGTGATCGACCGCCGCGACATCGAGGACCGCGGCTACGTCACCCTCGCCGACGCGCTCGCCGCCGTACCGGGCTTCCGCCTGGTGCAGGCGGGCGGCCCGGGCCAGCAGGCATCCGGCTTCGTGCGCGGCACCAATTCCCGCCACGTGCTGGTGCTGCGCGACGGCGTGCCGGTGAACGAACCCTCAGAACCGAACGGCGCCTTCAACTTCGGCAACGAGCTGCTGGGCGATGTGGAACGCATCGAGGTGGTGCGCGGCCCCGTCTCGGCCATCTATGGCACGGCGGCGATCGGCGGCGTGGTCAACCTCATCACCCGCCGCGCACCAGCAGACCGCGCCTTCGCGCCCTATGGCGAGATCGCCGGCGGCACGCAGCGCACGCTACGCGGCTATGCCGGCGCCGGCGGCACGATCGGCGGCTTCGACTACGGCCTCACCGGCCAGTCGCTCTCGACCGAAGGGTCGAACGCGACCGCGCCGCGCATCACGACCAATCGCGGTGAACGCGACGGGCTGCGCGCCGCGGCCATGACCGCCCGCGCCGGCGTCACGATCGGGGAGACGACGCCCGACGCCGTCATCGGCGCGACCCGGATCGAAGGGCTGCTGCGCTGGCGGGAGAACACGCTCGGCCTCGACGACATCCCGCGCGACGACCCGAACTACACCGGCCAGGACCGGTCCTGGTTCGGCTACATCCGCAGCCAGACCGCGCTCGCCGGCGGCGCCTGGACGACCGGGCTGCGCCTTTCGGCCAGCGAGGACCGGCGGCGCTACGTGAACCTGCCCGATGCGGACAACCGCTTCGGCCGCGCCGACGACCTCTATATCGGCGAACGGCGCGGCATCGCCTGGGACAATACGCTGCGCCTGCCCAGCGGCGGCATCCTGACCGATGCCAGCCTGACATTCGGCGGCGGCTGGGATCGCGAGAGCGCGGAGAGCGCCGCCGGCTCACCGTCCTTCCGCACTACGGTCGATGCGCGGCAGACCAGCGGCTACGGCTACATCGGCGCGCAGGCGCGGTTCTTCGAGCGGCTCGACGTGACCGCCGCACTCCGCTTCGATGCGCCGGAGGAATTCGGCACGGAGACCACCTGGCGGCTCGGCGCGGTGCTCGCGGTGCCGGAGATCTCCTCGCGCATCCGCGCCTCGGCCGGTACCGCATTCAAGGCGCCGTCGCTGTACCAGCGCTTCGGCGTCATCGGCACGTTCTTCCGAGGCAACCCAAACCTGGAAGCCGAGCGCGCCTTCTCCTGGGAAGCGGGGATCGAGACCGATATCGGGCGCTATGCCACCATCTCGGCGCTCTATTTCGACAGCCGCGTGACCGACCTGATCAACTTCGACGCCACCTTCTCGACACTGGAGAACGTCGATCGCGCGCGCATCCGCGGCGGCGAGTTCGCACTCACGCTCCGCCCGGCCGACTGGTTCGAGATGACCGGCGGCTGGACGGTGACGGAGGCGCGCGACACGACGAACGACACGCCGCTCGCCCGCCGCCCGCGCAACGTGGCGAGCCTGAACGCGCGCATCGCGCCGGAGGTCGGCTGGTTCGGCGTGCCGCGCTCGCGGCTCGTGATCGCGCCGGAGGTGCTGTATGTCGGCGCCTCCCCCGAAGGCGCCTTCGCGCGCTACAGGAACGACGGCACGTCGATCCCGACCGCGGGGAAGAATCCGGATGGATGGCTGTTCAACCTGACGGCGTCGCTGCCCGTGACGACGAACCTCACGGCGTTCGTGGAGGTGCGGAATCTCGGCAATACGCGCTACGAGCCGGCGAATGCTTTCGTCGTGCCGGGGCGGAGCGCGATCGTGGGGATGCGCGGGGTGTTCTGAAAAAGGGCGGGGGGAGAAGGGAACATCTCCCCCCGGACCCCCCTCAACGTTTTCTGTCTGTTGGAGACTGACCTCCGGGGTGAGTGCCCAGAAGACAAGGAAGGTTGGGGGGCACGGGGGGAAGTTCCCTTCCCCCCGCCTTCACCGCGTCGCCCCAGGGACCCACAGCACGTCATCCCCGGCGTTCAGCCGCCGCGACAGCACGAACAGGTGATCCGACAGCCGGTTCAGGTAGCGGATCACCGCCGGGTTCACCTCCTCCTCCGCCGCCAGCGCCACGGCGAGCCGCTCCGCCCGCCGCACGATGGTGCGCGCGAGATGCGCATGCGCGGCCGCCGGCGTGCCGCCCGGAAGCACGAAGGAGCGCAGCGAGGGCAGCGCCGCGTTCATCTCGGCGACCTCCTCCTCGAGCCGCAAGGACTGCGCATCTGTCACGCGCAGCCGCGCGCCCGCTTCCCCGGGCACGCAGAGATCTGCGCCGATGTCGAACATCTCGTTCTGGATGCGCGCGAGCATGGCATCCGCCTGCGCATCCTCGCGCGTGTGCAGGCGAACAAGGCCGAGCGCGGCATTCGCCTCGTCCACCGTGCCATAGGCCTCGACGCGCAACGCATCCTTGCGCACGCGGCGCCCGTCGCCGAGCGAGGTTTCCCCCCCGTCGCCGCCGCGCGTCGTGATGACGTCGAGCTTCACCATGCGGATCGGTCCTTCGCGTGCATCGTTGCGTTATGGCGCCGCGCGCCATGCCCGCAAGGGCCTCAGCGCCGATCGCCCTCGGTCAGGCGAAAATGGACGGCGGTGGCGAGCGTTGCCGGCACGGGCAGCCCGGCCTGTGTCGCCGGACGGAAGCGCCAGCGCCGCGCCGCGGCGATCGCCGCGGCATCGAGCGCCGGATGGCCGGAGGAGGCCGCGACGTTCGCCTCGGCGACGCGCCCATCCGCGCCGATGGCGAGGGAGAGCCGCACCACCCCCTCCTCCCCGCGCCGGCGGCTGTCCGCGGGATATTCGGGCGGCGCGTTGCGGTGACCCTCCGCCGCACCCGGCGGCACCACCGCGCCGATCGCGCGGGCGCCGGCCGACGGGTCGGGCA
>NZ_JACADQ010000121.1 GCF_016106015.1 Neoroseomonas rubea
CGCGCGGGCTCGCGCTCGCCACCGGCCGCACGCCGCCGCGCCGCGTCACGCGCGCGGGGACCGAGGCGGTCGAGGCCATCTTCACCTTCGAGACCGCGACCGGCCCCTGCAACGGCGTCGTCCGCCTGGTGAACGAGGATGGCGCCCCGCGCGCCTGGACGCTGATGACCGCGCTGGACGAGATCCGCGGCCATGAGGACCCGGCCAATGGCGGCCGATGGCAGGATGTGGACTGGAAGCGGAACTTCGGCGGCGAGAATTGGCTCGACCGGCGGAAGAAGGATGCCGCCTTCGCCGACCGCGACCCCGCCGTGCTGGTGGTGGGCGCGGCGCAGGCGGGGCTGACCATCGCTGCGCGGCTCGGGCTCCTTGGCGTCGATACGCTGGTGGTGGACCGTGAAGCGCGCATCGGCGATTCCTGGCGCCACCGCTACCACGCGCTGACGCTGCACAATGAAACACGCGTCAACCACCTGCCCTACATGCCCTTCCCGAAATCCTTCCCGGTCTTCATCCCGAAGGACATGCTGGCGAACTGGTTCGAGCTCTACGCCGAGGCGATGGAGCTGAACGTCTGGACCGGCACGGAACTCACGGGCGGGACCTGGGACGAGGCCGCTGGCTGCTGGGACGTGACCCTGCAGCGCGCGGACGGAACCGAGCGGCGGATGCGCCCGCGCCACATCGTCATGGCCAATGGCGTCAGTTCCATCCCCATCATGCCCGACCTGCCGGGGCTGAAGGAGTTCCGTGGCGCGGTGCGCCATTCGGGCGGCTATGGCAGCGGGCTCGACTGGGCGGGCAAGCGGGCGCTGGTGCTCGGCACCGGCACCTCGGGCCATGATGTGGCGCAGGACCTGACCGTCTCGGGGGCCGCGGAGGTCACGCTGGTGCAGCGCCGCCCGACGCTGGTGGTCAGCCTCAAGGAAGCGCAGGCGCCCTACGCGCTGTACGACGAGCCGCTGCCCTTCGAGGACAAGGACCTGCTCGCCGTCTCCTTCCCCTTCCCGGTCTATCGCCAGGCGCATCAGCGCATGACGCGAATGAACGAGCATGCCGACCGGGCGCTGCTGGAGGGGCTGAAGGCGCGCGGCTTCCGGCTGAGTTCGGGGGAGGACGGGACGGGCTGGCAGATCATGTACCAGTCCCGCGGCGGCGGTTACTATTTCGACGCCGGCTGCTCCCAGATGATCGTGGATGGCCGCGTCGGGCTGATGCAGTTCGACGACATCGACCGCTTCGGCCCCGAGGGCGCGGTGATGAAGGATGGCAGCGTGAAGCCGGCCGACCTCATCGTGCTGGCGACCGGCTACGAAGGGCAGCTCGCCGCGGCGCGGCGCATCCTGGGCGATGCGGTGGCCGATCGCGTGGGCCGCGTCTGGGGCTTCGACGTGGAGGGCGAGCTGCACGGCATGTGGCGCCCGACCGGCCAGCCCGGCCTGTGGTTCCACGCCGGCGGCCTGGCGCAGTGCCGCATCTTCTCGAAGGTGCTCGCCCTGCAGATCAAGGCGCGGGAGCTCGGACTCGTCGCATGATCGCGGTGGTGGAGGACGAGGCGACGGGGCATGTCCGCGTCGTGACCCGCGACGGGGAGACCCTCGCAATCGCCGCGACGCGCGCGGCGGCGGAGGATTTCGCCGCGCTCCTGCTGGAAGCCTGGGAGGAAGCGATCGCCGCCGCCGCGGCGCGGGCGCGGCTGAAGCACGGGGCGGCGATCATCGAGCCGCGCTGAGCGCGGTTCAGCGCGCCGTCCCTCCCTCCGGCGGGCGCCAGCCGGCGGCGTCGCGCGGCATGTGCGGGAAGTCCCGCAGCAGCGCCGGATCCTCGCCATAGGCGTTCGGGCCATCCGTGCCGCGTAGGCAGCCGAGTTCCACCACGTACCAGACCAAGAAGCCGAACATGACGGCGGTCATCGCCCCGGCCACCTCCTCCCGCCCCGCGGGGCCGCTGGTCACGCCGAGCGCCATCAGCGCCCCGTCCAGCAGCCAGGCGGCGAGGAAGGGCGCGACCCGCGGCAGCGCTGCGACACCCCGGTCCTGGAAGCGCTTCGCGTGCAGGCAGTACATCATCCCGCCGGTCACCAGCGTCAGGAAGAAGGAGGCAGCGTTGATGGCGACGACATCCCCGCCCGGCGAGAGCAACGCCATGGCCAGGAAGGCGGAGCCGATGCTGAAGGCGATGATGCCGACCATGCCGAGCCACCAGGCGCTGCGGCCGATCCGCCCGCGCGGGGACGCATAGAGGTTGAGCATGGATGTCTCCTCTCTTGCCGGCCCCAGCCTGGCCGGGTCCGGCGCCGCGGCGCACTGACCTGGTTCACACCGCGGGGGGCTTCCGCCCGCCGCCGCGCCGCGCATAGTGGACGGGCACCGTGCCCGGAGACCCCGCCATGACCCGAAGCCTCGTCCTCGCCGCCGCCCAGTTGGGCCCCATCCAGAAGGATGAGGGTCGCGACGTGGCTGTCGGCCGCATGGTCCGCCTGATGGAAAAGGCCCACCGCATGGGCGCCGAGGTGGTGGTCTTCCCCGAACTCGCGCTCACCACCTTCTTCCCCCGCTGGTACGAGGAAGACATCGCGAACGCCGACCACTGGTACGAAAGCGCCATGCCGTCCAACGCCACCGCCCCGCTGTTCGAGGCGGCTCGGAAGTTCGGCATCGCCTTCCATCTCGGCTATGCGGAGAAGACGCCGGACGGGCACCGCTTCAACACGGCGATCTTCGTCCATCCCTCGGGCGAGACCATCCTGAAGTACCGCAAGGTCCACCTGCCCGGGCACCGCGACTTCGACCCGATCCGCACCGTGCAGCACCTCGAGAAGCGGTACTTCGAGGTCGGCGACCTCGGCTTCCCCGTGGTGCGCGCCCCGGTCGCGGGTCACGACGTCAATGTCGGCATGATGATCTGCAACGACCGCCGCTGGCCGGAATCCTGGCGCGTGATGGGGCTGCAGCAGGTCGAGCTCGTCATGCTCGGCTACAACACGCCCAGCCTGAACATGGACAATCGCGGCTTCGAGGCGCACCACCTGCGCGTCTTCCACTCCCACCTGACGATCCAGGCGGGCTGCTACCAGAATGCCTGCTTCGCGGTGGCGACGGCGAAGGCGGGGACGGAGGACGGGCACGAGCTGTTCGGCCATTCCATCATCGTCAATCCGCAGGGGGAGATCATGGCCCAGGCCACCTCCTGGGGCGATGAGCTGATCGTGGCCGATGCCGACCTCGGCATGTGCGAGCTGGGCCGGACCACGATCTTCAACTTCGCGAAGCACCGCCGGCCGGAAGCCTATGGCCGCATCACCGCGCAGGTGGGCAGCGAGCCGCCGCCGGCCTGGGCCCCCGCCCGCGCCGCGGAATAGCCGATGCGCCGCGGCGTCCGGCTGCTGCTGGCCGGCGCCGCGATGGCGCTGCTGCTGCTCGCCGGGCTCGGCGGCGCCGCGCTGTACCTGATCGGCGGCGCCGGCTGCGATGCGACGGAGACGGCGCGCGCCCCGGACGGCGCCTGGCGGATCGAGCAGCGCAGCTGCGGGGCCACCGTCGGCTTCATCTGGCGCGTCCACGTCCTGGGCACGGACGGTCGCGACAGGCTGGCCGCGGAATCCTATGCCTATCCCGAGTTCACCGGCGCGGCGTTCGCGGGCGACGCCCTGCGGCTTTCGACCGGGGAGGGCGGGCGGCTGTGGGAGGTATCCCTCGACGCGCAGCGCCGCCCGCGCGCGCCTCTGCACCTTTCCGAAGGCGCGCGGCGGTAGCCGTCAGGGCAGCATCTTCCCCGGGTTCATGAGCCCCTCCGGGTCGATCGCGCGCTTGACCGCGCGCATCAGGTCGAGCGCCACGCGGTCCTTGTGCGTCGCCATGGCGTGGCGCTTCATCTGCCCGATGCCGTGCTCGGCGGAGAACGACCCGCCGAGCTCCACCGCGATGGCGTTGACCATCGGCTCGGCCTCCCGCGCCCGGGTGTACCAGGCTTCCCGGTCCATCCCCGGCGGCGCGCCCAGGCTGACATGGATGTTGCCATCCCCCGCATGGCCCAGCGCGAACAGCCGCCCTTCCGGCCAGCGTTCCGCCAGCGCGCGTTCCACCCGCGCGCAGAATTCCGGGACGGCGGAGACAGGCACGGAGGTGTCGGTGTTGACCGAGGGGCCTTCGCGCCGGGCGCAATCGGGCCAGTCCTCCCGAATGCGCCAGATATTGGCGCGCTGCGCCTCGTTCTCGGCGATGGCGGCGTCCAGCACCTCCCCGGCCTCGGCCGCGGCGCCAAGGGTTTCCTCCATCATCTCCCGCAGCGGCACGGCGGGGTGGGCGGCGGCGAGTTCCACCATCACGTACCAGGGACTGCCGAGCGGCAGCGGGACGCGCACGCCGATGCCGTTCTTCGCCACGATGTCCATGCAGCGGCCGATCAACAGTTCGAAGGCGATCACCTCCGCCCCGCTTTCCATCATCCGAGAGAACAGCGCGAGCGCGGCGTCCGGCGACGGCACGGCGACGAAGGCGGTCTCCACGCGCTTGAGCGCCGGCACGAGCCGCAGCGCGGCCGCGGTGATGACGCCGAGCGTGCCTTCGCCGCCCAGGAACAGGTGTCGCAGCGCATAGCCGGAATTGTCCTTCCGCACGCGCCGCAGGTCGTTCAGTACCCGCCCGTCCGGCAGCACGACCTCCAGCCCCATCACCAGGTCGCGGGCATTGCCCCAGCGCAGCGTGCGGATGCCGCCGGCATTGGTGGACAGCGCCCCACCCACCATGGCCGAGCCCTGCGCGCCCCAGGACAGCGGGAACAACCGCCCGACCTTCGCCGCCGCTTCCTGCACATGCTGGATGATGCAGCCCGCTTCGGCGACCAGCGAGAAATCCCGCGCATCCACGTCGCGGATGCGGTTCAGCCGCTCGAGGCTCAGCACGACCGAGGGCGGGCCGTTCGGCGGCAGGACGGCCCCGCCCGCGAGCCCCGTCCGCCCGCCGGCGGGGACGATGGCGAGGCCTTCGACCGCGCAGGCGCGCACCGCGGCCTGCACTTCCTCCACGCTGCCGGGGCGCAGGACGGCGCGCGGCGTGGCGCCGCCGACGCCTCGCCAGTCGACGGCATAGGGGGCGACGTCCTCCGCCCCGGTCAGGCAGTTGCGGGGGCCGAGCGTTGCGGCGAGGGTCGCGAGCGTTTCCATGGGCGCGATCCTGCGCCCGCCGCCCGGCCGGTCAAGCGGGCAGGTAGCCCAGCAGGTCGTCCGCCCGCATCACCTCGCAATAGATGCGGTTGATGATCTCGATCTCCCGCAGGTGGAGTTCCATCGTCCCCGCCGCGCAGCCATCCTCGACGACGATCACGTCGAAGGATTCATCGGCCAGCGACCGCACGGTGGATGAGACGCACTGGTCGGTGAAGATCCCCGTGCACACCACATGGGTGACGCCCATGTTCGCCAGGATCAGGCGGAGATTCGTCCCCGTCAGCGCGGAATCCGTGGTCTTGGTGACCACTACCTCCCCTTGCCGCGGGGCGAGGGCCGGGACGATCTGCGACGCGTCCGACTCATGCGGCAGGAACAAATTGTTCCAGCCCGGCTTCTTCTGGCTGAGCGAGCGGTCGCGCCCGTCCGGCGTCAGGCAGGCGATGCGGGCGAACAGGACCGGGTTGCCGTCCGCGCGGAAGCGTTCGATCAGCCGTGCGATGGTCGGGATGACGGTGCCGTGCATCCGCTCATGGAAGCCATCCCAGGCGGCCTCGCGCGCCTGCTCCAGCGGCGGCAGGCTGGCGCGCTCCTCGGGTCGGGCGAGGTAGGTGTTCTGCACATCGATGACGAGCAGCGCGACCTTGCCCTTGACCAGCACCGGGTCCGGCGCCTCCGGCGCGCCGGCGTAGTAGAAGGATCGCCAGGCGGTCTTCCAGCCGGTCATCACGCCTTCTCCGGATACATCGCCGCGATCGCGGCCTCGGTGGCGGGGATCCGCCCGCGCTCGGTGATCAGGCCGGTGACGAGCCGCGCCGGCGTCACGTCGAAGGCCGGGTTGGCGGCGGGGCTGCCGGCGGCGGCGACGCGGATGGTCTCGATCCGCCCATCCGCGGTGCGGCCGGTCAGGTCCGTCACCTCCGCCTGGCTGCGTTCCTCGATCGGGATGTCCCGCACCCCGTCGCGCACCCGCATGTCGAGCGTCGAATGCGGCAGCGCGACCCAGAAGGGCACGCCGTTGTCGCGCGCGGCGAGCGCCTTGAGGTAGGTGCCGATCTTGTTTGCCACGTCCCCCGTGCGCGTCACCCGGTCGGTGCCGACGATGACCAGGTCGACCTCGCCATGCTGCATCAGGTGGCCGCCGGCATTGTCGGCGACGACCGTGTGGGGCACGCCATGCGCGCCGAGCTCGAAGGCGGTGAGGGCGGCGCCCTGGTTGCGCGGCCGCGTCTCATCCACCCAGACATGCACGTCGATGCCCGCGTCATGCGCCATGTAGATCGGCGCGAGTGCGGTGCCCCAATCCACCGTGGCGAGCCAGCCGGCATTGCAATGCGTCAGCAGGTTCACGCGCTGTCCCGGCCGGCGCGCCGCGATCTCCTCGATCAGGGGCAGGCCGTTGCGGCCGATCGCCTCGCAGGTCGCGGCGTCGTCGTCGGCGATGGCGGCGGCTTCGGCGTACGCGGCCGCGGCGCGGTCGGCGGTCGGGATGTTGCGCAGGGCCGCGAGCATCCGCTCGATCGCCCAGCGCAGGTTGATCGCGGTCGGGCGGGTTTCCGCCAGCATGGCGCAGACGGGCTCGAGCGCCGACGGGTCGCGCCGCATGGCGAGGGCGACGCCATATGCCGCCGTCGCGCCGATCAGCGGCGCGCCGCGGGTCTGCATGGTTCGGATGGCGTGTGCGACCTGGTCCTCGTCGGTCAGGCGCAGCCATTCGACCTGCCAGGGCAGGCGCGTCTGGTCGAGGATGCGGACGGACCAGCCATCCGCCTCGTCCACCCGCACGCTGCGGTGCCATGTGCCGTCGATCCTCATGCGCTCCGCTCCACCAGAACCTCCTCCACCGGCCGCCGCAGCGAGGGCGGCAACGCTGGGCCGCGCCCGAAGCGCAGGACCAGGTCCGGCTTCCTCTCGCCCAGGCCGAGCCAGGCGGACAGCACAGGCCGCAGGGCCGGCACCTCGACGGGCTGGTTCACCCAGGCGGTGCTGAGGCCAAGCGTGGTCGCCGCCAGGCAGAGCCTCTGTGCCGCACGGCCGGCGGCAAGCCAATGGGCGGGATCGTCCCGCGCCGCGGCGAACACGGCGAAGCCCGCGCTGCCGGCCAGTTGCCGCGCCATGCGCTCGGTTTCCGACGCCAGGGTGAAGACGTGCGGGAAAAAGCGGCGCCCGACCGGCGCGGGCAGCACCGGATTGCCGGATGCGCCGGCGAACAGCCCGTCCCGCCGCGCCAGCGCCTCGCCATGGCTGAAGCGGATCCAGGAGGCGAGTTCCGCCACGAAGGCGGTGTCGCGCATCTGCACGCTGTTGCCGGCGAGCACGAGTTCGGCCAGGGCTGCCCGCCGCGCGGGTTCGGTCACCAGCACGAGGCCGACGCGCGGATCCTCCCCGCCCGCTGCCGCGAGCCGGGCGAGATCGGCCGCGTCGAGCGGCGCGGGATCGAAGGGCGCGCGCGTGGAACGCCGGCGCGCGATGGCCGTCGCCATGGCGCTTTGCCGTGGCGGCGCGGCCGCCAGATGCAGCACCGTGCCGCCATCCCTCGCCACCTCTGCCTCGGCTCGAAGGCCGAGTGCCGGCGCGGCCTGGATCGCGGTTTCCACGGCACAGCCGAGGCTGGCGAAAAGGTGGTGGTCGTCCGGGTCCACCACCGGCGTTCGGCGCGCGGGATCGGGCAGGACGCGCAGGCGGTCGCCCTCGGCCACGAACCGCCAGGGCTGGGTATTGTGGCTGTTCGGCGCCAGGGTCGCGCAGCGCACCAGTTCGCGCAGCAGCGGCACGGCGGCCGCGTCGGGCACACGCCAGAGCGAAGCCGCCAGCGCGTCGAAGGCCGCCGCGTCGCGCCGCCGGATCACGAAGGCCGCGCCGGCACCGAGCGTCGCCGTGGCCCCCAACCCCAAGAGTGCGCGGCGCAGGATCGGCATGGCTGCCTCAGCCGTGCCGCGTCAGATCCGCTGGTGCAGCGCGCAGACCAGGGTGAAGAGCCGCCGCGCCGTCTCGAAATCCACGTCGATCCGGCCCTTCAGGCGGGCCTGCAGCAGTTCCGCGCCCTCGTTGTGCAGGCCGCGCCGTCCCATGTCGATCGCCTGCACCCGGCTTTCCGGGCCGCTTTCGGCGACCGCCTGCTCATGCGCCTCGACCACCAGGTGGTAGTCCTTGATCAGCCGGCGAAAGGGGCCGAGCGCCAGCGCCAGCACGTGCAGCGGCCGGTTGTCCACGTCGCGGATGTCGAGCACGAGCCGCCCCTCGCGCACCGAAACTGCCAGGGCATAGGGCCCGGGCGGCAGGTTTGGCGGGTCGAAGCGGTTGCCGGCGAGCAGGTCGGCGATCGCCTGGCGCCGGTCGGCCTCCGCGAAGGCGGAAGGCGCCGGCGGCTCCTCCGGCAGTTCGAGGCGGACCAGGCGCTGTTCAGGCATCGCCGGCCCCTCGGCGCGGCGGCGCGATGCCGGCGCCGTTCTCATGGCCCGTCAGCCCGATGCGCATCATCCAGGCGAGCGTCGCCCCCTTCACCGGGCGCAGCAGCAGCAGGCTCGCGATGGCGAAGAGGGGCAGCCAGACCGCCATGTGCAGCCACATGGGCGGCTGGTACGCCTTCTCGATCAGGAAGACGCCGGGCAGCAGGATGTGGCCGGCGATGAAGATGGTGAAATAGGGCGGCGCATCGTCGGCGCGGATGTGGCCGAGCGGCGTGCCGCAGGCCTCGCAGGCATCGGCCACGCGGAGATAGCCGCGGAACAGCCGGCCTTCGCCGCAGCAGGGGCAGCGGCCCATCGCGCCGCGCCGCAGCCCGGTCAGGATCGGTGTGCGGGCGGCTGCCTCGTCGGCAGCAGCCTGTTCGGTGTGCCAGGGCATCGGCGTTCCTTTCGCTGGACACTCTGTGGCGTCCATTGTGCGGCGCAACATCAGACACGCTTCCGGCCGCCGCTTCAAGGAAACTTCGCACGACCGGGCTTGAACCGGCCGGGGCACCGGCGCGAGGATGCGTCATGGCCGAACGCATCCTCCTGATCAACCCGAACTCCTCCGTCTCCTGCACCGAAGGGATCGCGACCGCGATCGCGCCCTTCGCCGCGCCGGGGCTGCCGCGGCTCGACGTGACGCGGCTGGTCGAAGGCCCGCCCGCGATCGTGACCTGGCGCGACTGGTACGGCGTGGCGGAACCGCTCTGCCGGATGGTCGAGCGCGAGAACGCCGACGCCTACATCCTCGCCTGCGTCTCCGACCCCGGGCTGGAAGCGGTGCGCACGGCGACCGCGGCGCCGGTCTTCGGCCCGCTACGCTGCGCCGTCGCCGCCGCCATGATGCGCGGCGAGCGCTTCGGCATCATCGCCTTCACGGACAAGTCGAAGCCGCGCCAGCGCCGCGCCCTGCAATCCATGGGCGTGGAGGACCGCCTCGCCGGAGTCATCCCGCTCAACCTTGACATGGAGGTCCTGACCGACCCGGTCGCGCCGCGCGCGCGGCTGGCCGAGGCCGCGAAGGAACTCGTCGCGATGGGGGCGGAGGCCGTGATCCTTGGCTGCGCCGGCATGGCCGGGCATCGCGACTTCGCGGAAGACGCCTGCGGCGTGCCCGTGATCGAGCCCTGCCAGGCGGCGGTGACGCAGGCGATCCTCGCCGTCGTCGCCGCGCGCGGGGGCAGGATGCGCCTCGCCGCGGAATAGGCCGGGGCGGCGCGCCGCCACCCCGGCCCGCCGGTCACCACCAGTCGCCGCCGAGGTCGATCGTCAGGATCGTGTCGGTCGCGACCGCGATCCGCTCCACCTCCGAGGCCTCGAACAGCACGCGCTGCGGATCCTCGGCCATGAAGGGCATGGTGGCGAGCGCGTCCTCGAAGCCGAGCGCCTTCGACAGGGCCATCATCTCCTCCCCTGTCAGCCCGTCCGTCGCATCGACGCCGTAGCCCTTCAGGCCGTCCATCAGCTTGCCGAGGCGGTCCAGCCTGCCGCCGTTCAGCGCGTCGAGCGTGCCGTCGCCGGAGCCGAAGCCCTCCGGCCGCGTGGCGAGGCCGGTCGGGTCGCGGTCGCCGATCAGGTCGGCGAAGATCTGCGCCAGCACCGCGCCGCCATCTGTAGCGTCGCCCTGGGCATCGGGGTCGGTCATGTACTGCGGCAGCCTGTCGAAGTCCTTGAGCGCCTTGCCCTTTGAGGGGTCGGAGGTGAACTTCTTCGGCCCAGGCTGTTCGGCGTCATCGCCGCCGCCGCTGACCCAATTGTCGAATGCGCTCGCGATGTCCGCTGCGAGCGCGTCGACCGAGGCCTTCACATCGTCGTTGACGTTGTAGGCCACCACGCCGACCCCGAGAAGAACGAGCGCGAGCACCAAGGCCGCCCCACCTGGGCCGATCGCGGCACCCTCCGGCCCGCCATTGGCGAAGTCCGGCTTTGCCTCCTCCTCCATCATCGGCAGCAGCGGATTGTCTGGCATGACCGGGTCCGTCGTCAGGGAGAAGTCGCGCAGCGGGTCGGTGATCGTCCCGGGGTCGAAGGTGTCGGCGGGGTCCGTGCCGTCGGGCGTGCGGCCATCGCCGGCCACCCAGGTGCCGTCCCGCACCGGGGCGGGCAGCAGGGAAGGGTCGGTGCCGCCATTCGGCGGCGGCGCGCCATGGCCGCCGCCGGTCGCCTCGAACACGACCTGGGCGACGTCGAACTGGGAGAGGTCGATGCCGGTGCCCTCGCCGGCCGGCCGCGTGGTCTGCTGGGACATGGGTCTGTCTGCTCCTGGCCTGGACCGGCCGTCCGGCGCCCTTCTGGCGCCGGACGGCACCGGTGTTTGCGGGGGCACACTGGATGCGCCCGATGGCGG
>NZ_JACADQ010000122.1 GCF_016106015.1 Neoroseomonas rubea
GTGCCACTACAACGAGGAGCGACCGCATTCAGCCTTGGGCAACTTGACCCCGAGGGCTTTCGCCAACCAAGGTCAACCAGCTCGAGAACTTGCGTAGACCCCGGACCAGAGCCGGGGGCAGGACCACGTGCCCAAAAGCTTGCCCTCCCGCTGGACCAGTTTCGAGGGTCAGGACCACGGATTCCAGGGCGTCTGCGATGCGTCCAACTTCAGCACTCAGGATCATCGCGGCACGCTGCGTGTCGCACTCTACCGGGCGCGGGTCACCGGAAGCGCGGCGCAGGGAACGGTGCAGGGAACGGTGCAGGAACTGATGGTCGCGGGTAGAATGGCGCTGCAGCCGGTTGCGACGATCGACCAGCAGAGCCGCGCCGACTGGCTCGGCTGGTGAGCATGGAAGAGGCCACGCAGCCGCCCGCTGCAGCGATCGCTGCGGCGCGTCCCGTCCTCGAGGTGAACAACATCGAGGTGGTCTACAGCGAGGTAATCCTCGTGTTGCGTGGCCTCTCTCTCTCGGTTCCGAAGGGCAGCATCGTCGCGCTGCTCGGCGCCAACGGCGCCGGGAAGTCGACGACGCTGAAGGCGATGTCCGGTCTTCTCAAGACCGAAGAAGGTCAGGTCACGCGCGGCGGGGTCCGCTTCGACGGGGAGCGGCTGAACGGAATCGACCCGCACCGGATCGTCCGCAAAGGTATCTTCCAGTTCATGGGAGAGCGACGGATCATCTCTGACATGACCTGCGTCGAGAATCTGCGCCTTGGCGCCTATACGCGGTCAGATCCCGAGGTCTGCCGGGATATCGACATGGTCTTCGAATACTTCCCCCGTCTTCGTGAACGGACGGGCTTGCGGGCTAATTTTCGGGCGAGGAGCAGCAGATGCTTGCGATTGGCCGCGCGCTCATGGCATGGCCGCGGCTGATACTTATGGATGAGCCGTCGATGGGCCTGTCGCCGCTTCTGGCGCAGGAGGTCTTCGGCATCATCCGCAAGCTCAACCGTGAACTTGGGATTACGATCCTCCTGGTCGAGCAGAATGCACGCATGGCACTCTCAGTCGCCTCCTATGGCTACATCATGGAACAGGGGAAGGTCGTGCTTGATCGAGAGGACGCTGCGCTCATCGAGAGTGAAGACGTGAAGGAGTTCTATCTCGGCGGTCATGGCGCCGACCGGAAGTCCTTCCGCAACCTGAAATCCTACAAGCGCCGCAAGCGCTGGCTCTGACCCCGAGGTCGCCATGTCGTCCAACCAGATTCCCACGCTCGACTTCGGCCTTGGCGATGAGGTCGACATGCTGCGTGACAGCGTCCGCTCCTTTGCAGCCGAGCGGATCGCGCCGATCGCTGCCGAGATCGACCGTACGGACGAATTCCCGCGGCACCTCTGGCCCGAGATGGGCGCGCTTGGTCTGCACGGGATCACGGTTGAGGAGGAGTATGGTGGCGCGAACATGGGCTACGTCGCGCATTGTGTCGCGATGGAGGAAGTCAGCCGCGCCTCGGCGTCGGTCGGCCTGTCCTACGGCGCGCATTCGAATCTTTGCGTGAACCAGATCCGGCGTTGCGGCACGGCGGAGCAGAAGCGCCGCTACCTGCCGAGGCTCATTTCCGGGGAGCATCTTGGCGCGCTCGCAATGAGCGAGCCCGCGGCGGGCAGCGACGTCGTGTCGATGAAGCTGCGGGCCGAAAAGCGGGGTGACCGCTACGTGCTCAACGGCACGAAGATGTGGATCACCAACGCGCATTATGCCGAGACTATCGTCGTCTATGCCAAGACAGACCCGTCGGCAGGTCCCAAGGGCATCACCGCCTTCATCGTCGAGCGCGACTTCAAGGGCTTCCGGCCGGCACAGAAGCTCGACAAGCTGGGTATGCGCGGGTCCCCCACCAGCGAACTCGTCTTTGAGGATTGTGAGGTACCGGCGGAGAACGTGCTGGGCGAGGTGGGCGGCGGTGTACGCGTGCTGATGTCCGGCCTCGATTACGAACGCGCCGTGCTGGCGGCCGGGCCGCTCGGCATCCTGCAGGCCTGCCTGGATCTGGTCGTGCCCTATGTCCATGAGAGAAAGCAGTTCGGCCAGCCGATCGGGGAATTCCAGCTTATCCAGGCCAAGCTTGCCGACATGTACACGATGCTCAGCGCGTGCCGAGCCTATGTCTACGCCGTAGCGCGCGCCTGCGACCAGGGCAGGACGACGCGGAAGGACGCAGCTGGCGCGATCCTGTTCGCGGCTGAGGCTGCGACGAAGGCGGCGCTCGACGCGATCCAGATCCTCGGCGGGAACGGCTACATCAACGATAACGCGACAGGCCGCCTGCTGCGCGACGCGAAGCTCTATGAGATCGGCGCTGGCACCAGCGAGATCCGCCGCATGCTGATCGGACGCGAACTGTTCCGGGAGACCGCGTGAGCCACATCCTCGCCTCCTCCGTGCAGCCGCGCTCGGAGGGCTTCCGCGCCAATGCCGACCGCATGCGCGTGCTGCTCGACCGCTTGCGCGGCGAAGTCGCTACCGCTGCGACCGGCGGGCCGGACGCCGCGCGGCAGAAGCACCTCGCACGCGGGAAACTGCTCCCGCGCCAGCGGGTCGAAAGGCTGATCGACCCGGGCGCGCCGTTCCTGGAACTCTCCCCGCTGGCCGCGCATGGCATGTATGGTGGGGAGGTTCCCGGCGCAGGAATGATTACCGGCATCGGTCGCGTAGCGAGCCGCGAGTGCGTCATCGTGGCGAACGACGCGACCGTGAAGGGCGGAACCTATTTCCCGGTCACGGTGAAGAAGCACCTGCGCGCGCAGGAGATCGCCTGGCAGAACAGACTGCCATGCCTTTACCTGGTCGATTCAGGCGGCGCGAACTTGCCTAATCAGGATGAGATCTTTCCTGACCGGGAGCATTTCGGTCGGATCTTCTTCAACCAGGCCCGGATGTCTGCGGCCGGGATCCCGCAGGTCGCGGCAGTCATGGGGTCCTGCACGGCGGGCGGTGCCTATGTGCCCGCCATGTGCGATGAGGCAGTGATTGTGCGAGAGCAGGGGACGATCTTCCTTGGCGGCCCGCCGCTCGTCAAAGCCGCGACAGGCGAGATCGTGAGCGCGGAGGATCTCGGCGGCGCTGATGTCCATACGCGTCTTTCGGGCGTCGCTGACCACTTCGCCACAGACGATATGCATGCGCTCGGCCTGCTTCGTCGGATCGTCGGCAATCTGGGACGTCGGCCGATGGCCGCGGGCGATGCGCCGGCACCGCCGCGCTTCGATCCCGTCGAACTCCACGGAATTGTCCCGCCGGATCTGCGCACGCCGGTTGATGCGCGGGAGATCATCGCCCGCATCGTCGACGGATCTGAACTCGATGAGTTCAAGCACCGCTATGGCAGCACGCTCGTTTGCGGTTTCGCCCGCATCTGGGGCATGCAGGTCGGCATTATTGCCAACAATGGGATCCTCTTCTCGGAATCCGCGCTGAAGGGTGCGCATTTTGTCGAACTGTGCTGCCAGCGTGGCATTCCGCTGCTGTTCCTGCAGAACATCGCCGGCTTCATGGTTGGGCGGAAATACGAGTCAGGCGGCATTGCGAAGGATGGTGCGAAGCTCGTCACCGCGGTCGCCTGTGCCGACGTGCCCAAGGTCACGGTGATCACTGGCGGTTCCTTTGGCGCCGGGAACTATGGCATGTGCGGCCGGGCCTATTCGCCTCGCTTCCTCTTCACCTGGCCGAATTCACGCATCTCTGTCATGGGCGGGGAACAGGCGGCGAGCGTGCTCGCGACCCTTCGGCGCGACGCGCTCGAGGCGCGCGGCGAGCAGTGGAGCGCTGAGGCGGAGGAGAGCTTCAAGGCCCCGATCCGTGAAAAGTACGAACGCGAGGGCGACCCTTACTACGCGACAGCGCGCCTGTGGGATGACGGGATCATCGACCCCGCCGACACGCGAGATGTTCTGGGCCTCGCATTCGCCGCGGCCCTGAACGCGCCGATCGAGGAGACGCGCTTCGGCGTGTTCCGCATGTGAGCGCGATGTTCCGTAGCCTCCTCATCGCGAACCGCGGAGAGATCGCCTGCCGCATCATCCGCACGGCGCAGCGCATGGGCATCCGCTGCATCGCCGTCTTCAGCGAGGCCGATGCCAGCGCGCTGCATGTCCAGCTGGCCGATGAGGCGCATCCGATCGGCCCGGCTGCGGCACGTGATTCCTATCTTCGAATCGACCGCATCGTCGCCGTCGCAAAGGCCGCCGGGGCGGAGGCGGTCCATCCGGGCTACGGCTTTCTGTCCGAAAATGCGGACTTCGCCGAAGCCTGCAAGGAAGCCGGGCTCGTCTTCGTCGGCCCGCCGGCTGCGGCGATCCGCGCCATGGGCAGCAAGGCCGAATCGAAGGCTCTGATGGTCGCGGCCGGCGTGCCGGTTGTTCCTGGCTATCATGGCGTGGATCAGTCGGAAGAACGGCTCACGAAGGAGGCCGCCGGCATTGGCTTCCCCGTGCTGATCAAGGCGAGCGCCGGCGGCGGCGGCAAGGGGATGCGTCCCGTCCACAGCGCTGCGGATTTCCTGGATGAGCTGGCCGGCGCACGGCGGGAGGCGAGGGCCGCTTTCGGCGATGATCGCGTGCTTCTCGAACGCTACCTGCAGCGGCCACGGCATGTGGAGGTGCAGATCTTCGCGGACCGTAAGGGCCGCATCATTCATCTGCACACGCGGGACTGCTCCGTGCAGCGCCGCCACCAGAAGGTGCTGGAGGAAGCCCCGGCGCCCGACCTTTCGCCGGCGCTGCGCGCGCGCCTGCATGAGGCCGCGATCGCCGCGGCCCGTGCCGTGGGCTACGTGAATGCCGGGACGGTCGAGTTCATCGTGGAGGGCGACGACGCTTTCTTCATGGAGATGAACACGCGGTTGCAGGTCGAGCACCCGGTCACCGAGATGGTCACCGGCCTTGACCTCGTGGAATGGCAGTTGCGCGTCGCCGCCGGCGAGCCCTTGCCGCTCGACGAACCGCCGGAGGCCGAAGGTCACGCGGTCGAGGTGCGGCTCTACGCTGAGGACCCCTCCGCCGGGTTCCGCCCCTCCGTCGGCATGCTTCGGCGTTTCTTCGGGCCAAGCAGTGCGCCTGGCGTACGGATGGACACCGGCGTGCGCAGCGAGGATGCGATCATGCCGCACTACGACCCGATGATCGCGAAGATCATGGCGCATGGGCCCGATCGCGAGTCGGCGCTGCGGCGCCTGTCGGCGGCACTCGCCGATACGCAGCTTGGCGGGCTAACGACGAACCTTGCCTTCCTGCGCCGTCTTGTCGCCCATCCGGCGATGGTCGCGGCGGATCTCGACACCGGCTTCATCGCGCGGCACGAGGCCGCACTGATCCCGCCGCCGGTCGAAACGCCGCCGGTCGCGCTCGCGGCGTTTTCGGCGGTCTATCTCGAACGCCTTCGTCTGCGCGACGAAGGCTCGGGGCCGTGGGATCGTCGCCGCGGCTTCCGCCTTTTCGGTGCGTCCGAGGAAGTGCTGTCGCTGCGCGATTCGGTGCGCGTGCGCCAGCTCCTGGTACGCCGTCGCCGCGGCGCGATGGAGGTGGTCGTCGACGACGGGACGCCGATCACCGTGCAGGCGGATCTCTCGGCAGACCTGCGCGCCTCGGTCGACGGCACCTGGCAGCGCGTCCCATTCACACTGGATGACGGCGCGGTTTCGCTAACCTTCGAGGGCGTGGACCACAGGCTCGAATTGCTCGACCCCTATGCGCCGCGTGGCGGGGAGGCAGCGGCGGAAGGGCGCCTGTCAGCCCCCATCCCCGGGCGCGTCGTACAGATGCTCGTCGCGGTCGGGGATCCCGTAGCGCGCGGCCAGGTCGTCGCAATCCTCGAGGCGATGAAGACCGAACTGCGCATCGCGGCGCCAGCGGATGGCATCGTCGCGCATCTCGGCTGCTCCGCGGGTGACAGCATCGAGGAAGGGACGGAGATCGTCACCCTCGCGCCGCCGGACGGGGGCGCAGCGCCTCCCTGATCGGGTTGCGCAGCAGAAGGCCGGCGCCGCGCAGGGCAGCGCCCAGATGGATGGCGGCCGGCATGGCCGCATAGGCTGCGCGGAGCGGCAGCAAGCGGAGCAGGGCGGCCAGCGCTTCGCTGCGAGCGCCGCGCTGGGCCAGCGCGCAGGCGAGCAGCAGCGCGGCCTCATCCGTGTTCACGTTCAGGCAGAGCGGCGCGCAGGCGCGGATCGGCGCGGCGCGCAGCAGGGCGTCGAGCGGTATGGCGGCCGTCGCGGCATCTTCTGCGGCCAGCAACAGGCGCAGGGCGGGTAGTGGCGCGTCGGCTGTCCACCAGGTGCGGATGCCGTCGAGTAGCATACGCTCGGGCGCGGGCAGTGCGTCGGCTTCCGCGCCGGCCCAGGGCCAATTGGGCAATCCGCGCGTCGACATGCTGCCTCCTCATCGTCGTGCCCGTATTTTTTAGCGCAAATGAGAATTAATCGCAAATATGGAGAGTTCAGTGAAAGTCCCGGCTCGCCGGCATCCGCACCCGGGTGCGGGGATCGTCGCGCGGATTGGGCCGGCGCACCTCGTCCGCACGCGCCATCGCACCTTCCCACCGCGCCTCCTCCATCAGGTGCAGCCCATCCAGCAGGTCGGACCTGTCCTCGACCCGCGCCACCAGCAGGTGGATGATCGGCACCTCCGCCTTCTGGTGCCGCTCCGCACGCCCCTCCGCGACAATCAGCCGCGCCGAGACCACCGCCGCGCGGAAGCGCTCCGCGATGTCGGGATACATGACCAGATTGGCGATGCCGTGCTCGTCCTCCACGGTGAAGAAGACCACGCCCTTTGCGCTGCCCGGCCGCTGTCGCACCAGCACCAGGCCGGGCAGGCGCAGCCGCCGCGCCTGCGGCGCGCGGGCCAGCGCGCGCGTATCTGCCAGCCCCATGGCATCAAGCCGCGCACGCAGCAGCGCCATCGGATGGGCGCGCAGCGTCAGCCCTGTGCCGGCATAGTCCAGCACCGTCTGTTCGCCCGCCGTGGCGCGCGGCAGGCGTGGCGCGGCCTCCCGCCCCTCGGCGGCAGCCAGTGGTGGTGCCGGCGCGGACAGCGCTGCCGCATCCCACAGCGCCTCGCGGCGGTCCCGCCCCAGGCCACGGAAGGCATCGGCCTTCGCCAGCGCTTCCAGCGCACCGCGATCGAGCCGCGCCCGCTGCGCGAGATCGGCGATGGAAGCGAAGGGTGCCTCCGCGCGCGCCGTCGCGATGCATCGCCCGGCTTCCTCCCCAAGGCCCGCGACGAGCCGCAGGCCGAGCCGCAGCGCCAGCCCTTCCGCGCTGCGCGCATCGGGTTCCAGCGTGCAGTCCCAGTCGCTCGCTGCCACGTCCGCTGCACGCACGGCAACGCGGTGCTCCTTCGCGTCGCGCACGACCTGCGCCGGGGCGTAGAAGCCCATGGGCTGGCTGTTGAGAAGCGCCGCCGCGAAGACCGCGGGGTGATGGCACTTCACCCAGGCGCTCGCATAGACGAGCAGGGCGAAGGACATGGCGTGGCTTTCCGGGAAGCCATAGGTGCCGAAGCCTTCGATCTGGTGGAAGCAGCGCTCGGCGAAATCCTGCGTGTAGCCGCGGCGCGTCATGCCGCTGACGAACTTCTCCCGGAACTGCATCACCTTTCCCTCGGCGCGGAAGGTCGCCATGGCGCGGCGCAGCGCATCCGCCTCGGTCGGGCTGAACTTCGCCGCCACGATCGCGATGCGCATCGCCTGTTCCTGGAACAGGGGCACGCCGAAGGTTTGGCGCAGCACCTGGGCGAGCTCGTCCGGCGGGCCATGCTCCGGTGCCGGGCCGGGCAGGTCCACCGCCTCCTCCCCAGACCTACGGCGCAGATAGGGGTGCACCATGTCGCCCTGGATCGGTCCCGGCCGCACGATCGCGACCTGCACCACCAGATCGTAGAAGGTTCTCGGGCGCAGGCGCGGCAGCATGTTCATCTGCGCCCGGCTTTCCACCTGGAAGACGCCGACCGCATCGGCGCGGCGCAGCATGGCGTAGACGCGCGGATCCTCGGGCGGCAGGTCTTCCAACGCCAGGCGCCGCCCATGATGCGCCGCGATCAGGTCGAAGGCGCGCCGCAGGCAGGACAGCATGCCGAGGCCGAGCACATCCACCTTCAGGATGCGCAGCGCCTCGATGTCGTCCTTGTCCCATTCGAGCGTGGTGCGACCTTCCATCGCCGCCTGTGTCACCACCGCATGTTCCACCAGCGGTCCCTTGGTGATGACGAAGCCACCGACATGCGTTGCGAGGTGGCGGGGAAAATCCTGGATCTCGTCCGCGAGTTCGATCGTGAGCGCGAGCCGCGGGTCGCCCTCCGCATCCAGGCCGCGCTCCGCCGCGACATCGGCCATGTCGCGGTCTCCGCGCGGGCCCCAGGACGCGCGGGCGAGGCCCGCCGTCACATCCTCCGTCAGGCCAAGCGCCTTGCCGACCTCCCGGATCGCGCTGCGCGGGCGGTATCGGATCAGCGTCGCGCAGATCGCCGCTCGCCGCCGGCCATAGCGTTCGTAGATGTGCTGGATCACCTCCTCGCGCCGCTCATGCTCGAAATCCACGTCGATGTCCGGTGGCTCGTCGCGCGCGGCAGAAATGAAGCGCTCGAACAGCAGGTCGTGCGTGTCGACATCCGCCGCCGTGATGCCGAGCACGTAGCAGATGGCCGAATTCGCCGCCGAGCCGCGCCCCTGGCAGAGAATGCCTTTCGAGCGCGCGAAGCGGACGATCTCGTCCACCGTGAGGAAATAGGGCGCGTAGCCGAGTTCCCGGATCAGCCTCATCTCGTGCGCGATCAGCCCGCGCAGCTTGGCCGATCCGCCCTGCGGCCAGCGCCGCGCCAGCGCTTCCGCCACCCGCTTCTCGAGCGTCTCCTGCGCCGTCAGTCCGGGTTCGAGGATCTCCTCCGGATATTCGTAGCGCAGCTGGTCGAGGGAGAAGGCGCAGGCCGCGACGACTCGCAGCGTGTTGTCGATGGCTTCACCATGCCCGGCGAGGAGGCGCCGCATCTCCGCCTCCGGCTTCAGATGCGCCTCGGCATTCGGCCGGGCCGCGAAGCCGAGCGCATCGACCGTGGTGCCGAGCCGGATCGCCGCCAGCACATCAGCCAGCCTGCGCCGCGCCGGGACATGGAAGCGCACCCCGCCGGCGGCGAGCAGGGGCAGGCCCAGCCCCGCCAGCGCATCGAGCCGCCGGCGGTCGTCCCCGCCATGGCGATGCGCAACGGCGAGGAAGAGCGGCAGCGCGAGGTCCCGCTGCAGCGCCGTGCGGTCGCGCCGCAGCGCCGCAGCGAAGTCGTCATCCGGTGCTTCCGGCGCCACCCGCGCCAGCACCGAGCCCTTCACCCCCGCCGCCAGCGCGTCCCGCCCGAGGCGGCATTCGCCCTTGGGCGCGGCAAGCCGCGCCTCGGACAGCATCCGCGTCAGGCGACCCCAGGCGGCACGGTCGGATGGCCAGGCAAGATATTCCGACTCATCCTCGAGCCCCAGCCGCACGCCGGGCAGGAAGCGCAGCCCTTCCGCCTTTGCCGCCACATGGGCGCGCACCACCCCGGCGAAGGAATTGCGGTCCGCCACGCCCACCGCCGCATGGCCCAGCGCCTTCGCCATGCGCACGATCTCATGGGGATGCGACGCGCCTTCGAGGAAGGAGAAGTTCGTCATCGCGCCAAGTTCGGCATATCCCGTCACGGCAGGTGCCCGTGCAGCACCCAGCGCGGATCCTCCCCCGGCTCCGCCAGCCCGACTCGACAGACCCAGAGGCGCGCGCCCGAGGCCATTTCCACCCGATAGTAGTCGCGCAGCTTCCGCCCCGGCCGGTCGCGCCACCACTCCGGCTCGAACCGTTCCGGCCCCTCGGCCCGCACCACCCGCTGCGCCTGCCGCCCGATCCGGAGCAGGGACGGGGGCGCGTCCGGCAGCAGCGCCATCGCACCTATGTAGAGAGGGCGCTGCAGCAGCCGCACCGGGCGCGGCCGGGCCGCCCAGCCTTTCGGCACCGCCACCTCCTCGAAGGCGCCGACGCGCTGCACCGCCCGTTCCGGCCAATGGGAGGCGCGCGGCGCCAGGCGCCAGACCGGCAGGCGCTGCGACAGCCGGTCCAGCAGCTGCGCGAGATCCTCCCGACGCGCGGCGCGGCCGGCCGGAGCGAGGGACGCCTGCGCGCCGGTCATCGGGTCGGTCGCCAGGGCGGCGAGCGCCAGCCTCTCGAAGCCGCATTCGGGCGCGAGGGTTTCGAGTTTCCCGTGGAACAACCGCGCCAGATGCGCCGGGTCCCGGGCAGGCAGGCCGGTGCCGATCGCGATCTCCTGGACCTCCCCGTCCACCCGCCCCGCCCACAGCATCAGGCGCCGGGCGCCGCGTCCTGCCTGGGCGAGCATGTGGCAGAGATCGGCGAGCAGGCCGTCGAGTGCCGCCTCGATCCCTTCCCGCGTCACCACGGGATCGGCGAAGTCCCGCGCCACCTCCAGTTCCGCCGGCGGGCGGAGGGGGGAGATGGGGCGCTCCGCCTCGCCCAGCGCCTCGTCCAGCGCCCGCGCCAGCCCCGCCCCGAAGCGTCGCACCAGCCCCGCCCGGGGCTGCGCCGCCAAGCTGCCGACATCCCGCAGGCCCAGCCCATGCAGCGCCGCGACCAGCGGTGGCGCCAGACGCAGGGCGGCGAGCGCGAGCGGCCCCACCGCCGCGGCCTCGCCTCCCTCCGGCACCAGCCCGCCGGCGCCGGCCCGCACCAGCGCCAACGCCGTG
>NZ_JACADQ010000123.1 GCF_016106015.1 Neoroseomonas rubea
CGCCGCGCCCCGGCCGGTCGCGCCCGCCCCGGCGCCCGCCCCGCGGCCCTGACGGAAGGTTCCGGGGCGACGACGGCTTCCGGAGCGGCCGCCCGGCCGCCATATTGGGCGCGCCAGACGGCCTCGCCTCCAGGAACCGCGCATGTCCTACCGCCCCTACCAGCAGATCCTTCGACGCAAGTCCCGCGAGATCGGGGTGGGCAAGGTCCGTGTCGGCGGCGATGCGCCGATCTCGGTCCAGACCATGACCAACACGCCGACCGAGGACGCCCAGGCGACGATCGAGCAGATCCGTCGCTGCGAGCTGGCCGGGGCCGACATCGTCCGCGTCTCCTGCCCGACGGAGGAGGCGACCGCCGCGCTCGCCGAGATCGTGCGCGAGGTGAACGTTCCGATCGTCGCCGACATCCATTTCCACTACCGCCGCGCCATCGAGGCGGCGGAGGCGGGGGCGGCCTGCCTGCGCATCAACCCCGGCAACATCGGCTCGAAGGAGCGGGTCAAGGAGGTGGTGAAGGCCGCCCGCGACCATGGCTGCTCGATCCGCATCGGCGTGAATGCAGGCAGCCTCGAGAAGCATCTGCTGGAGAAGTACGGCGAGCCCAACCCTGAGGCGCTGGTCGAAAGCGCGCTCTGGCACGCCGACCACCTGCTCCAGGAAGGCTTCGAGGAGTTCAAGATCAGCGTGAAGGCGTCCGACGTCTTCCTCGCCGTCGCGGCCTACCAGCAGCTGGCCGAGGCCTGCAACCACCCGCTGCACATCGGCATCACCGAGGCCGGGGGCAAGCGGGCAGGGACGGTCAAGAGCGCGATCGGGCTCGGCTCGCTGCTCTGGGCCGGGATCGGGGACACGCTGCGGGTCTCGCTCTCGGCCGAGCCGGAGGAGGAGGTCTCTGTCGGTTGGGAGATGCTGAAGTCGCTGCATCTGCGCCATCGTGGGGTGAAGATCATTTCCTGCCCGTCCTGCGCACGGCAGGGCTTCGACGTGATCCGCACGGTCGAGAAGCTGGAGGAGCGGCTGGCGCACATCCAGCAGCCGATCACGCTGTCGATCATCGGCTGCGTGGTGAACGGGCCGGGCGAGGCGCTGATGACGGACATCGGCCTGACCGGCGGCGGCGCGGGGACGCACATGGTCTATGCCGCCGGCAAGACCGATCACACGGTCCGCACCGAGGAGATGGTCGAGCACATCGTCGGGCTGGTGACCGCGAAGGCCGAGACCCTGGCTGCCGAGGCGCGCGCCGCGCAGGAAGAGGCGGCGCGGGCGGCGGCGGAATGAGGCGGCGGCCCGGGCGCTTCCGGGCGGCGGTGCCTCTGCTTCTCGGCCTTGCCGCCGCAACCCCCGCCGCGGCGCAGATGGAGATCATCGGCGACTCGCCGGCCACGGGAGGGAGCGGCGCGGTCGGATGCGGGGAGATCAATGCGCGCGCGATGGAGGCGTCGCTCGTGGTTCGCCAGCATGCGAGCGCGCTGTCCGCCGGCTTCGAGCCGGATGCGCGGCCGCAGGCGATGGTCCTGCTCGCCTGGCTCGACCAGTGGAGCGGCCGGCTGCGCGGCCTGGTGGATGTCGGCCAGGCGGCGGACTGTCTGGACGACGGCGACGCGGAGACGTACAGGCGGGCGCTCGTCGCCGCGGCGCGGGTCGGGAACCAGGCGCGGGAGGAACTGCTCCGCATCCCCCGCGCGCCGCAGGCGGCACAGCAACAGCAGCAGCGACGCCGGCCCTGAGCCGGACGACCGGAACCACAGAATGACAGCCCTGCAGCCCGCCCGCGGCACGCGCGACCTGATCGGCGAGGACTTCCGCCGCCACCACAAGGTGGCCGAGACGGCGCGGCGCATCAGCGCCCTTTACGGCTTCGAGGAGTGGGCGACGCCGATCTTCGAGGATACGCGCGTCTTCTCCCGCGGGCTGGGCGATACCTCGGACGTCGTCTCGAAGGAGATGTACACCTTCACCGACCGGGGCGGGGAATCCGTCACGCTGCGGCCGGAGGCGACGGCCGGGCTGTGCCGCGCGCTGGTGAGCAACGGCCTCACCCAGTCGAACCTGCCGCGGAAGGTGTTCTACACGGGCCCGATGTTCCGCTACGAACGGCCGCAGAAGGGGCGCTACCGCCAGTTCCACCAGATCGACATCGAGGTGATGGGCGCGGCCGAGCCGCTTTCGGATGCCGAGGTGATCGCCTGCGGCTGGCATATCCTGCAGGAGCTCGGCGTCGCGGCCGCGACGGTGCTCGAGATCAACACGCTCGGCGACACGCCGTCGCGGGACGCCTACCGCGCCGCGCTCATCGCCTATTTCTCCGCGCACCGGGACGCGCTGAGCCATGACAGCCGGGTCAGGCTCGAGAAGAACCCGCTGCGCATCCTCGACAGCAAGGACGAGACGGATCGCGCCATCGTCGCCGGTGCGCCGACCATCGCCGCGCATCTGACACCCGAGGCGGCGGAGTTCTATGGATCGGTCCGGCGGCACCTGGATCGCTTCGGCGTGCCGTTCCGGGAGAACCCGCGGATCGTGCGCGGCCTCGACTACTACAGCCACACGGCCTTCGAGTTCGTGACTGACCAGCTCGGCGCGCAGGGCACGGTGATGGGTGGCGGGCGCTACAACGGCCTGGTCGAGGAGATGGGCGGCCCGCCCACCCCCTGCGTCGGCTGGGCGGCAGGGGTGGAGCGGCTGGCGATGCTGCTGCCCGAGGCGCCGCCGGCCCCGCGCCCGGTCGCCGTCATTCCCGTGGGCGAGGCGGCGGAGGCCCCGGCGCTCGACCTGCTGCAGGCGCTGCGCCGCGCCGGCGTGACGGCCGAGATCGGCTATCGCGGCAACCTCAAGCGGCGGATGGAGCGCGCCAACCGCATCGGCGCGCGCGCCGCGGTGATCCTCGGGGATGAGGAGATCGCGGCCGGTGTTGCGCAACTGCGCGACCTCGACGCCGGCACGCAGGAGAAGGTGCCACTGGCGGAGGTGCCGGGGCGGCTCGCATGAGCCTGCCCGCGCGCCTGGATCGGCTGCTCGCCCGCGCCGAGGAACTGCGCCACATCCTCTCGACCGCCCCCGGCGCCGACATCGGCGCGCTGTCGAAGGAACTGTCCGAACTCGATCCTCTCGTCGCGAAGGTCAACGAGCTGCGGGCGGCCGAACGCGCGCGGGACGAAGCTGCGGCATTGATGGCGGACCCCGAGATGCGCGACCTGGCCGAGGCCGAATGGCTCGAGCAGAAGGAGCGCGTCCCGGCGCTGGAGCGCGAGATCCGCATCCTGCTGCTGCCCCGCGATTCGGCCGATGAGCGCAGCGCCATCCTGGAAGTCCGCCCCGCCGCCGGCGGCGACGAGGCAGGGCTGTTCGCGGCCGAGCTGTTTCGCGCCTACCAGCGATACGCGGAAGCGCGCGGCTGGCGCTTCGAGCTGCTCGACTACGACGAGAGCGACCTTGGCGGCATCAAGGGCGCGACGGCGGAGATCAACGGCCGCGGCGTCTTCGCCCGGCTGAAATACGAAAGCGGCGTGCACCGGGTGCAGCGCGTGCCGGCGACCGAGACGCAGGGGCGCATCCACACCTCCACCGTCACCGTCGCCGTGCTGCCCGAGGCCGAGGAGGTGGAGGTCCAGGTCAACGAAGGCGACCTGCGGATCGACACCTACCGCGCCTCCGGCGCCGGCGGGCAGCATGTGAACAAGACCGACAGCGCGGTGCGCATCACCCACCTGCCCACCGGCATCGTGGTGGCGATGCAGGAGGAGAAGTCGCAGCACAAGAACCGCGCCAAGGCGATGAAGGTGCTGCGCGCGCGGCTGTATGACGCGCAGCGCAGCGCGGCCGACAGCGCGCGGGCCGCAGACCGCAAGTCGCAGGTCGGCACCGGGGACCGTTCCGAGCGCATCCGCACGTACAACTTCCCGCAGGGGCGCGTGACCGACCACCGCATCGGCCTGACGCTGCACAAGATCGACCGCGTCATGCTGGGCGAACTCGACGACATCATCGACGCCCTGACCGCCGAGGACCAGGCGGCGCGGCTGGCCGCCGACGCGGCATGAGCGGCTGCGCCGATCCCGGCGGGTCGGTCGGCGCCTTTCTCTGCCAGGCGGGGCAGGTGCTGCGCGCGGCGGGGCTCGATGCGCCGCGGCTCGAGGCGCGCCGGCTTCTCTCCCACGCCATGGGCTGCACCGAGGAAGCGCTGTTGCGCGATGCGCGCGCGCCGGTCCCCGCCGCCGCTGTCGCCGCCTTTGGCGCGATGCTGGCCCGTCGCGCGGCGCGGGAACCGTTGGCGCTGATCCTCGGCCGGGCGGGGTTCTGGACGCTCGACCTCGAGGTCTCCGCCGCGACCCTGGTGCCGCGCGCGGATTCGGAAGCTGTCGTCGAGGCGGCGCTCGCGGCCTTCACGGACCTGAATGCGGTCCACCGCGTGCTCGACCTCGGCACGGGCACGGGGGCGCTGCTGCTCGCGATCCTGTCCGAATGCCCGCGGGCCTTCGGGGTGGGGGTGGACCTCGCCCCGGCCGCGGCGGCGCTCGCGGCGCGCAACGCGGCGACGAACGGGCTCGCCGGCCGTGCGGCCTTCCTGGCCGGCCGCTGGGCGGAGTCGCTCGCCGGGCGCTTCGACCTGGTGCTCTCGAATCCCCCCTATATCCCCGGCGCGGAGATCGCGCGGCTGATGCCGGAGGTGGCGCGGCATGAACCGCGGCTCGCGCTGGATGGGGGGGCGGACGGGCTCGACGCCTATCGCGCGATCGTGGCGGCCTTGCCGGCGCTCCTGGCCCCTGGCGGACGTGCGGTGCTGGAGATCGGCCAGGGCCAGCGCGACGCGGTCGAGGCGCTGGCGCGTGACCAGGGCCTGGTGGCGCTCGGCGCGCGGGCGGATCTGGGGGGGATCGAACGCGCGCTTGTGTTCGCGGCGTGAGCCCTGCCCGAAAAAACCGTTTGGCGCCCCGCCGGGGCGCGGGTAGGGTAGGCCAGCGGTCGGGAGCGGGAAGGTGCCCCTCCGGATCGGTCGGACAAATCGCGGGCGCGGCCCGCAATCCCGGCCAGGACCGCTAGGTCGAAACCATGCCGAGCGCTGACCGCGCGTGGCGGGCCCAAGGGCCCGGCCTCGCTCCGGGGCGGGACGGGTGCGAACAGCGAAACACGACACAATGAACATGAAGCGCATGCGCGGCCGCGGCAATCATCGCCACGGCGGCGGGCAGTTCCGGCATAGCGGCGGCGGTACTGGCGGGGGTGGCGGCGGTGACCGCCAGCCGCTCAACCGGAACCACGTCTTCGATTCGAGCGGGCCCGACATGCGGCTGCGCGGGACGTCGCAGCAATTGTTCGAGAAGTATCTGCAGCTCGGGCGCGACGCGACCAGCGGCGGCGACCGCGTGATGGCGGAATCCTACTTCCAGCACGCCGAGCACTATTTCCGCATCCTCAACGCCATGAACCAGGCCGCTGCGCAGCACCAACAGCAGCAGCAGCGCCGGTTCCAGTCGAATGAGCAGGGCGATGGCGAGGGCGGCGACCAGTCCGACATGAACGGGCAGGGCGGCGATGTCGGCGAGGCGGAGACGATCTCCCCCGAGCCTGCCGGCGAGGCGCGCGAGCCCGTCTGACCCGGGCCCTCCGCGCGGCCCCCGTCCGGCGGCGCGCGCGGCTGGCTACCCCAGCACTTCCAGCGCGTCGCCCGCCGCGATGCGCCCGCCTTCCAGCACCTCGGCATAGACGCCGAGGTCGGCATGGCCGAAATGCGTCCGCAGCCAGCGCGGCGGTTCCGCGTCACGCTCCCCGGTCTCCGGGTTCACCTCCGTCGCCGGGCAGCGGACGATGCGCTTGACGACGCGCAGCCGCGCCTGGCCGAGCTGGATCTCCTGCCCGATCCAGTCGAATTCCGCCCAGGGCTTTCCCCCCGAGACATAGACATTGGCGCGGAAACGCAGCGGGTCGAGCGCGGCGCCCGCCGCCTGTTCCAGCGCGTGCAGGCTGGTGAGGCCGATGATGGAGACGACCTTCTTCGCGACGTCGGAGAAGGAATGGCCCGGCGCCTCGACGAAGCGGGGCGCGCCACGGGCGTCCTCCCCCATGAAGGCGGCGAGCCGCGCGGCGATGGCGGCGCGGCCGTCGTCGGTGCGCGTGCTCGCGACGAAGATCGGTTCGCCGGGGAAGCGCAGCGCCAGGTCGCCGGTCCGCGAATCATAGGCGGAATGGACCAGTGCCAGTCGGGCATTGGCCATCAGGCAGCCAAAGTTGCGCTTGGGCAGCCAATGGGGGGAAGCCGGGTCGAAGGCGGAATCGCCCTGCGCCAGGGCGAAACGGCGGTCCTCCGGCAGCGTCGCGCCTGGGGTCAGCGCGACGTCCTCCAGCGCCTCCGCGGTCAGGCCCTTCACCGGGTAGCGGTAGATGCTTTCAATGCGCATGGCGGCCCCTTGAAGCAGATCAAGGAGGCTTACCACATGCCGTGGCATCACCGGCACGCCCGTCGCCCATCTGGGGGCGGTCACGCCAGTCCGCTCCGGAGAGGGACACATGGACATCGAGAAGTTCACCGACAGGGCCCGCGGGTTCCTGCAGGCCGCACAGACCATCGCGATCCGCGAATACCACCAGCAGGTGACGCCGGCGCATCTCGCCAAGGCATTGCTGGATGATTCCGAAGGGGCTGCGAGCGGCCTGCTGCGCGCCGCCGGGGCCGACCCGGCGCGCGTGAAGCAGGCGCTGGAAGCGGCACTCGCGCGCCAGCCGAAGGTCTCGGGCGGCGGCGCGGGGCAGCCGCAATTCACCCCGGACATCGTGCGCGTGCTGGACGCGGCGCAGCAGCAGGCGGCGCGCGCGGGCGACGCCTTCGTCGCCCAGGACCGGTTGCTGGTGGCGCTCGCGGCGAGCGAGGGCGAGGCGGGCCGCGCCTTCCGCGATGGCGGGGCCGATGCGCAGCGGCTCGAGAAGGCGGTCGCGGACCTGCGCAAGGGCCGCACCGTCAACAGCCAGAACGCCGAGGAATCCTTCGACGCGCTGAAGAAATACGCCCGCGACATCACCGAGGCGGCGCGGCAGGGCAAGCTCGACCCCGTCATCGGGCGGGACGAGGAAATCCGGCGCTCGATCCAGGTGCTGGCGCGCCGGACCAAGAACAACCCCGTGCTGATCGGCGAGCCCGGCGTGGGCAAGACGGCGATCGTCGAGGGTCTGGCGCTGCGCATCGTCAAGGGCGACGTGCCGGAGGCGCTGAAGAACAAGAAGGTCATGGCGCTCGACCTCGGCGCGATGGTCGCCGGCGCGAAGTATCGCGGCGAGTTCGAGGAGCGGCTGAAGGGCGTGCTGGCCGAGGTGGAGAAGGCGGCCGGCGAGGTCATCCTCTTCATCGACGAGATGCACACGCTGGTCGGCGCGGGCAAGGCGGATGGCGCGATGGACGCGTCTAACCTGATCAAGCCGGCGCTTGCGCGGGGTGAGCTGCACTGCGTGGGTGCCACGACGCTCGACGAATACCGCAAGCATGTCGAGAAGGATGCGGCGCTCGCTCGGCGCTTCCAGCCCGTGTTTGTCGGCGAGCCGAGCGTGGAGGACACGATTTCGATCCTGCGCGGCATCAAGGAGAAGTACGAGCTGCATCACGGCGTGCGGATCACAGACGGCGCGCTGGTCGCGGCCGCGACGCTGTCCAACCGCTACATCACCGACCGCTTCCTGCCCGACAAGGCGATCGACCTGATGGACGAGGCCTCGTCCCGGCTGCGCATGCAGGTGGACAGCAAGCCCGAGGAACTGGACGCGATCGACCGCGACCTCATGCGGCTCAAGATCGAGCGGGAGGCGCTGCGGAAGGAGACGGACGCGGCCTCGCGCGACCGGCTGCTGAAGCTCGAGAAGGAACTCGCCGACCTCGAGGAGCGGTCGCGCGAGATGACGCAGCGCTGGGAGGCCGAGAAGGGCAAGGTCGTCGAGAGCCAGAAGATCAAGGAGCAGCTGGACAAGGCGCGCACCGAGGTCGAGCTGGCGCAGCGCGCGGGCGACCTGACGAAGGCGTCCGAGCTTCTGTACGCCCTCATTCCCCAGCTGGAGAAGAAGCTCGCCGAGGCGGGCGACAGTGATGCGCGCCTGGTGAACGAGGCGGTGACCGAGGAGGGGATCGCCGCCGTTGTCAGCCGCTGGACCGGCGTGCCGGTCGAGAAGATGCTGGAGGGCGAGCGGGCGAAGCTGCTGCGGATGGAGGATGCCTTGCGCCGCCGCGTCGTGGGGCAGGAGGAGGCGCTCGAAGCCGTCTCCAAGGCCGTGCGCCGCGCTCGGGCGGGGCTGCAGGATCCCAACCGGCCTATCGGGTCCTTCCTGTTCCTCGGGCCCACGGGCGTGGGCAAGACGGAGCTCGTGAAGGCGCTGGCGCAGTTCCTGTTCGACGACGAGCGCGCAATGACGCGCATCGACATGTCGGAGTACATGGAGAAGCACGCAGTCTCCCGCCTGATCGGCGCACCGCCCGGCTATGTGGGCTACGAGGAAGGTGGGGCGCTGACGGAGTCGGTGCGGCGCAGGCCCTACCAGGTGATCCTGTTCGACGAGGTCGAGAAGGCGCATGACGACGTCTTCAACGTGCTGCTGCAGGTGCTCGACGACGGCCGGCTGACGGACGGGCAGGGGCGCACGGTCGATTTCCGCAACACGATCATCGTGCTGACCTCCAACCTCGGCAGCCAGGCGATCGCGGAGCTGCCGGAGACTGCCGAGATCGATGCGGCGCGGCCGGCGGTGATGCGCGCGGTGCGCGACCGGTTCCGGCCGGAATTCCTGAACAGGCTGGATGAGATCGTGCTGTTCCGGCGCCTCGCGCGCGGGGACATGGCCTCGATCGTGGATATCCAGCTGATCGGCCTGCTCAAGCTGCTGGAGGATCGCAAGGTGCGGCTCGAACTCGATGCCGCGGCGCGCGAGTGGCTTGCCGAAGCGGGCTACGATCCGGTCTACGGGGCGCGGCCGCTCAAGCGCGTCATCCAGCGCAACCTGCAGGACCGGCTGGCCGGGCTGCTGCTGGAAGGCAGCATCGGCGACGGGGATACGGTGCGCGTCACCGCATCCCCGGACGGGCTCGAACTGCGCCCGGAGTTGGCCGAGGCGGCCTGATACGCGCGAGGCTCGCCGCCGGGGTCACTCGGCGGCGAGTGCGATTTCGTCGCGCGCGCCGATCCGGCTGGCCGTGCGGTCGAGGTCGCGTTGCCGCGCGCGGAAGGCGGTCAGGTCCGCGCCGGCGAGGCGGATCGTACGTTCGATGTGGCGCGCCGGATTGACGTGGCGCCCCGCGACGAGCGTTTCGTAGTGCAGGTGTGGGCCGGTGGAGAGGCCGGTCGAGCCGACGGCGCCGATCACGTCCCCCTGGCGGACGCGACGGCCGGGCGTGATGCCGCGTCCGAAGCGCGAGAGGTGCGCGTAGCGCGTCTCGACATTTCCGGCATGGCGCAGCCGCACGATGCGCCCATAGCCGCCGGAGACACCGGCGAAGGCGACGACGCCGTCGGCGGCCGCATAGACCGGTGTGCCGGTCGGGGCGGCGAAGTCGATGCCGCGATGCATGCCCGTGTAGCCGAGGATCGGATGGTTGCGCATGCCGAAGCGCGAACTGATGCGTGCGCCGTCGAGCGGTGTGCGGAGGAAGGCGCGGCGGAGGCTCTGGCCGTTCTGGTCGTACCAGTCGACCGACCCGCGGCGATCCCTGTGCCGCCAGATGGCGAGCCGGCGTCCGGACAGCCGGAGTTCGGCCTTCAGCACCTGGCCATGGCCGAGGATGTCCCCCTCGCTATCGCGGAATCGTTCGAACAGGATCGAGAAGCGGTCGCCGGGCTGCAGGTCCCGCTGGAAATCGACCTGGTGGCCCAGAATGCGGATCAGGGAGAGGGCGAGGCCTGGTGGAACCCCTGCCTCCGTCATGGCGGGAAAGAGCCCGCCGCTGACGCTGCCTTCGGCGCGGACGAGGAAGCGGGTGCGGGGGGCGAGCGTCTCCTCGGCCTTCCAGCTGCCGTCCGGTTGGCGGATCGCGCGGATGGTGCGGCCCGGGCTTGGCTCGACCTCGATCTCGAGCAGGCTCGAGGCCGGCTCGGGGGCGAGGCGGAGCGCGACCTCGTCGCCGGGGCGGAGGCCGCTCGGCGGGAAAAGGGTGGCGAGGCGGGAGAGGGCGGCGTGGGCCTCGGCATCGTCGATCCCCGCACCATCAAGGAGGCGGGCCAGGGTATCGCCGGGGCGGACGATGATGAGACGCTGTTGCGGTTGCTCGGCGGACTGCGCGGCGGCGGGGGCTGGCGTGTCCTCTGCTGCGGCCAGGACCGGCATGAGGAATGGCAGGGCGCAGAGCAGGGCAAGGGCCAGCCTGGACGGCATGTGTCTGTGGACTCCTGGCATGACTGTTTTTCTTGGGTAGAGCGCATGAGCGCGTGAGGGGCCGGGGTCAATGCGGTTGTGGAGTCGGGATTTGCGGATCCTGCCGGGTCAAGGGCCTGAGCCATGCAATTTCTGCAATGCATGAAACCTTGTTGCACCCATTTGACAGGCGAGGGCGAGGGGGGTATCTCCCCGGCCACGCCGACGGCGATGGGGCTTGACCCGATGGACCACTGGTCCTAAGTTCAATGCCCCGCCGACGAAGGCGGTTTCACCGGATCGGTGTGTGTAGCCTCACCTGAGGTTGCTCGGGCTGGTTTGGTGTTGTTCTTTGACAATTGTATCGGTTTTGGAAGTGTTTTGAGTGATCTTGGCGATCCTTGAGTGGGTGGCTT
>NZ_JACADQ010000124.1 GCF_016106015.1 Neoroseomonas rubea
CGCCAGCCCCGCATCGCGCGCGCCCGGCGGCACCAGCAGCCGCGCCGCGGGCCATTCGCCGCGTGCGGCCAGCGCATCGGCTGCCGCGACGATTTCGGTCGCGAAGCGCTGCACGCCGGTCATGCCCTGCGTCAGGAAGCGCCCATTGATGGCGATGCCGCTCATGCCCCAGCCCGTCCGATTCGCCCGAGCAGCCGCGCCCGGTCTTCCGCCGGCGCCAGCCGCCAGCCGAGCACGCCGGCGACGATCATGGTGGCCATGCCCAGCAGCGCCGGCGCGATATGCCCCGGCAGCGGCACCATGGCGGCGAGCCCCGCGCCTGTCACGGCCAGGAAGGGCAGCAGCGCGCGCCCGGCCTTCGCCGCCGGCGGATAGAAGCGCGCGGCGAGCAGGAATCGCCCGGCGCAATCCGCCGCGGCGCGCAGCGCCCAGGCGACGGCCGCGCCCTCGATCCCGACCAGCACCAGCAGCAGCGCGCCGAGCGGCAGGAAGACCGCCGCCTGGACCAGCGAGAAGGTCGCCGTCACCTCGGGCCGCCCGATGGCATCGAGCAGCGTGCCGGGCACGAAGGCGAGGCAGGAGAAGAAGATGCCCACGCCGAGGATGCGCAGCACCATTCCCCCACCCTCGGCAAACGCCGTCCCCAGCCACAGCCACAACAGCCATTCGGCCAGCGCGACCAGCACGAGGCAGGCTGGCAGCACCAGCCCTGCCACGATCAGCGCGCCGCGGCGCATCAGCAGCACGGTCTTCTCGGGCGCGGTGCGGAAGGCCCCGGCGACGGCCGGCAGCAGCGCCTGCGCCACCGCCACCGGCAGGATCCACATGCGGATGACGAGATCGAGCGGCGTCGCGTAGAAGGCGACCGCCGTCAGCCCGATCAGCGCCCCGATCAGGAAGCGGTCGGCATAGAGCAGGACCTGCGTCAGCGCGCCGGACAGGCTCATCCAGCCGCCCTGCCGCAGCAGCGGGCGCAGCAGCGCGAAGCGCGGCGCGCCCAGCCCCAGCCCGGGCACGTCCTTCCAGGCGAGCCAGGCATAGGCGATGCCGCTGACGAGACGCACCGCGACGAGCGACAGCATCACCCCCACCAGGCTGTCCCAGGCGAGCAGCGCCAGCACCGGCCCGAGGTAGTAGAAGGCGCTGACCGGCATGTTGACGAGGTTCGCCGCGCGGAAGCGCTGCCAGGCCGCGAGCACCCCCCACAGCGCCGCGTTCAGCACGACCAGCGGCGCGGCGAGCGCCAGCACGCGGAAGGCGGCCAGCGCCTCGGCCTCCAACTCCTGCGGGACGATCAGCACCCGGCCGATCAGCAGCGGCATCAGCGCCCAGGCGAGCCCGGCCATCACCGCCGAGAGGCCCAGCAGCGCGATCAGCGTCGCACCGACCAGCGCCGGCGCCTCCGCCCCGCGCCCTTCGCCGATGCGTTCGGAGACCGCGCGCGTCAGCGCCATGCCGAGGCCGAGGTCGAAGACGCCGAAGATGCCGACCATCGCCAGCGCCAGGGTGAACAGCCCCCAGCGATCCGTCCCCATCAGGTGGACGAGGACCGGCGTCAGCGCGAGGGCGAGCAGCAGCGGCACGCCGCGCCCCAGCGCGTTCCATGCCACGCCGGAGACGAGCCTGCGCCCGCCGGCCCGGTCCTCCGGGCCCTCGGGCGCGGGGCTTGTCATCGAAGGGGACCCGCGGACGGGGCCGCGGCGATCGGCCGACCGACCGCGGATCGTGGCGCAGCCGCGATCGGGGAGCGCGAATGCGCGACCGCGCCCAGACCGCCCGCAGCCCCTGGCGCACCAGTCCAGGGCGCGAAAGGCAAGCCGCCGGACGGCGGCGCCGGCGACTGAGGTCTCATCCGACTCTGATCCCTGCGGGCGACGAAGTCGGCCGAAGGGATCAGTGCGCGCCGCGACGCGACAAGACGGCGACCGGCGTCTTCAGCAGGATGCGGATGTCGGCCAGCAGCGAGGGCTGCGAGACATAGGCGACATCGAGCGCCACGCGCTGGTCGTAGGAGGTCTCGCTCCGGCCGCTCACCTGCCACAGGCCGGTGATGCCCGGGCGGACGGTGAGGTAATGCGCGGCGGCGGCGCCGTAGTAGCTGTCGAGCTCGGACTGCGTGACCGGGCGCGGGCCGACGATCGCCATCTCGCCCTTCAGCACGTTGATCAGCTGCGGCAGCTCGTCGAGCGAGGTGGCCCGCAGGAAGCGGCCGATGCGGGTGATGCGCGGGTCGTTCTTCAGCTTGCGCGTCTGTTCCCATTCGGCGCGTGCCGCCGGGTCGGCGGCGAGCAGGGCTTCGAGCCGCGCCTGGCTGTCGGTCACCATCGAGCGGAACTTCAGGCAGCCGAACACCCGCCCGCCACGGCCCACGCGGGGATGGGCGTAGAAGGCCGGGCCACCATCGGCGCGCACCAGCGCGCCGACGACGAGGAAGAAGGGCAGGGCCGCCAGCAGCGCCAGCCCGGCGATGGCGATGTCCATCGCGCGCTTGGCCAGCGGCAGCAGGCGCGGCGCGACGACACGACCGCCGAACAGGCGGATCGCCGCGTTCTGCGGGGGGAGGGGACCAACCGGGACGCTGGACATGAGCGGAGCGGCCTTCTGGGGGTAACCGCCGCCGGTGGGGGCCGGCTGCGGCCAAAGGTGGCCCGCGGGCCGGATCGTCCCCCTTGTGTCTGTCGTGGGGAACGAGGCCGGACCTCGGTTGACGCGGGTTTTCGCCCTTGGCGCGGGCGGATGTGGGACCGGGTTGCGGCATGATTGTGGCGGCGCAGCAAAGCCGCACTTGTCCTGGCATCTGCCCGGCCGCAAAAACCTCGCCTGCCGCTGTCCCGAGGATGCACCCCCTGTCGCCCAGGCTCGCCGCCGCCCTGTCCTACGGCCTTGCCCTGCTGCTCGGCGCAGGGCTCGCCTTCGCGCTGTTCCCGGCCGAGATGCTGCTCCCGCGGGCCGGCGCCGCCTTCGCCCCGCAGGGGGATGCGGCGCAGCACGCGATCGCGCAGCGCTACTTCCTCACCGATGCATGGCGCTGGCCGCTGCTCACCGCCGCGACGCTCCGCCCGCCGGAAGGCGTCAACATCGCCTTCGTCGATGGCATCCCGCTGCTCGCCCTGCTGCTGAAGGCGGCCTTCCCCTTGCTGCCGGACGGCTTCCACGGCATCGGCCTGTGGTACGCGATCGCCTGGACGCTGCAGCCCGTCGCCGCCGTCTGGGCGCTGCGCGGGGCGGGGGAGAGGCGGCTGCTGCCGGCGATCGGCGTGGCGCTCGCGGCCTCCGCCATGCCGTCCTTCATCAATCGCTACGGGCATGCGGCACTGACCGGTCACTTCTTTGTGTTGCTCGCGCTCGGGGCCTATCTGCGGCTGGCGCGCGGGGCGGGCGCGGCGGGCTGGGCCGGGGCGGCGGTGCTCGCGGTCGGCACGCTGCTGGTCCACCCCTATCTCGCGGCGATGGTGCTGGCGCTGCTCGCCGCCGTGCCGACGACGCTGCTGCTGCGCGGGGACCGGCGCTGGATCGGCGCCGCGGCCGGCCTCGCCGCGACGGTCGCGGCGGTGTTCGGGACCATGGCGGCGCTGGGCTATCTCGGCGCGACCGGGGATGGCGGCTATGGCGACTTCGCGCTGAACCTGCTCTCGCCCGTATGGCCCTACCGCTCGCTGTTTCTCGGCTGGCTCGTCGAGCGCGAGGTGGACGCGACCGGCCATGGCGGGTGGGAAGGCTACAACTGGCTTGGGCTCGGCCTGCTCGCGGGGCTCGTGCTGCTGGTCGCGGTGGCGCCGCGGGCGGTGGGCGCGGCGCTGCGGCGGCATGCGGGGCTGGCGCTCGCCCTGGCGGGGCTCGTGCTGCTCGCGATGTCCTTCCGCGTCGGCGTGGGTGGGGCGATCCTGTTCGACCTGGGCGATCCGCCGGGGTTCCTCGAGCAGTTCCGTGCCTCGGGGCGCTTCTTCTGGCCGGTGGGGCTGGCGCTGCTGGTGGGCGCCGCGGCGCTGCTCGCGCGGCTGCCGCGCATCGGGCCGGCCGTGGTGGTCGCGCTCGGGCTGGTCCAGTTCGCCGATGCCGCGCCGAACCGCGCCGCACTCGCCGCCTGGGCATCCGACCGCCAGCCCTGGACGGTGGAGGCGCCCGCGCTGCGCGGCCTGCTGGCGGAGGCCGACCGGCTTGCCATCTTCCCCACCTGGCCTTGCGTGCCGAAGCCCGACGCGCTCGGCGACCATGCGCGGCAGTTGCAGGTGCTGAGCCTTGCGGCGGAACGCGGCGTGCCGGCCAACACGATGTACGTCGCGCGCTGGCGCGGGGAACGCCCGGCCTGCGACGACGCGGTCGCGATCGCCGCGCCGCTGGCCCGGGGCGAGCTGCGCGTCATCCTGCCCGGCGCGCGGGATCAGGCGCTGGCGTCGACGCCTTCCGCTCCGGCGCTCTGCGCCGCGCTCGGCGAGTTGCTCGCCTGCCGGCTCGGCAGGTAGCGCTCGGCGAAGTAGAGCGGGCGCTGCTTCGTCTCGTTGAAGATGCGCCCGAGATACTCGCCGATGATGCCGAGCATCATCATCTGCACGCCGCCCAGGAACAGCGTGACGGCGAGCAGGCTCGGATAGCCCGCCACCGGATTGCCGTAGATCATGGTGCGCACGACGATGCCGAACAGATACACCGAGGCCAGCACCGCGATCGCGAAGCCGACATAGGTCGCGACCTTCAGCGGCGCGACCGTGAAGCTGGTGATGCCTTCGAGCGAGAAGTTCCACAGCTTCCAGTAGTTCCACTTGGTCTCGCCCGCCGCGCGCGGCGCGCGGTCGTAGCGCACGGCGGTCGCCGGGAAGCCGATCCAGGCGAACAGGCCCTTCATGAAGCGGTGCTGCTCGCGCAGCTTCAGCAGCGCATCCACCGCGCGGCGGGACATCAGCCGGAAATCGCCCGTGTCCTGCGGCAGCTTCACCTTGCCGCCCAGGCGCTGCATCACGCGGTAGAAGCCCGCCGCCGTCGCCTTCTTGAGCCAGGTCTCGCCTTCCCGCGTGTTGCGCTGGGCGTAGGCGATGTCGAAGCCCTCCCGCCAGGCGGCCACCAGGGCGGGAATGACCTCCGGCGGGTCCTGCAGGTCGGCGTCGATGACGATCACGGCGTCCGTCGCGCGGGCGTGGTCGAGGCCCGCGGTCAGCGCGATCTCCTTGCCGAAGTTGCGCGACAGGTTCAGCACCGCCGCGCGCGGATCCTGCCGCTGCAGCCCGGTCATGACCTCGAGCGTCGTGTCGCGCGAGCCGTCGTTGACGTAAACCACCTCCCAGGCGAGGCCGATGCCGTCCATAGCCGCGGCGAGGCGGCGGTGGAATTCGGGCAGGACCTCCTGCTCGTTGTAGGCGGGGACGACGACGGAAAGGGCGGGGGCGTCGGGGGCGGTCATGGCGGGGTCCGGGAAGGGCGCGGGCGGCACGCGCCGCCCGTCATCCCGCCTGACCATGCCGGGCTGGCCAAATCAAGGCGCGATTGCGGTCAGCCCTGGACCGAGAGGTTCAACTCGGTCGCCAGCGCCGTCCATTCCCGCAAGGACCGCGCGATATCCTCGCGGAAGGCGTCGGGGCCGAGATAGGCGGGGATGGTGTCGATCTCGACGAGGCGGCGCTGCACCGCCTCGCTTTCCACCACGCGGCGGAACGCGGCGACGGCGCGGTCGAGGATCGGCTGCGGCGTGCGCGCGGGAGCGAGCAGTCCGATGAAGCCCGAGAACTCGAAGCGCGTGGAGAAGCCCGAGGCGCGCAGCAGCGGCACCTGTGGCAGCGAGGGCAGCGGCCGCGTGCCGGAAAGACCAAGCGGACGGATCCGCCCGGCGCGGATCGCCCCGCCGCTCGCGGCCATGGAGTGGAAGGCGCAGGCGACGGTGCCCGCGACCATGTCCTGCAGCATCGGCCCTTCGCCCCGATAGGCGACATGGGTCATGTTCAGCCGCGCCTCGTCCGAGAACATCTGCCCATAGGCATGCCCCGAGGAGCCCGGCGCGTAGGAGCCGTAGGAGAGATCCTTGCCGCGCGCCCAGGCGACGAAATCCTGCACGCTGTTGCCCTGTGTCGAGGGCGAGGCGCAGAGCACCAGCGGTGTCACGCCGAGCTTGCCGATTGGCGCGAAATCCGCGACCGGGTCGTAGGGGAAGCGCCGCAGCACCACCGGCGACTGCACATGCGTCGTGATGGTGAACAGCATCGTGTGCCCGTCGGGTGCGGCCTTGGCCGCGGCTTCGGTGCCGATCAGCCCGCCCGCGCCGCCGCGATTGTCGATCACGATGGGCTGGCCGAGTTCCGCGGCCATGGGCTCGGAGACCAGCCTTGCCCAGAGGTCGGTCGACCCCCCGGGCGGGAAGGGCACGATCCAGCGGATCGGCCGGTCCGGCCAGGTGCCCTGGGACAGAGAGGGGCGCGCCAGCGCAAGGCCGGCCGCCGCTCCGACGATGGTCCTGCGCCGCATTCCGGCTTCCTCCCTGGACGAGTTGGGAGGCAGCCTATGCCGGAAGGCGCCCGGGGTGGAACCACCCCGGGGCCCGGCTGGTCAGAAGCGGTAGCGCACGCCCACGCCCACGATCCAGGGATCGAGGTCCGCCCGTGCGTTGATGCGCCCGACCACCGTGTCCACCGCCACGTCGGGGCGCAGGAACAGCTTCTTCACGTCGAAGTTCACCAGCCAGTTCGGCGCGACTTCCACATCCATGCCGACATTCAGCGCGAAGCCGAAGGCGTTGCGCACGTCGACGCCGGTCACCGCAGCGGTCCGCCCGCCGCCTTCGCTGTAGAACATGGTCCAGTTCACGCCGGCGCCGACATAGGGGCTGAAGCGCTCGGCCGGCAGCGGGTGGTACTGGAAGGTCAGCGTCGGCGGCAGCACCCAGACATGGCCGAGGTCGACCGTGCCGAGCGAGCTGTCGCGCACCTCGAGGTCGTGCTGCGTCGTCGCCGCGATCAGGTTCAGCGAGAAGTTCGGCGTCAGGAAGTAGGTGAAGTCGAGCTGCCCGCTCCACGCATCGGAGGCATGCGGGCTGCCGCCGATCGTGTCGACGTTGCCGCCGCTCATCGGCAGCACGCCGATGACGCTGGCGCCGATCATGAAATCGCCGGCCTGCTTGCCGCGCGGTGTGGTGGACTGCGCGAAGGCTGGCTGGGCGAGAAGGCCGATGGCAGCGGTCGCTGCCAGCAGCAATGTCTTGCGGATCATCGTCAGTGGATTCCCTGGGGTTCCCGACGGTGACCGGCGTATGATGGTGCCCCCGCAACGTCCTTGATGTGTCTCAAGGGGAATGCTGCGCTGCGTCACCGTGGCGCGGACGCCACGCGCGACGCGTCAGGGGAAGAAGCGATAGGCGAGGGTCAGGCCGACGATCCCCTGCGTCGCGCTGCCGCGTTCGACCAGCGGGCTGTCGGCGGACTGGCCGAGGATCTGCCCCACCTCGCCGAAGGCGATCACGGTCCAGCGGTCGGCCACGAGCCAGGTCGCGCCGGCGGCCACCGCCGCGAACCAGTAGTCACGCGGGCGGAACACGGCGTAGCCGCTGCGCGCGGACTGGCCGTCGTCCACGCCGAAGAAGGTCTCGGCGAACCCGCGGCTGCCCCAGGACAGCCGCGGCCCGGCCGAGAGGATCACCCGCTCATGCACACGGAACACGCGGTCGAGCCGGGCCTCGGCCAGCGCGCCGGAATGGCCGCCGAAGCCCTGCCGCGCCTCGCCGCGGATCAGCCAGGTGCCGTCCGAATAGGAGATGAACCCGCCCGCTTCGCCCGCGAGGCGGATGTCGCCCATCCCGCGCAGAGCGTCGTTGTCGTCCTGGTCGCGCCCGAAGCGCGGCCGTAGCACGAGCCCGGCCTGGACCGGCCCCTCCCGTAGCAGCGTCACGCCGAGGCCGTCGCGGAAGGAGAGGAAGAAGGTGTCGAAGGGCGCGCGGATCTCGGGTGCGACGACGGGCGTCACCCGCCAATCGTTCGAGCCGAGATAATCCGGGGAGAACAGCATCCCCGCGCCGATCGCGACGCGCCAGCGGTCGAAGCCGGGCGCGCCGACCGCCGGCGCGGCCTGTGGCGCGAGATTGGTCTGCGCCACCGCCGGCGCGGCGAGGATGCAGGGCAGAAGGGCCGCGAGTCCGGCGATGAGGCGACGCATGGCGAGGAAGGCTCCCAAGTGGTGGCGGGGCCACCCCGCGGAGCGTCGCAGGTGGCCCTGCCCGCTTTACCTTTCAACGGCGCCCCGATAAGCGCCCCTGGAACGCCAGGACCGCAGGGGAGACGCCGCGACATGACGACCGACCTCGAGATCGCCCGCGCCGCGACGCTTCGGCCCATCGGGGAGATCGCCGCCCGCGCCGGCATCCCGGAGGAAGCGCTGGAACCCTACGGCAAGTACAAGGCCAAGGTCGGGCTCGACTTCATCGCCTCGGTCCAGGACCGGCAGGACGGCGCGCTGGTGCTGGTCACGGGCATCAACCCGACCCCGGCGGGGGAGGGCAAGACGACCACCACGGTGGGCCTGGGCGATGCGCTCAACGCCATCGGCGTGAAGACCATGATCGCGCTGCGCGAGCCCTCCCTCGGCCCCTGCTTCGGCGTGAAGGGGGGCGCGACGGGCGGCGGCTACGCCCAGGTGCTGCCGATGGAGGACATCAACCTCCACTTCACCGGCGACTTCCACGCCATCACGAGCGCGAACAACCTGCTCGCGACCATGGTTGACAACCACATCTACTGGGGCAACGGCACGGGGCTCGACGCGCGCCGCGTCTCCTGGCGCCGCGCGCTCGACATGAACGACCGCGCGCTGCGCGGCATCGTCTCCTCCCTGGGTGGCGTCGCCAACGGCTTCCCGCGCGAGGACGGCTTCGACATCACCGTCGCCTCGGAAGTCATGGCGGTGTTCTGCCTGGCGCGCGACCTGCCGGACCTGCAGGCGCGGCTGGGCCGCATGATTGTTGGCCAGACGCGCGACGGGCGCAGCGTGACCGCCGCCGACATCAAGGCTGATGGTGCGATGGCCGTGCTGCTGCGCGATGCCTTCGCGCCCAACCTGGTGCAGACGATCGAGGGCTCGCCCGCGCTCGTGCATGGCGGGCCCTTCGCCAACATCGCCCATGGCTGCAATTCCGTCATGGCGACGCGGCTCGGCCTGAAGCTCGCCGATGTGGTGGTGACGGAAGCGGGCTTCGGCGCCGACCTCGGCGCCGAGAAGTTCATGGACATCAAGTGCCGCCAGGCCGGGCTGAAGCCCGCCGCCTGCGTCGTCGTGGCGACGGTCCGCGCGCTCAAGATGCATGGCGGCGTCGCCAAGGCCGATCTCGGACGGGAGGATGTGGCCGCGGTGAAGCGCGGCGTCGTCAACCTCGCCCGCCATGTCGAGAATGTGGGGAAGTTCGGCGTGCCCGTGGTGGTGGGCCTCAACCGCTTCACCTCGGACACGGATGCCGAGATCGCGGCGGTGCAGGAGGCGATGCGCGCGCTCGGCACCGACGCGATCCTCTGCACCCATTGGGGCGATGGCGCGAAGGGGGCCGAGACGCTGGCGCGCGCGGTGAAGGGCATGATCGACGCGCAGCGCGCCGACTTCGCGCCGCTCTACACCGACCATGTCTCCCTCGCTGGCAAGATCGAGACCATCGCGCGGGAGGTCTATCGCGCCTCCGCCGTCTCCATCCCCGCGCCCGTGGCGGCCAAGCTGAAGCGGTTCGAGGATGACGGCTTCCGCGACCTGCCCGTCTGCATCGCCAAGACGCAGTATTCCTTCAGCGCGGACCCGACGAAGCTCGGCGCGCCGGAAGGCCATGTGCTGCCGGTGCGTGAAGTGCGGCTTTCCGCCGGCGCGGGCTTCGTCGTCGCGGTCTGCGGGGACATCATGACGATGCCCGGCCTGCCGCGCGTGCCGGCGGCGGAGAACATCCGGCTCGACGCGCAGGGGCGGATCGAGGGATTGTTTTAGTCTGCCTCGGGCTCCGGCGCGGAGTCTTGGCCGGCCTCAAGCACCGGCGCGGCCATCCGGCCGCCTGGCTTGCTTGCCTTGCGCTTGCGGACCGGGGCTCTGCCTCGATCCGATCCTCGGGCGGCCTACCGCCGCGCTTCCTCCACCCCGTCCCGGATGAACGCGCCGAGTGCGCGGGCGAGGCAGTCGTTCAGCCGGTCGATCTCCGCCGTCCGCCGTTCCCGTGGCGTGCGCTCCACATCGACCGTGCCGGCTTCGGCCCAGGCCTTCATCACGTCGTAGCGGGAAAAGAAGGCCCCGCCGCCCGTCCCCGACAGCAGGCGCAGCGCGTCGCGATAGGGGTCGACCTCGGCATTGGCGCGCAGGAAGCGGCTGAATTGGATGCCCATCACAACGGTGTCGACGCCGCGCAGGGACAGCCTCTCCAACCCCCGCGCCAGCGTGGCGCCCATGTCGTCGATCGGCAGGCCGCGCACCGCCTCCGTCATGCCGGCCTGCCAGATCACGAGGTCGATGGAACCGGCGCGCAGCGCCTCCTCGATCAGGCGCAGCTGATCGGCCGCGGTCGTGCCGCGCCCGCCGCGCACCTCCATCCGCAGGTCGAGGTCGGGCCGCCTTTCCCGCAGCAGCGCCTCCAGCCGCGCCGGCCAGGCCGCGCCGGGGGCGCTCACGCCCGGGCCGGCGACGGAGGCCGACCCGACCGCCAGGATCCGCAGCCGCCCGGTCGCGATCCCCGTTGCGGTTGCCCGCAGCGGCGGCGATTGCAGGAATTCGACCGGCG
>NZ_JACADQ010000125.1 GCF_016106015.1 Neoroseomonas rubea
GCGCCGGTTGCCGCCGCCGCCGCGCCCGTTGCCGCGCCGAAGCCGGCCGCCGCGCCGGTCGTCGTCACCGCGCCGCACACCGCGGTGCCCAACAGCACCATGCGCAAGGTGATCGCGCGCCGCCTGTCGGAATCCAAGGCGACGATCCCGCATTTCTACGTGACGATGGACATCGAGATCGACGCGCTGCTGAAGCTGCGCGCCGACCTCAATGCGCGGTCGCCCAAGGACGGGCCCGGCGCCTACAAGCTGTCGGTCAACGACCTGGTGATCAAGGCGACGGCGGCCACGCTGCGGCGCTTCCCCGCCTGCAACGCGACCTGGACCGAGGATGCGATCCTCCAGTACCACGACGTGGACATCTCGGTGGCCGTCAGCATCCCGGAAGGGCTGATCACGCCGATCGTCCGTGGCGCGGACAAGAAGGGCCTGGCGGCGATCAGCAACGAGATGAAGGACCTCGCCGCGCGGGCGAAGTCCGGCAAGCTGAAGCCGGAGGAGTTCCAGGGCGGCGGCTTCTCCATCTCCAACATGGGGATGTACGGCGTGAGCGACTTCTCCGCCATCATCAACCCGCCGCAGGCCGGCATCCTGGCGGTGTCCGCGGGCTTGCAGAAGCCGGTGGTGAAGGATGGCGCGCTGGCGATCGCGACCGTGATGACCTGCACCCTGTCGGTCGACCACCGCGTCATCGACGGGGCGCTGGCGGCGGAGTTCATGCAGTCGCTGAAGCGCACCATCGAGGACCCGCTGAGCCTGATGCTGTGACCGGGCATCCGATCGCCACAGGGCGGAGGCGCCGCGCGCGCTTCGCGCGACGCCGCGCACCGGAGGCGTGAATCGGATGCCCCACCTCAGCATCCGCGAGGCGACCGAGGCCGACGTGCCCACCATCACCCGCTTCGTCTACGCGCTGGCCGAGTACGAGAAGCTGGCGCACGAGGCGAAGGGGACGGAGGCCGACTTCCACGCCGCCCTGTTCGGCACGCCGCGCCGCGCGGGCTGCCTGGTGGCGGAAGTGGGTGGCGAGGCCGCGGGCATCGCGCTGTACCACTGGACCTTCTCCACCTTCCTCGCGAAGCACGGGCGGTGGCTGGAGGATTTGTGGGTGGAACCGCGCTTCCGCCGGCAGGGCATCGCGAAGGCGCTGTTCGCGCGGCTCGCGAAGGACACGCTCGCGGAAGGCGGCGGGCGGCTCGCCTGGAGCGTGCTCGACTGGAACACGCCCGCCATCGCGACCTATGACGCGATGGGGGCGGAAGCGCTCAAGGAATGGATCACGCGGCGCCTGGCCGGCGACGCGCTCGCAACCCTTGCGAAGGAGGCCGCGTGATGGCCGAGCAGTTCGACCTGGTGGTGGTGGGCGGCGGCCCGGGCGGCTATGTCGCGGCCATCCGCGCATCGCAGCTCAAGATGAAGGTCGCGCTGGTGGAGCGCGAGAACCTCGGCGGCATCTGCCTCAACTGGGGCTGCATCCCGACCAAGGCGCTGCTGCGTGCGAGCGAGATCAACCACCTGCTGCACAGCCTCGATGCCTATGGCTTCGCGGCGGACAATGTCCGCTTCGACTTCGCCAAGGTGGTGAAGCGGTCCCGCGGCGTGGCGGCGCAGCTGTCGGGCGGCGTGAAGCATCTTCTGAAGAAGAACAAGGTCACGGTCTTCGACGGGCACGGGAAGCTGGCGGGTCCGGGCAAGCTGGCCGTGACGAAGGACGGCAAGCCGGTCGCCGACATCGCGGCCAAGCACATCATCCTCGCCACCGGCGCGCGCGCCCGCGTGCTGCCGGGGATGGAACCCGACGGCAAGCTCATCTGGTCCTATCGCGAAGCGATGGTCGCCCCCGCGCTGCCCAAGCGGCTGATCGTCATCGGCTCGGGCGCGATCGGCAGCGAATTCGCCTCCTTCTACCTGAACATGGGCTCCGAGGTGACGCTGATCGAGGCGATGGACCGCATCCTGCCGGTCGAGGATGCCGAGGTCTCCGCCTTCGTCCACAAGGCCTTCGAGAAGCAGAAGATGAAGGTCATCGTGGGTGCCAAGGTGCAGGGCGTCCGCAAGGAAGGCGACGGCGTCGCCGCCATCGTGGAAGCCGGCGGCAAGGTCACCGAGATCAAGGCGGACCGGCTGATCAGCGCCGTCGGCATCGTCGGCAATGTGGAGGATCTCGGCCTGGAAGGGACGAAGATCCAGGTCGACCGCACCCATGTGGTGACCGACGCGATGGGCCGCACGGGGGAACCGGGCGTCTATGCCATCGGCGACCTGACCGGCCCGCCCTGGCTCGCGCACAAGGCGAGCCATGAGGGCATCATCACGGTCGAGGCCATCGCGGGGCTGCACCCGCATGCGATGGACGTGCTGAACATCCCGGGCTGCACCTATTGCCGCCCGCAGGTCGCCTCCGTCGGCCTGACGGAAGCCGCGGCCAAGGCGAAGGGCTACGAGCTGAAGGTCGGCCGCTTCCCCTTCATCGGCAACGGCAAGGCCATCGCCATGGGCGAGCCCGAGGGCTTCGTGAAGACGGTGTTCGATGCCAAGACCGGCGCGCTGCTCGGCGCCCACATGGTCGGGCCCGAGGTGACGGAGATGATCCAGGGCTACGGCATCGCCCGCACGCTGGAGACGACCGAGGCGGAACTGATGCACACCGTCTTCCCCCACCCGACGGTGAGCGAGGCGATGCATGAGAGCGTCCTCGATGCTTACGGGCGTGTCATCCACATCTGACGCGATCCGGTAACCTCGCGGAAACGCCGCGAACCCCCTATATGGCGGGTCGGACACCAGCATGACGACCCGCATCGAGATCGACCACCGCGCCGCCCGCACGGGTGCCGAAAGGCACCCGGAAAAGGCCAATCGCCCGGACAACCCCATCCAGCGCAAGCCCGCCTGGATCCGGGTCAAGGCGCCGACCCACCCGGTCTACCACGAGACCCGGGCGCTGATGCGCGAGCAGAAGCTGGTGACGGTCTGCGAGGAAGCGGCCTGCCCAAATATCGGCGAGTGCTGGTCGCAGCGCCACGCCACCATGATGATCATGGGCGACACCTGCACGCGCGCCTGTTCCTTCTGCAACGTGGCGACGGGCCTGCCCAAGGCGCTCGATGCCGACGAACCCCGGCGGGTGGGGGAGGCCGTGGCCGCGCTCGGCCTGCGGCATGTCGTCATCACCTCCGTGGACCGCGACGACCTGCCCGATGGCGGCGCGGAGCATTTCGCGCAGACGATCCGCGCGATCCGCGCCTCCGCCCCCGGCACGACGATCGAGATCCTGACACCCGACTTCCTGCGCAAGGACGGCGCGCTGGAGGCCGTGGTCGCGGCGCGGCCGGATGTGTTCAACCACAACCTCGAGACCGTGCCGGCGCTGTACCCCACCATCCGCCCCGGCGCGCGCTACTACCACTCGCTGCGGCTGCTCGACCGGGTGAAGCAGCTCGACCCGTCCATCTTCACCAAGTCCGGGGTGATGGTGGGCCTGGGGGAGAAGCGGATCGAGGTGCTGCAGGTGATGGACGACCTGCGCAGCGCGGAGGTCGATTTCCTGACGATCGGCCAGTACCTCCAGCCCACGGTCAAGCACGCGGCGGTGGATCGCTTCGTGACACCCGAGGAGTTCGAGGACTACGCCGCGACCGCGCGCGGCAAGGGGTTCCTGCTGGTGTCGGCGACGCCGCTCACGCGCAGCAGCTACCACGCCGACCGCGATTTCGAAGCCCTGCGCGACGCCCGCGCGGCGAAGCTCGCGGTGCGGGCCTGACATGCCCACGCATGCCGAGAAGCGCATCCTGCGCTATTCGCCCGAACAGATGTTCGACCTGGTCGCGGATGTCCGCCGCTACCCGGAATTCCTGCCCTGGTGCGTCGGCGCGCGCATCCTCTCCCGCACCGAGGGCGAACTCGTCGCGGACCTGACGATCGGCTTCAAGATGTTCCGGGAGACCTTCCGTTCCCGCGTCGCGCTGGAACGGCCGGACCATGTGCATGTGACCTACGAGACCGGGCCCTTCCGCTACCTGAACAACCATTGGCGCTTCCGCCCGGTGCCGCAGGGGACCGAGGTCGATTTCTTCGTCGATTTCGAGTTCCGCTCGCGCATCCTGCAGATGGCGATCGGCGTCGTGTTCAACGAGGCGGTGCGCCTGATGGTGCGCGCCTTCGAACGCCGCGCCATGGCGCTGTACGGCCGCAACGCCGGCACTGTGGCGCCGGGCCATCCGGCGCCATCGGCCAGCGGCTGACGCGCGGTCAGGTGCTGCCCGCGGGCCCCGTCCCGCAATGCTTCCCGCCCGCGCCATAGGGCCAGAACAGCCCATGCGCCGAATAGTAGTTCTCGCAGTGGATCGGGTCGGGCAGGTAGGTCGGCTCCCCCGCCTTCAGCGCCAAGAAGTGGTCGGCCATCTTCACCCCGGGATTGTTCGGGGAATGGAAATCGTCCTGGCAGCCATGCTGCAGCCTGGTCACCAGGTGCCGGTTCATCTCCCGCACCAGGTCGCGCGCCTCGGCCGACCAGGGGCCGCGCGCAGCGCCCGGCGTCAGCGCCGAGACGTAGACCTTCTGCCAGCCCGTGCCGGTGGCGCGCCAGACGCTCATCATGTCGTAGTCGGACACCATCAGGTGGCCGCCCGCGCCGAAGACGGTGCCCGTCTCGTTCGTCTTGCCCTTGGTCGCGAAGGTCTTGGCCGGCAGCGTGCCGTGGAAGGCGCGGGCGGCCTGCTTCGGGCAGCGCACCACGATCAGCAGGCCGCGGTCGCGCGTGAAGGCGCGCAGATACATGATGTCCCGCGCGTCCATGCCGGAGCGTTGCGACATCAGGACGTCGAGCCCGTCCGCGCCCGCCGCGCGCGCTTCCTGTTCCTTGGCGCGCGCGAGGTCCGCCACGCCCGCGCCGCTGATGCTCAATCCCGCCATGGCGTCCTCCGTCGAAGCGGCCGGAGCCTAGGCCCGGCCGGCGCGGGGATGGAAGCATCGCGGGCGCGCCGCCTGCTCTGATCGTCATCAACATCACAGCGCGCGCGGCGCGCCTTCGCGCCGTGAAGCGCTTCGGACCGCTACAGGTGCACCAGCGTCGGCGCGAAGAAGCCGAGTGCCGCGAAGGCGACGCCGATGACGCCGAGCAGCCCGCCCGCCCAGGCGAGCAGCGCGACGCCGGTGATCACGCTGGCCGAGGCCAGCACGATGCCGACCTGGAAGGCGGCCGAGCCGAGTTCGTACTGGTGATAGGCGGCGAGCGAGCGTTCCCGCTTCTCCTCCGCCGCCCGCGCGCGGGCCATCAGTTCGCGCCGCCCCTCGCCGGTGTCGGGCTCGCTTTCCCACCGCGCGGCGAAGCCGCGCCAGGTCTCCTGCTGGCGAGTGACGGCGGCGCGCGCGGCCTCGGGCAGGGCGGGCAGCGCCAGTTCGGCCTGCTCCGCCGCGGTGCGCACGGTGGTCTGGCGGATGGTGCGCGCCTGGAAGAAGGCCCAGAGGTTGGCGGCCTCGATGTTGCGGCTGATCGCCTCGGTCTGCTGGCTCTTGGCACCGGTCTCGGCCAGCGCGAGGAACAGCGCCAGCACGGCGATCAGCAGTGCGACGCCCCGGTTCGAATGATGATCGACATGCGCGCCGCCGGCCATGGCCCGGTCCTTCCAGAATCGTCTCGGTCCGGGCCACGTGCCAATCCGCGGCGATTCGGGGAAGGGGGGCGGCCGGTCAGATCCGGTGCAGCAGCCGCCCGCCATCGGCCAGCGCGATGGCGACCAGGATCTCCTCCGGCCGCGGCGCGTCGCCCAGCATCACCGTGATCGCGTCGAAATGGCCGCGCGACCAGGCATCGTCCTTGTGCCCGAGCGGCAGGTCGAGCGACGCGCCGGGCGCGCCGATCTTGGCGGCGGACGGGATCAGCGCCGCCCCGCCGCCGATCGCCGCGCGCAGCGGCGCGCCCATCTTCGGGTGCAGCAGCGCGTGGCCGTGCTCGATCTCCCCCGCCGTGCCGACGATGGCCCCCTTGCCGTAGGATACGGGGGGGCCGTCCAGCATCCGCAGCAGGTCGGGGGCCACGCGGGCGGACAGCGCGCCCCCGGCCTCCACCAGGTCGGTCAGGTCGCGCACGAAGCGCCCGGCGAAGGGGTTGGCGATGGCGATGAGCGCCACGGCGCGCACCACCGGCCGCGCGCCGTCCTGGCCCATCTCGGAAAAGGCCTGCTCGCGCAGCAGGGCGATCTTGCGGATGGCGACCATGCGTGTGTCCTCCCCCTCTGGCCGGATGCTCGCGCGGGGGGCATCCTTGGCGCAACAGCCTCCAGCACAGGACGAGACGCATGGTCCACGCCCCCAACCGCCCGCCGCCGGGCGCGCCCCCCGTTCGCATCAACCTCTATTCCGACACGCAGACGCGCCCGACGCCCGCGATGAAGGAGGCGATGATGCGCGCCGAGGTCGGCGACGAGCAGCATGGCGACGACCCGACGGTGCACGCGCTGTGCGACCGCATGGCGGCGCTGATGGGCAAGGAGGCGGCGATGTACCTGCCCTCCGGCACCATGTGCAACGTCATCGCCATCCTCACCCATTGCCAGAAGGGCGACGAGGTCATCGCGCACGAGACCTCCCACATCCTGCACAGCGAGGGCGGCACCCATGCCGCGCTCACCGGTGTGCAGATCATGCCCATGAAGGGCCCGCGCGGGATGTTCACGGCGGACGACGTGCGCGCCGCGATCCGCCCCAAGACGCGCTACGCGCCCCCCCAGCGGCTGCTCGAGGTCGAGCAGACGGCCAATATCGGCGGCGGCGCGATCTGGCCGCTCGCGCAGCTGAACGCCGTCGCCGATGTGGCGCACGAACAGGGCTGGGCGACGCATATGGACGGCGCGCGGCTGATGAATGCCTGCGTCGCCGCGGGCATCGCGCCGGCCGACATGGTCGCGGGCTATGATTCCGTCTGGCTCGACTTCACCAAGGGCCTCGGCGCGCCGCTCGGCGCGGTGCTGTGCGGCAGCGAGGAATTCATCGGCCGGGCCTGGCGCTGGAAGCAGCGTCTTGGTGGCTCGATGCGCCAGGCGGGCATCTGTGCCGCGGCCTGCATCCACGCGCTCGACCACCATGTGGATCGGCTCGCGGAGGACCATGCGAATGCGAAGGCGCTCGCCCGCGGCCTCGCGCAGATCCCGGGCGTGGTGGTGGAGGACCCGGACACGAACCTGGTTTTCTTCGACATCAGCGGCGCGGGCATGAGCGTGGAGAAGTTGCAGGCGAAGCTGCAGCTGCGCGGCATCGCGGTCAGCGGCCTTGGCGGCCGGGTGCGCGCCTGCACGCATCTGGACGTGACGGCGCCGATGATCGAGGAAGCGGTCGCCGAGATCAGGACGGCGCTCGCCGCCTGAAGGGTAACGGGGGGGGGAACCACACCGTGCGTTCGATGCCCTTTGCCATGTTCGCCTTCTTCATGCTGTTCCCGATCGTCATGATCGGGCTCGGCCTCGGGATCGCGGTCTGGTCGAAGATCGTCGCGCGCACGATGAAGCAGGCGAGGCCGGTCGAGGTTTCCGATCTCGCCGCCGGCTACGGCGTGGTCTGGGGCCGGGTCGAGGAAGGCAACCTGAAGGCCCCGCTCTCCGGTCGCCGTTGCGCCTGGTACGAGGCCTGGGTGGAGGAACTGCGCCCGCCCCCGCGCAACCAGGATCGGGGCGTCCATGCCTCGCCCGACTGGGAACGCGTCTCTCTCGACAGCAGCGACCAGCCGATCCGAGTCACCGACGGCAAGGCGACCTGCCTTGTCGTCCCCGAGGGCGCGCGCGTGCACGAGACCGCCTGGAGCAGTTGGGAAGGCAGCGCTGAACGGCCAGGGCGGGACGGCACGGAACCCGACCTCAATGCCGGCACCTACACCCCGCCGACCCTCCGCGTGACCTCGACGATGAGCTCCGTCTTCGGCGACTCTCCGGTGCGCTATCGCTATGTCGAGCGATACATCATGGCGGGCGATCCGATCTTCGCGATGGGCGAGGCCGAGCCACGCCGGCGTGGCGGCAAGCGACAGGGTGCGGAGGCCTCGGCCCCGGCGGCCTTCCGCATCCGTAAGCCGGATACGCGCCGGCCCTTCGTGATCTCCGCCCAGGAGCCGTCCGCGATCTATGCGGAGAACCAGCTTGCCGCGAGCGGCGGCCTGGTTCTTGCCGTCATGGGCGCGGTCGGCGCCGTCGTGCTCTGGAACCTGCGCTACGGCTGATGCTGAGGCGCACCGACGCCGATCGTCCATGTGCGCGATCGACACCGCACCAGTGGGTCGACCTCGGCATGTCGGCCGAGGAAAGCCGTCCCGCTACAGCTGTCTGGCCCAGGATGCCTTGGGCCCGATGTCGATATGGGTGAAGGACCCGTACCAGCCCACGCCCATGAAGCCGAACATGTTGGAGAACGTCATGGCCTGGGTGCAGACATCCGCCTGCGACAGCCCGGGCACGATGATGTCCGCCGCCCAGCCGCGCATGTGCAGGCTGTTCGGCGCGGCATGCGGCAGCATCGCGTTGGTCTGCGGCGTGCGGTAGCCGGAGATCAGCCGGATCGGCCGCATGTAGCCGAAGCGTTCCTGCAGCAGCGAGAGCATGTCGAGCAGCAGCGGCGGGATCGGCCCCGGCGTCTGCACGCGCAGGTCGCGGAACAGGTGCTGCAGGCGGGCAAGCGCGGCGAGGTTGTAGTCCTGGCCCGCCCTGTAGGCCACCGCGACTTCCTCGCCCGCGCCGTTCTGCACCCAGAGCCAGCGCTCGCGCGACGGCGCGTCGGCGCGCGCCGTCCCCGTGCCCGCCAGCGCCGCGCCCACTGCCGCCAGAGCGGCCCGCCGTCCGACCAACCGCGCCATCGCGTCGCGCTCCGATCTCAGCCCCCGAGACAGTTCTGCCTGTTTCGGGCGCAGGCGAGCAACAGCCTCGCCTTTTCGTCCATTGCGTGTAGCGGGGCCGGTCGATTCGCGCCGACGATCAATCCACCGCCAGGCGCAGCGCCGCCGCCACCGTCGCCGCGCGCACGGCCGCCCGGTCGCCGGGGAAGACGTGCCGCTCCACGATGGTGGGCGCCCCGCGCCGGGCGCGGGCGATGAACACCAGCCCAACCGGCTTGTCCGCCGATCCGCCGCCCGGCCCCGCGACGCCGGTGCAGGACAGCGCGACATCGACGCCCGCGCGCGCCAGCGCCCCTTCGGCCATCTGTCGCGCCACGGGGTCGCTGACCGCGCCATGGGCGGCGAGCGTCGCCTCCTGCACGCCCACCATCGCGACCTTGGCGGTGTTGGAATAGGTGACGAAGCCCGCCATCACCACGGAGGACGACCCCGCGATGGCGGTCAGCGCGGCCGCGATCAGCCCGCCGGTGCAGGATTCCGCCGTCGCCAGGCTCTCCCCGCGCGCATCGAGCGTGGCGAGCACCTGCCGTGCCTGGTCGAGCGTCGCCTCGGGCAGCATGGTCAGATCCCTCCCGCCAGCAGCAGCGCCGCCGCGACGATCGCACCGGCGAGGATGTCGTCCAGCATCACGCCCGTCGCCCCCGGCAGCCCATCGGCCCAGGAGACCGGCCAGGGCTTGAGGATGTCGAGCGCGCGGAAACCCGCGAAGGCCAGCGCGACGCCGAGCCAGCCGGAAACGCCCGCAAGGCCGCCGAGCGCGAGCAGCATCCCCGCGGCCTCATCCACCACGATCCAGCCCGGGTCCTTGGCGCCGGTCTCGGCCAGCGCGGCCCGCGTCGCCCACCAGCCGACCAGCGCGACGATCGCCGCGAGGCCGAGGCAGGCGAGCGGCCCCAGCAGCGCGGCCGGCAGCACCGCGGCCGAGCCCCAGGTGCCGGGCCCGGGTTTCAGCCGCCCGATCCCACCCAGCGTCGCGATCGCCATGCCGGGGCTCACGGCACCGCCTCCAGGAAGGCGTCGAGCGCGGCGACGGCGGCCGGTTCCTCGAGCGTCGGCGCATGGCCGGTGCCCGGCAGCGCGACCACGCCCATGTCGGGCCGCGCCCGGCGCATCGCCGCGACCGTCGCGGCCGAGAGCAGCCGGCTTTCCTCCCCCCAGACCAGCATCAGCGGCAGGCGCGACAGGGTGCCGAAGAAGGGCCATAGGTCCGGCGGCCGGCCGGCCGCAGCACCCACCGCCTGCTGGCCTACGCGGATGTCCCAGCGCGGGTGCAGGCGCCCATCCTCGCCTGGCGCATAGCTGCGCTCGGCGAAGGCGCGCCAGCCGGCATCGTCCAGCGTGGGCAGCGGCGGATGATGGGCGCGCAGCCAGGCAACCGCCTCGTCGAAGGAGGCGAAGGCCGGGTCGCGGCCGATGAAGTCCACCACCGCCTCGCGCCCGACATGCTCGATGGCGGGGCCGATGTCGTTCAGCGCGACGGCGGCGAGCGCCGCGGGCCGCATCACGCCGATCGCCATCGCCGCGAGCCCGCCGAAGGAGGTGCCGACGAGGGCGACGCGATGCAGGTGCAGCGCCGCCATCGCGTCGAGCACGTCGCGGATCAGCGCATCCGGCGTGTAGCGGCGCGGGTCGGGCGCGCGCGCGCTCTCCCCATGCCCGGCATAGTCGATGGCGACAACGCGCCGCCGCCCGGCATGGCGCGCGGCGAGCGCGGCGAAATCGCGCGCGCTGCGGCAGATGCCGGCCAGGCAGAGCACCGGCGTGCGCGCCGCCGGCCCCGGCCATTCCATCGCCGCGAGCCGCAGCCCGTCG
>NZ_JACADQ010000126.1 GCF_016106015.1 Neoroseomonas rubea
GCGCGCGGGCAGTCTGGGCGGGGCGGGCGCGTCCGACCAGCCCCCGGCGGGATCGCTGGCCGGAGCGCGGCGGCGTGCCCCGTGTCACACGCCCCGTCGGCGCGGGCCGAGGCGGCGGTTCCTTCCGGGCCCGCGCGACCCTACAGTGCCAAGGCCATGAACAACCCGCTCGACTTCGTCACCGGCTCCACGATCGTCCTGGTCGTCCTGCTGTTCGTCGCCGTGCTGACCGCCACGCGCGGCATCCGCACGGTTCCTCAAGGAGAGGTCTGGACGGTGGAACGCTTCGGCGCCTTCACCCGCATGCTCTCCCCGGGGCTGAACTTCATCATCCCCTTCATCGACGGCATCGGCCGGCGGGTGAACGTGCAGGAACAGGTGCTCGACATCCCCGAGCAATCCGTCATCACGCGGGACAACGCGACCGTCGCGGTGGACGGCATCGTCTACTACCGCGTCATGGACCCGGCGAAGGCGGCCTATGCGGTGCAGGACTTGGCCGTGGCGCTGACCGCGCTGACCATGACCAACATCCGCGCGGTGATCGGCGAGATGGAGCTGGATGCGACGCTGTCGGGGCGGGAACGCATCAACTCCTCCCTTCTTGCCATCCTCGACGGCGCGACGGACCCTTGGGGCGTGAAGATCGCGCGCGTCGAGATCCGCAAGATCGAGCCGCCCGAGAACCTGATCCGCGCCATGAACCTGCAGATGACGGCCGAGCGCGAGCGCCGCGCGACCGTCGCCAAGGCCGAGGGCGAGCGTGAGGCCGAGATCAAGCGCGCCGAGGGCGAGAAGCAGGCGCTGATCCTGCAGGCCGAGGGCCGCAAGGAAGCCGCCTTCCGCGACGCCGAGGCGCGCGAACGTTCCGCCGAGGCGGAGGCGAACGCCACGCGCATGGTGGCCGAGGTCGCCGCCGGGGCGGGCGGGGACGCGCTGCGCTACTTCATCGCGGACAAGTACGTGAAGGCGTTCGAGACGCTGGCCGGCAACACCGCGCAGAAGCTGGTGATCGTGCCGATGGAGAGCAGCGCGCTGGCCGGCGGCATCGCGCAGGCGATGGAATTGCTGCGCGGGCCCGATGGCGGCGCGCCCCGCCCGCCGCGCCCGCCCGCGCCGCCGAGCACGGAGGTGGCGTCGCCATGGATGCCCCGCTGATCTGGATCCTCGCCGGGCTCGTCCTGCTCGGCGCGGAGGTGATGCTCCCGGGGGTCTTCCTGCTCTGGATCGGGCTCGCGGCGATCGGCACGGGGCTGGTCCTGTTCGCGGTCGCACCGCCCTTCTGGGTGGCAGTGGCGGTCTTCATCGCGCTGCTCGCGGCGGGCATCGCGGTGGCGCTACGGCTCAAGCGCGCCGAGCATCCGCGGCCGCGCGTCAACACGCCCGATGCGGGCCTGGTCGGGCGCTTCGGCGTGCTGACCGAGCCCGGCGCGGCGGGACCCCGCGTGCGCGTGGGCGATTCCGACTGGGCGGCGCGCCTGCCGCGCGATGCGTCCGAGACGCCGGCCGGCACCCGCGTGCGGGTGGAAGGCGTGGATGGCACGACGCTGGTGGTGCGGCCGGACTGACCCGCGGCGCGGGCTTGTCCCGCATCAAGGCGGCGGCGGTAGCATCACGGCATGGTGAGCCCTAACGGAGGGACACCATGACCGCATCGGCAACGACCATTGAAGGTGGGCACGCCAGCCGGCTTTTCCTTGTCGCCAATGGCAGCCACGGCAAGGCCTATCTGAAGCGCCTCGGCGAGACCGGCTACGACGCCGTCCTGGCCTGGGACGCGCCCGATGCACGCAGGAAGGACGCCGAACAGGGCGAGGACCGCCCGGGCCGCACCTTCCCCACCGCTGGCTCCGCGACCCGCAGCGCCATGGAGTACGACGGCAAGGACGACAGTCCGAAGGAACATGCCAAGCGCGACCTGGCGAAGCGCATGGCCGAGGACATCGCGGCTGCGCTGCGCGCCGGCACGGCGCAGAGCCTCGCCATCGTCGCCCCCGCGCCCGTCGCCCATGCCGTGATCGACCACCTGCCACACGAACATCGCCGGGCGCTGGCGGGGGAGGAGCACCACGACCTGACCGCCCTGCCGCTGGCCACGCTGTTCGAGCGGCTGGACGCGCTCCGTCACGGAGTGTGACAGGCCTTGACCCTGGCGGCGGCCCGGGCCACGTCGAAAGAGCCATGGAACCGAACCGACGCCCGCCCATCATCGACATGACGCCGGAAGGGGAGTTCCGCGACCCCGTCCCGCCGCGCGCCATGGGCACGCTCGACCGGATTCTGGCGCGCGTCGGCGCGGCCGGCATCCTGGTCGCGACGATCGCGATCGGGCTGGTGCTGGCCGGGCTCGCCATCCTGGCCATCGGCATCCTACTGCCCATCGCGCTGGTGGCGGGCGCGGTCGGCGCGGGCTCGCTCTGGTGGCGGATACGCCGGGCCCGCCGCATGGGCGCGCCGCCTCCCGCCGGCGTGCGCTTCGTCGTCATCCGCCGCTGAGCCTCGCCACCATCGCCGCGCGCCGATAGGGTCCCGCCCCTGGGGAATCGGGAGGTATGGCGCATGGCGCTCTGGGTCCGCTTCGCGCGCGGCGACGGCAGCGAGGGCTTCGGCACGCTGGACGAGGCCGGTGGCACCATTGCCGTGCATGCCGGCGACATGTTCTCCGGCGCGGACCCGACCCGGGAGAGCATCCCGCGCGACGGGCTTCGCCTGCTCGCCCCGGTGCGGCCTGGCAAGTTCATCGGCCTGTGGAACAATTTTCGCGAGCTCGCAGCCAAGACAGGGGCGGCGATTCCCGAAGGGCCGCTCTGGTTCCTCAAGGCGGGCACCAGCCTGCTCGACCCCGAGGGCACCATCCCGCCGCCCCCCGGCTATGCGGGCAAGATCCTGTATGAGGGCGAACTCGGCCTGGTGATCGGCCGGCGCTGCAAGGACGTGTCCGAGGAGGAAGCGGCCGGCGCCATCTTCGGCCTGACCGCGGTGAACGACGTCACGGCGCTCGACATCCTCAACGCCGATCCGGCCTTCCCGCAATGGGCGCGGGCGAAATCCTGCGACGGGTTCGGGCCGGTGGGCCCGGCGATCGCGACGGGGCTCGACTGGTCGGCGCTGCGCGTCCAGGTCGCGCTCAACGGGCGCGTGCGGCAGGACTACCCGGCGTCCGACATGATCCTGCCGCCGGCGCGGATCGTTTCCCTGTTGTCGCGCGAGATGACGCTGGACCCCGGCGACCTGATCGCCTGCGGGACGTCGGCCGGCGCGCTGCCGATGCGCCCGGGGATGGTGGTGGAGGTGACGATCGCGGGGATCGGCAAGCTGCGCAACGTGATGGGCGGTGCGGCCTAGGGACGTATTCGATCAGCCGGGAACGGCCGCTCGGGCGAACGGAATCCGACCACGCTGATCCGGCGTGGTCGCGTGGTGCGGCGGCGCCCTATTCGGCCGCCATCGGCACGCCGCCGGCGCGCAGGCCGAACACCTCGGCGAGCAGTGTGTAGGAGCGCCGTCGCGCCGCGGCATCGTGGCAATGGGTGATGACGGCGAATTCCGCCACGCCGCCATGCTCGGCCGACAGCGCCTCGAGCTTCGCCTTCACCTGTTCCGGCGTGCCGACCATCGCCGCGGCGCGCATCCGTTCCAGCCGCGCGAGCTCGAGGTCGTTGTAGGGATGCGCCTCCGCTTCCTCGACGCTCGGCAGCGGGAGATACAGGCCGCGGTCGCGCTTGAGCCGCCACAGCTCGCGGGATCGGAACAGCCGCTTCGCCTCGGCTTCCGTATCCGCCACCAGGCAATAGACGCCAAGCGCGGGGTTCGGCGCGGCGAGGCGCCCGGGCATGTCCGGCTTGGGCTGGAAACTCTCGCGATAGACCGCGATTGCCTGTTCCGACCCACCGCCATCCGAGAAGAAATGCGCGAAGCAGTAGGGCAGGCCGAAATAGCCCGCGACCTGCGCGCCATAGTCGGAGGAACCCAGGATCCACATCTCCGGCCGCGTCTCGACCGCGGGCTGGGCGACGATGCTGCGGAAGGGGTGGTTCTCCGGCAGCCCGTCCCCGTGCCAGCCGAGCACTTCCATCACCTGCGCGGGGAAGCGGTCCGCGGCTTCGTTGGCGTTGGGGTTCAGCGCGAATGCGGTGCGCCCGTCCGAGCCCGGCGCGCGGCCGACGCCGAGGTCGATGCGGCCGGGCGCGATCGCCTCCAGCACCCGGAACTGCTCGGCGACCTTCAGGCTCGAATAATGCGGCAGCATCACCCCCGCGCTGCCCACGCGGATGCGCTCGGTGGTCGCGGCGATGGCGGCCATCAGCACCTCCGGCGCCGTGCCGGCGTGGGAGGCGCTGTTGTGATGTTCCGCGCACCAGTAGCGTCGGAAGCCCAGCGCGTCGCAATGGCGGGCCAGCGCCAGCGTCTCGCGGATCGCCTCGCCCGGCGTGCGGCCGGCGGCGACGGAGGATTGATCGAGGACGGAGAGGGTGAAGCCGCTCATTTCCCGCATATGGTAGCGCGTTCCGGCGGCTGGGGGAGAGGGATGGACGAGGCGGGCTTCATGCGGCGGGCGATCGCGCTCTCCTGCCAAGGCGTGGCGGAAGGGGGCGGGCCCTTCGGCGCCGTGGTGGTCAAGGACGGGCGGATCCTGGGGGAGGGGCGCAACGCCGTGGTGCCCTCCCGCGACCCGACCGCGCATGCCGAGGTGGTGGCGATCCGCGCGGCGTGCGCCGCACTCGGCACGCATGATCTGTCGGGTGCCGTGATCTACACGAGCTGCGAGCCCTGCCCGATGTGCCTCGGCGCCGTCTGGTGGGCGCGGATCACCGAGATCGTCTACGGCAACGACCGCGCGGACGCGGCCGCGATCGGCTTCGATGACGCGGCGATCTACGAGGAGGTCTGCCTGCCCATCGCGCAGCGCCGCCTGCCGCTGCGGCGGCTGCTCGGCACGGAAGCCATCGAGGCCTTCCGGCTGTGGGAGGCGAAGGCGGACAAGGTGCGCTACTGAGGCCGCGTCCGGCCGGGTGACGCCGCGTAGCGGTTCCAGCCGGCCGCACGACGTTCTAGCCTCGATCCCGCCGGCACCGCCGCCGGAGGAGCCACCCCGCCTCGTGACTGCGCCCCCGCCAGACGCTCGCCTATTCGCCGTCTCCGGCCTGCGCGGACCTGCGGAGGCCGCCGCCATTGCCGCCGCGCTCCGGAGCTTCGACCCGGCCGCGCGAATCTGGACCGACCCGGCGCAGGGCATGGTCGCGGTCGCATCGACGGCGCCCGCCAAGGCCCTGAGCGCAGCCCTCGCCAATGCAGGCTTTCCCGCGCGCCCCACCGGTGGCCGCCGCGGCAGCCTCGGCCGAAGCCTGCTGTTCGGCCTACTGCTCGGCGTGGGCGGCGTGGTCGCGGGGTTCGTGCTGGGCTGGGTGGTCGGCCTCGGCCTCTACGCGACCAACCCGGAATGCAGCCGGCCGGGATCCTGCACGCTGATGGCGCCGGTCTTCGCCGTGCTCGGCGCGGTCGTCGGCGGGCCGGTGGGGCTCGTCGCGGGCCTGGTGCTGGGCGCGGCACGCCGCTACGGCCGCTGACACAGGGCGCGGTCTTCCGCGTCGGACATGTCGGTGCCCGGAAGCCACATTCGCGTGAACAAAACGTCTCGTTCGTCGAAATGACTTGGCCGCTACCGCGCTGTCGCCTCAAATAGGAGAACAGACAACGGAACAGATACAAACATGTCCATGCGTGCCATCCGCCTCGGCCTCCTCGCGGCGGCAACCTTCCTTGCGGCCGGACTCCCTGTCGCCCAGGCACAGGTGCACACCGTCCAGGGGTGCAACACCAACATCCGCTTCATCAACCAGACGAACCGGATCGTGACGCAGCTGTTCTACAACCCGTCCAGCACCAGCGACTGGGGCCCGGACAGGCTCGGGGCCAACGTCATGCGCCCGAACCAGTTCTCGACCGTGCGCCTGTCGCGCGCCGTGCCTTATGATTTCCGCTTCGTGCTCGACAACGGCGCATCGGCGGAACTGCGCCGGGTGAATGTCTGCGCGGTCAGCGACCTGATCGCCACGCCGCAGGGCCTGCGGGCGCGCTGACGTCCGACCCGCGCGCAGGGGGGCGGTGTCCCCCCGCGCGCCGGTGACGGCCGCGCCTACAGCGCCGCGGCAGCCTCCAGCACCTGGGCCGCATGCGCCTCGGGCTTCACCTTTCGCCACAACTTCACGATCGTGCCGTCGGCGCCGACCAGGAACGACGTGCGCTCCATGCCCATGTAAGTCTTCCCGTACATCGACTTCTGCACCCACACGCCATAGGCCTCGGCGACCGTGTGGTCCTCGTCCGACGCCAGCGGGAATTCCAGACCGTACTTCTTCGCGAACTTCTCGATCGGCGCCATCGGGTCGGGGCTGACGCCGATCACCTCGATCCCGATCTTCCCCAGCGCCGGCAGCGCCTCCTGCACGCCGCAGGCCTGCTTGGTGCAGCCCGGCGTATCCGCCTTGGGGTAGAAATAGATCAAATATGGCTTGCCCTTCAGCGCGGCGGAGGAGACCTCCCGCCCGCCGCTCGCCTTCATCTTGAAGGCAGGTGCCTTCTTGCCCTCGGCCAGTTCGGTCATTCGCGATCCCCGCTGCTCTCGGGGCGGCCGAGGCGTCGCTCGAACACCGCGCGCACCTCATTCGCCCGCCGCGCCATCTGTGCCTGCAATGCCGGGAGGTCAACCGGCCCCTCCTCCGGGCACAGGCGCCGGCACGCGTTCAGCAGCGCGGCGGCGACGCTGTCGGGCAGCGCATCGTCCCGCCAGCGGCCGACGGTCAGGCGCAACAGGCCGCTGATGGACCGCCACATCCGCTCCGCGCCGACCAGCGCGGCCGCCTCCTCCGCCTCCAGCGCGCCCGCGGCGGCGAGGTTCGCGATCGCCGTCCGTGTCGTCGTCGCCAGCACGCCCGGATGGCGGCGCGCGTGCACCAGTTGAAGCGCCTGGGCGACGAACTCCACCTCCACCAGGCCGCCACGGCCGAGCTTGACGTCCCAGGGTCCGTCGGGGGGAAGGTCGCGCAGCATCCGCCCGCGCATGGCCAACGCGTCCGGCACCGCCTTCTCCGCCGCGTCGGGGCGCAGCAGCGCGGCGCGGATCGCGGCCTCGATCTTGCGCTTGAGCACCGGCGGGCCGGCGACGACGCGCGCGCGCGTCAGCGCCATGCGTTCCCAGGTCCAGGCTTCCTCGGCGTGATAGCGCTGGAAGGCGGAGAGCGAGACGGCGACCGGTCCCTTCGAGCCCGAGGGCCGCAGCCGCATGTCCACCTCATAGAGCTTCCCCTCCGCCCCCGGCGCGGTGATGGCGGCGACCATCTGGTGCGCGAGGCGGGTGAAATACGTGCTGACCGGCAGCGGCCGCGGCGCGGGCTGCCCGCGGCGCGCCTTGCCCTCGCTCGCCTCGGCCCCGGCCGCGTGGTCGTAGATCAGGATCAGGTCGAGGTCGGAGCCGGGCAGCATCTCCCGCCCGCCGAGCTTGCCCAGCGCGACGACGGCGAGCGCGCCGCCCTTCACCTTGCCGTGCCGCTCGGCGAAGGCGCCGGCGATGTGGGGCAGCAGGCCGACGATCGCGGCATCCGCCAGGTCGCTGCGCGCCTCGCCGGCCGCATCGATGTCGAGCGTGCCTTCGAGCGTGGCCGCGTCGATCTCGAACTTGCCTTCCAGCACGAGCCGCCGCGCGGCTTCGAGCGCTTCCTCGAGGTGCCGGGCGTCCTTGAGCAGCGCGGGCAGCGTCGCCGCCGCGTTGCCGACCGTCCCGCCCGCGCCCACCAGGAGCCCTTCGAGGGCCGCGGTGTGGCGCGACAGATGGTCGGCCAGTTGCGGCGCCGCTCCCAGGATGCCCGCAAGCCGGTCAAGCAGCGGCGGGTTGCGTGCGAGCAGACTCAGCACCTGCACCCCGGCGGCCAGCCGGGCGAAGACGCCATCGAGCCGTGCGACCGCCGCGTCCGGGTCGCGCTGCTTCGCGAAGGCCGCGAGAAGCGAGGGCATCAGCGCGGTCAGCAATTCGCGCGCCCGCTCGCTCCGCGTCGCGCGCGTATGGCCGTGGTGCCAGCCGCGCACCATCGCCGCGATGGTCGATGGCCCCGCATAGCCCATGGCCGAGAGCGTCGCGATCGTCGCCGGGTCGTCCTCCACGCCGGTGAACACCAGGCTGCCCTTCGTCTCCTCCGAGGCGAGCGTCGGCTCGGCCTCGAACATCCGCCCGTAATGGCGCTCGACGCGCTGGAGATGCGCAGTGAAGGCGGCCCGGAACGAATCCGGGTCGGCGAAGCCGAGGAAGGATGCGATGCGCGCGACGCCTTGCGCATCCTCGGGCATCCTGTGCGTCTGCCGGTCGGCCACCATCTGCAGGCGATGTTCCAGGTTGCGCAGGAACACATAGGCATCGGCGAGGTCGGCCGCGGCCCGCCGTTCGATCTTGCCCGCGGCGGCGAGGGAGGAGAGCGCGCCGAGCGTGGTCGGGTCGCGCAGCCCCGGGTCGCGCCCGCCCCAGATCAGCTGCAGCACCTGGGCGGTGAACTCGATTTCCCGGATGCCGCCCCGGCCGAGCTTCACGTCATGGCCCTCGAGTTGAACCGTCGCGTTCGCACCCTTCGCACCCTTGTGAGCGTGGATCTGTCGCTTAATGGAATGAATGTCGGCGACCGCCGCGAAGTCGAGATGCCGGCGCCAGACGAAGGGGCGGATCTCGCGCAGGAAGGCCTCGCCCGCGGCGCGGTCGCCGGCCACGGGCCGCGCCTTGATCATGGCCGCGCGTTCCCAGTTCTGGCCCATGCTCTCGTAGTAGACGATGGCGGCCGGGATCGAGACGGCGAGCGGCGTGGCCGCCGGGTCTGGACGCAGGCGCAGGTCGGTGCGGAAAACATATCCCTCCGCCGTGCGTTCTTCGAGCAGGCGGACCATGTCCCGGGCGATGCGGACGTAGACGGCGCCCGCGCGGTCGGCATGGTAGGCTGACGCCGCCGGATCGTAGAGCACCATGAGGTCGACATCGGACGAATAGTTCAGTTCCCGCCCGCCGAGCTTGCCCATGCCGAGGACGACGAGGCCCGAATTGCGCCCGACGATGCGCGGGTCGGCGCGCGCGGCGCCGGACAGGCGGAGTTCGCCCCGCGCCGCCGCGTCGCGCAGCAGATGCGCGCAGGCCGCGTCGATCGCTGCCTCGGCCAGGTCCGACAGCGCGCCCGTGACCTTGTCGAGCGGCCACAGCCCTGCGATGTCGGCGACGGCCGCCACCAGCGCGCCCTGCCGCTTGGCCTGCCTCAGCGTGGTCGCGACGGCGGCGCGCGGCGTGTCCGGATCGATCCGCGCCAGCGGGTCGAGCACGCGCCCCATCATCGCGTCGGGGCCGCGCTCGGCCAGGGCGAGCAGGGCGGCGGACTCGCGTTCGGCAAGGTCGGCGAGGTAGGGGCTGTGCCCGGCGAGTGCCGCGAGCAGGGCCCCTCCCGCCTCGCTCGTCGCGAAGTCGCGCTCGGCTGCGCCGCGCTCGGCGAAGCGCTCGCGCAGGATGGCGACGGCGGCGGGGTCGAAGGGGCGGGGCAGTCGCTCGGGCGCGAAGCAGGCCGTCATGGGGGGGCAGGGAACAGGTGAGGCGGGTGGCGGGTCAAGCCGGACGGATTCTGGGGCGGTTCCTCCGCCTCGCGGCGGCGCTCGCGGTGCTGGCAGGGCTCGGCCTCGCGGCGCTCGCCTGGCGGCTGGAACAGGGCCCGCTGCCGATCGCCTGGCTCGCCCGCCAGGCGGAGGAGGCGTTCAACGCCGGCGCCGGCCGGACGCGGGTGCAGATCGGCGAGGCGTCGGTCGCATGGTCCGGCTGGCGGGAGGGTCACCGCTCGCCACTCGAATTCACGCTCCGCCGTCTCCGCGCCGTCGATGCCGATGGGGCCGTGCGGGCGGACCTGCCCGACGCGGCGGTTTCGCTGTCCCTGTCGTGGCTGCTGCGCGGCGTGGTGGCGCCGCGTGCGCTCGAACTGCGCGGGCTGAGCCTGCATGCGCATCGCGCTGCGGATGGCGGCTTCCGCTTCGACCTCGGTTCCCTCGTCGAAGGGGCCGAGGTGCCCGACGCGGCACCGGGCGACGCCGCGGCGCTGTTCGCGACGCTGGCCGAACTGATGCTCCCGCCATCGGAGGCGACGCCGCTCGCCGCGCTGCGCCGCGTCCGCATCCTCGATGCGCGGCTCGATGTCCTCGACGCGCAGCTCGGCGGCGGCTGGAGTGCCGAAATCGGCGCGCTGACCCTGACGCGGCGCGAGGGCGGGGGGATCGACCTTGCCGGCACCGGCGCCGTTCGGGTGGGGCATGAGAGGGTCGCGCTTCGCCTGTCGGGGCATCTGGAAGGCACGACGCGGCGCGGCAGCCTGACGCTCGCCGTGCCGGCGGTGCAGCCGGCGGCGCTGGCCCGCTCGGCGCCGGCGCTCGCACCGCTCGCGGCACTCGATGCGCCGGTCATGCTCGCCTTCGATGTCAGGCTGGACGGGTTCACCCTGCCGCGCATGGCGCTGGCCAGGCTGCGGGCCGGGCCGGGGCGCATCGACCTTGGCGATCATGGCGCGCTGCCGATCGCGGCGCTGGAGGCCGACCTGACGCTGGCCGACGACACGCTGCGCGTGGAGCGCGCCGTGCTGCGGCCCGCGCCGCCCGCGCCGCCTGC
>NZ_JACADQ010000127.1 GCF_016106015.1 Neoroseomonas rubea
CCCGCCGGCGGCCGCCCTCCGGGGTTCTGGTGCGTCTGGAGTTCGGACGCGTGCCCCTCCGACCTGCGCGGCACCCGCCGGCGCCGGCGGCACCGGCATCGGCGGCAGCCGGCCGATCACGGCAAGGCGGGCATTCACCAGCACCACCTCCTCCCCCTTCAGCGCGTAGGTGAAGAGGGATTCGTGGCGGGCGTGGAAGGCCTCGGTCACGCGCTGCGTCAGGCCAGGCGTGTCCCAGGCCACATCCTCGAGCGGCACGGCGATCTCGAAGACCTGCTCGCCATAGCGCATGTCGGCGGCGCGGCGCGTCTCCACCGCGCCACCGAACCAGGCTGCGACACGGGCGCGGCCTTCATCCTCCAGCCCCGCCCAGATGGCGCGCAGCGCGTCGTCGGCCGGTACGCCGCCGGTGCCGATCTCGCTGCGCGCCATCTCGTAGCGCAAATCCGTGTGCAGCATGCCCCAGGCCGAGAGCCCCGCGGCGAAGACCGGCACGGCGACGCGACGCATGCCGAGTTCCCGCGCGACGGCGCTGGCATGCAGCCCCGCGGCACCGCCGAAGGCGAGCAGCGTGAAATCCCGCGGATCGACGCCGCGACGCACGGTCGCAACGCGGATGCCGTCCGCCATGCGGACATTCGCCAGCCGATGCACGCCTTCCGCCGCGGCCATGGCATCGATGTCGAGCGCGGCGCCAAGCCGCTCGAACGCCTTCAGCGCGCCATCGCGATCCAGTTGCCGCGCGCCGCCGAGGAAATTCGCCGGGTCGAGATAGCCGAGCACCAGGTTGGCGTCCGTCACCGCCGGTTCCGTCCCGCCCTGGCCATAGGCGACCGGCCCCGGCACCGCGCCGGCGCTGCGCGGGCCCACCTGCAGCGTGCCGCCGGCGCCGACATGGCCGATCGACCCGCCGCCCGCGCCGAGCGTCACGATGTCGAGGCTCTCCAGCGCGATGCGCTCGCCCCCCACCGTGCGGCCGCGGCCGAGTGCGGCTTCGCCATCCTGCACCAGCGCGATGTCGGTCGATGTGCCGCCGACGTCGAAGGTGATGAGATCCTCACCCACCCCTCGCTGCGCGAGCGCCACCCCCGCCGCGACGCCGCCCGCGGGACCCGACAGCGCCGTTCCAGCGGCCAGACGCGCCGCTTCCTCCACCGGCGCGACGCCGCCATGGGAGAGGATGACGAAGACCGGCCCGCCATAGCCAGCATCGTTCAGCCTGCCCCGCAGCCGCGCGAGATAGCGCGAGACGATCGGGCCGACATAGGCGTTCACGCAGGCGGTCGAAAAGCGCTCAAACTCCTTGATCTGCGGCAGCACCTCGGCGCTTGTCGTGACGAACACGCCGGGCAGCGCGGCGCGCACCGCATCGGCCGCGGCGCGTTCATGCGCGTCGTCGCGCCAGGAATGCAGGAAGCAGATCGCCACCGCCTCGACCTGCGCTTCCTTCAGCCGCGCGATGGCGGCGTCGAGCGATGCGCGATCCAGCGGCTGTTCCACGCGCCCGTCGGGGCGGATGCGTTCGCGCACGGGCAGGCGCAGCCGGCGCGGCACCAGCGCGGGGGCGGCGGGCAGGCGCAAATCGTAGCGTTCGGGCTTGAGGCCCTCCCGCATCTCGATCACGTCGCGATGCCCCTCGGTGGTGAGCATCGCCACGCGCGCGCCCTTGCGTTCCAGCAGTGCGTTGGTCGCGACGGTGGTGCCGTGCACGATCCGCTCGGTGCGCGCGAGGAGGTCGGCCAGCGTCAGGCCGAGGCGGTCGGCGAGCACGGCGAGGCCCGAGACGACGCCTTCGCTCTGGTCGGCGGGGGTGGAGGCAGCCTTGGCGAGCGTCGTCGCGCCATCGGCGGCGACGCAGACCACGTCGGTGAAGGTGCCGCCGACGTCGATGCCGATGCGGTAAGTCATGTGAAGTGCGGGGGAGGGAACTCCCCCGCCCCCCCTCCTTTCTTTATCTGTTGGGAACTGACTTCGGAGGTCAGTCTCCAAGTGACAAAAGAAGGAGGGGGGCTCGGGGGGAGTTCCCTCCCCCCGACCTTTCTTTCCCGCTTCACAGCAACCCCTCCTCCGCATCCCTGGCCCGCGCTTCTGGGTCACGCTTCTCCGGCGGCCCCCATCCGCCACCGCCACCCGCGCGCACATGCAGCACGTCGCCCGGCATCAGCGCGATGCCCACTTCCTTGGTGCGCAAATCCCGCGACGTGCCATCCGCGCGGCGCAGCGTGTAGTGGTGCGGCGCCGCGTCTCGCCCGCCGAGCATTCCCGCCGCGCCGTACTTCACGCCGTCGCCCGCGGTGTTGGCGACGGAGGGGCCATCCGTTTCAAGGCGAAGTTCGAGTTCGCCCCCGAGCCCGCCGCGATAGGTGCCATCCCCCGCGCTGCCCGGGCGGAATTCGTGCTTCGCGAAGAACAAGGGAAAGCGCGCCTCGGCCATCTCCACACTGCCGAACTTCAGCCCGCCCGCGGAGTGCCACTCGCCCGCCGTGGACCAGCCATCGCCCTTGGAGGATCCGCCACCGCCAGGGCGCGCATGGAACAGGTGCCAGACGAAGGGCCGGTCCGCGCGGCGCGCGTCGCGCCCCTTGATGGCGATGCGGAAGCGCCTTCCCCAGCCGCCCATGGCACGCTCCGGGCAGGCATTGGCCAGCGCCTTGACCACGGCCTCCACGATCTCGTTCGAGCAGTGGGAGGTGCACATGGTCACGGGCGCGCCTTCGCGCGGCAGCACGATGGTGCCTTCCTTCGCGATGATCTCGATGGGGCGGAAGCACCCGTCGTTCTTGGCGACCTCCGGGTCGAGTAGGAAGGCGATCGCCATGCGCACCGCGCTGACGGTGTTGGGCCAGGAGGAGTTGAGGAAGGAGGGCACCTGCGGCGCGGAGTCCGACAGGTCGACAGTGATCGAATCGCCCTGCTTCACGACGCGGGCGCGGATCGGGATGTCGGTCTGGCCGAAGCCATCATCGTCGAGGAACGCCTCCCCGCGCCATTCGCCATCCTTCCAGGTGGCGATGATGCGCCGCGCATGCGCTTCCGAAAGGGCGAGGATGGCGGCGACGGCGGCCGCGGTCTCGGCGGTGCCGTGCCTGGCCAGCACGGCGAGCAGGCGCTTCTCGCCCAGATGCGCCGCGCCGATCATCGCCATGAGGTCGCCGCGGACCTCGCGCGGCAGGCGCGTGTTGGTGACGATCATGCGCACCAGGTCGGCGCGCGCCACGCGCCCCTGGCCGAGCAGGATCGGCGGCAGCCGCAGCCCTTCCTGGAAGATCTCGGTCGCGGCGGGGTTGTAGGCGCCGTGCGTGCCGCCGCCGATGTCGGTGTGGTGCGCGCGCACGACGGAGAAGAACAGCAGCCGCCCCTCGCCGAAGACGGGGACGATGATGGTCAGGTCCGGCAGATGCGACCCGCCGTGATAGGGGTCGTTCAGCAGGTAGATGTCGCCGTCGGCGATGGCATCCCCGAACGCCTCGCGCACCGCCTGCACGGCGAAGGGCATGGCACCGACATGGACCGGGATGTGGTCCGCCTGGGCGAGCAGCCGCGCTTCCGCGTCGCAGAGCGCTATGGAGAAATCGCGGGAGGAGTTCAGGATCTGCGAATAGGCGGTGCGCAGCATCGCCTCCCCCATCTCCTCAACAATGGCGCGGAAGCGGTTGTCGAGGACCGACAGGGTGACGGGATCGGGCTGGCTCATGCGCGAACGGTCCGGCGCGCGGGCGCCGCCGTCAAGGCTTCGCAGCCATCCGATCGCGGTCCATGATCCGGCCCAACGAGGCAAGGGGAAGGAAGCGCCATGGCCATCATCGTCGAGAACCCGGATCTGCGCATCGTCACGGACGGGCTGCGCTTCCCGGAAGGCCCGGTCGCGATGCCGGACGGGTCGGTGGCGCTGGTCGAGATCGAGGCGCGGCGCGTCACCCGCGTCGCGGCGAATGGCGCCAAGAGCACCATCACGACAGTGGGCGGCGCGCCGAACGGGTTGGCGCTCGGCCCGGCCGGGATGCTGTATGTCTGCAACAATGGCGGCTTCTCCTGGCATGACGAGCCGGGGATGCTCCGCCCCATGGGGCAGTCGCCCGACTATTCCGGCGGGCGGATCGAGCGGATCGACCCCGCGACCGGCGCGGTCGAGACGCTCTATCGCGCCGTGGACGGCCGCCCGCTGCGCGGTCCGAACGACCTGATGTTCGACGCGCATGGCGGCTTTTGGTTCAGCGATCTGGGCAAGGTGCGCGCGCGGGACCGCGACCATGGCGGCGCCTATTGGGGCGCGGCGGATGGCTCGCGCGTGGTCGAGGCCGCCTTCCCCATCTTCGGCGGCGCCAACGGCATCGGCATCAGCCCGGATGGCAGGACGCTGTATGTGGCAGAGACCGAGACCGGCCGGCTCTGGGCCTGGGATGTCGAAGGGCCCGGCCAGCTGCGCAAGGACCCCTGGCCGTCGTCCAATGGCGGGCGCGTGCTGTGCCAGTTCCCCGGCTATCGGCGGCTCGACAGCATCGCGATCGCGGCGTCGGGCAACATCATCGTCGCCACGCTGGTGAGCGGCGAGATCACGACGGTCTCGCCCGCCGGCGAGATCCTGCGCGTGGTGAAGATGCCCGAGCGGATGCCTACCAACATCTGCTTCGGCGGGCCCGACATGCGCACCGCGTACATCACCCTTTCCACCAGCGGGAAGCTCGCCGCGATGCAATGGGACGAGCCCGGATTCCGCCTGCCGCACGGTTGACACGGCCAGGGCGCGGGCAGAGGCTTCGCACCAACAAGCAAGCCTTGAGGGAGTGAAGTCCATGACCGGTCCGCTGATCGCGCGCCGCGCGTTGCTCGGCACGGCGCTCGCCGCGCCCTTCATCCGCCCATCCTTCGCGCAGGGCTCCGATCCTTACGTGATCGGCACGCTGTTCCCGATGAGCGGACCGAACGGCGAATACGGCAAGCTGTTCACCGACGGCGCCGCACTCGCCATCGAACACGCCCGCGCCGACGGCACGCTGCGCCGGCCCATGCGCATCCAGGCCGAGGACACCCAGGCCCTGCCGCAGCAGGGCGTCATCGGCATGAACAAGCTGGTGAACGTGGACCGTGCACATTACGTGCTCGTCGGCTTCACCGCCGTCTCGAAGGCCGTCGCGCCGGTGGGCGACCGCGCCAAGACCGTCATGGTCAATGGCGGCGCGGTCGGGCCGGATCTCGCGGGGCTGTCGCCCTATTTCTGGAACGTCATCCCGCTCGCGCACCTGGAAACGCAGGCCTTCCTGCCCTTCCTGATCCGGCGGAACCTCAAGCGCATCGCGCTCGTGTACGTGGACGACCCGCTGGGCGACGCGATCCTCGGCCTGCTGCGCACGGAACTTCCCAAGGTCGGCGGAGAACTGGCCGGCACCTTCTCCATCCCGCGCACGGCGCAGCAATTCGGCCCCGTCGCCGCGCGGGTGCGCCAGGCGCGGCCGGACGCGGTCTATGTCGCCTCCTTCGGCGCGCAGCAGGCGCAGATCATCAAGGGGCTGCGCGACAACGGCATCTCCCAGCCGCTGATCGGCTATTCGGCGCTGTCGATCTCCTCCGTCACCTCGATCCCCGAGGCGGAGGGCGTGATCTTCACCAGCCAGAAGTTCGACTACACCGGCGGGTCCGAGATCACGCGCCGCTTCGCCACCGACTTCAAGGCGCGGCACAATGCCGACCCCGGCACCTACAACGCCAACTACTACAACGCGACGCGGCTGTTCGCCCTGCTGGCGCGGGAACTCGAACGCGAGAACGCGGCGGTCAACGGCGACAGCCTGCGCGCCACGCTGCTGCGCGTGCGCGAATTCGACCTGGTGGGCGGCAAGGGCACCTTCGACGACCAGGGCAACATGTCGGCGGAGATCCAGGTGAACGAGATCCGCGGCGGGCGCGTGGTGCCGATCGCCTGATCCGCCCGTGCTGTTTCTCCAGCTCCTGCTGCAGGGCATCCAGACCGGGGCCCTGTACGCGCTGACCGCGGCCGGCTTCGCGCTGATCTTCGGCGCGACGCGCATCTTCCATTTCGCGCACGGCATCTCCTTCACCCTCGCGGGCTATGCCTTCCTCTTCGCCTGGAACGCGGGCTGGCCCTGGTGGGCGGGTTCGCTTGCGGGCGTGCTGGCGGCAACGCTGTTCGGGCTGGCGATGGAACGCGTCGTCTATCGCCCGATCCAGCGGCACGAGGGGTCCTTCTTCACCGTCTTCGTCGCCGCCTTTGGCGTCGCGGTGGTGGTGCAGAACCTGGTCGGCATGCTGGCGGGACGCGGCTTCGCGAGCGTGGACACGCCGCTGTCCCGCGCCACGGAGGTCATGCCCGAAATCTTCCTTGCCCCGATCTTCTGGATCGCGATCGGGGTGGCGGTGGTGCTTTTCGTCGCCCTCTCGGCCTTCCTCACGCGCACCCATGCCGGCGTCGCGCTGCGCGCGCTGGCGCAGAACCCGGATCTGCTGCGCGCCTATGGGCTTTCGTCCAACCGGCTGTCGATGCTCGCCTTCGCGCTGGGGTCCGCCATGGCCGCCCCCGCGGCCGTGCTGACGGCGATGACGACCGGGCTGAACGAGGCGATCGGCCATCACGTCATGCTGATCTCGATGGCGGCGACGATCGTGGGCGGCGTCGGATCGCTGCGCGGCGCCGCGCTTGCGGGGCTGATGCTCGGCGTCGCGGAATCGGTCGCGCTGCAGTTCGTCGACACGCAATGGGCCGAGGCCGTCTCCTTCCTCGTGCTCTTCGCCTTCATCATCTTCCGGCCGAGCGGCTTCTTCGGGGTGGTGCAGACGCGATGACGGCCTATCTCGCCAACCTCGCCACGCTTGTCGCGATCTTCGGCATCCTCGCCGCGACGCTGAACTTCGTGGTCGGTTTCGCCGGCATCTTCTCGGTCGCGCATGCGGTGTTCTTCGGCCTCGGCGCCTATGCCGGGGCGCAGGTCGCGCTGCAATTGTTCCCTGACGCGCTGCTCGCCTGCCTCGTCGCCGCGATCGTAGCGGGCGGGCTGTCGCTCTGCCTCGCCTTGCCGGCGCTGCGCGTGCGGGGGGAATACTTCGTCGCCGCCTCGCTCGGCCTGCAGATGATGGCGACGACGCTGTTCTCCGAAGCCAAGGCCTTCACGGGCGGCATCGGCGGGCTCGTCGCCATCCCGCGCCCGACGGTCGCGGGGGTGGAGGTCGGCGTGCTGCCGCTTGCGCTCGCGGCACTCGCGCTGATCCTGTTCCTCACGGCACGGCTGCAGCGCGGCGCCTTCGGCCGCACGCTGCAATCGATCCGGGACGCTGAGAGCGCGGCCGAGGCGCTCGGCAAGAATGTCGCGGCGGCGAAGACGCTCGCCGTCGCCTTCGCCTGCGCGGGTGCCGGCATCGGCGGCGCGCTCTTTGCGCTCCACCTGTCCTTCGTGAATGTCGAGAGCTTCACCATGGACCAGTCCGTGCTGGTCATGGCGATGGTCATCATCGGCGGCACGGGCACGCTGTGGGGGCCGCTGATCGGCGCGATCCTGTTGCTCTCGCTGCCCTCGGGCCTCGCCTTCCTGCCCTTCATCCCGGCGACCGAGGTCGGCGCCGTGCAGCAGATCGTCTACGGGCTCGCCATGACGCTGCTGATGATCTTCCGCCCCGCCGGCCTGGTCGGCGACCTGTCGAAGGGGCGCGCGACAGCATGAGCGAGATCCTGCTGAAATCGGAGAACCTCGCACGCGCCTTCGGCGGGCTGCAGGCGGTGGCCGGCGTCTCGCTCTCCCTGCCCGCAGGGCGCGTCACGGCGCTGGTCGGGCCGAACGGCGCGGGCAAGACGACGACCTTCAACCTCATCACCGGCAATCTTCGCGCCGATTCCGGCACGGCGCAGATCCGCGGCCGGCCGATCATGGGGCTGAAGCCCTGGCAGGTGGCGCGGCTCGGTGTCGCGCGATCCTTTCAGGACCTTCGCCTCTTCACCCACGTGACGGTGCGGGAGAATGTGCTCGCCGCGACCGAGACGGCGTCCTGGTTCTGGCAGCCCGGCGGGTCGCGGGCGCGCCGGCAGCGGGAGGACCGAGCGGCGGCCGCGCTCGAGGCGACCGGCCTTGCCGCGCTTGCCGATGCCCGCGCCATCGACCTCGCCTATGCCGAACGGAAGTTCCTGTCGATGGCGCGCATCCTGGCGGCCGAGGCCGATATCTGGCTGCTCGACGAACCTGCCTCGGGGCTCGACCTCGCCTCACGCCTCCGCTTCGGGGAATTGCTGCGCGCGGCGACGGCGCGCGGCGTCGCGATCTGCCTGATCGAGCACAATCTCGACGTGGTCGCGGAACTCTCGGACCGCATCGCCTTCCTCGACCAGGGCCGCGTGCTGGCGGAAGGGGAGCCGCAGGCGATCCTGCGCGACCCGGCGCTCGCCGCCATCTATTTCGGCGACCGGCCGCAGGAGGCGGCGTGAGCGACATCGCACTTCAAGCGCTTGGCCTGTCCGCCGGCTTCGGCGGGCGGGAAGTGCTGCAGGATGTCTCCCTCACGCTCAAGGCCGGGGAGATCCTCTGCCTGATCGGCCACAACGGCGCGGGGAAATCCACGCTGCTGCGGGTGCTGTTCGGCCTGCACCGGCCATCCGCCGGCACACTGCGCGTCTTCGGCGCGACGCCCGCGCCCTACACGCCGGCCGCCCTCGGCGCCGCGGGCGTGGCACTCGTGCCGGAAGGGCGCGGCGTGTTTCCCGACCTGACGGTGGAGGAGATCTTCGGCCTCGCGCTGTGGTCGGCGGGCGTGCCCTCCTCCGGCCAGAAGGAGCGGATCGAGGAGGTGCTGGAGGTGCTGCCCCGCATCCGCGAGTTCCGCACGCGGCGCGCGGGCACGCTCTCGGGCGGGCAGCAGCAGATGGTCTCGATCGGCCGCGCGCTGCTGACGCGCCCGCGGGTGCTGCTGCTGGACGAGCCTTCCATCGGCCTGGCGCCAAAGTTGTTCCAGGACCTGATCCGCCCGATCGCGGCCCTGCGCGAGACCCGCGGCATGTCGATCCTGCTGGTGGAGCAGAATGTCCGCGAGGCCTTCGCCGTGTCCGACCGCGTGCTGGTGATGCGCTCGGGCCGCTTCATCTTCGAAGGCGCGCCGGCGGAGCTCGACGACCATGCGAAGCTGATGGAGCTGTTCTAGCGCCGGTGCCCCGACACCTCCGCCCCCGCATCCGGCGCGAGCCGCGCATGCAGCGGGATGGAGGCCAGCACCACCACGGCGGCCACCAGGAAGCCGGTCGAGAAGTCCGCCACCGCCAGCCCGTCCCGCCCATGCAGCGCGAGCGAGGCTTCGAGCGTCGTCGTCGCCAGCACCACGCCGAGCGCCGGCGTCAGCTGCTGCAGCGTGCCGTACAGCGCCGTCGCGCGCGACATGCGCTCGGTCGGCACATCGGCGAAGGCGAGCGTGTTCAGCGCCGTGAACTGCAGGCTGCGCGCCAGCCCACCCGCGGCGAGCAGCAGGAAGATCGCGATGCCCGGCCAGGCCGGCGTCAGCAGCGCGAGCGCGGCGATCCCCGCCGCCGCCAGCACGCCATTCGCGAGCAGCGCCGCGCGGAAGCCCGTGCGCTTGAGCAACGGGCGGACCAGCGGCTTCATCGCGAAGGCGCCGAGCGCCGTGGCGAAGGAGACGAAGCCGCTTTCCGTCGCACTCATGCCGAAGCCGATCTGCAGCATGATCGGAATCAGGAACGGCACCGCGCCCGCGCCGGTGCGGAACAGGCTGCCGGCGACCGCCGGGTCGCGAAAGGTCGCGATGCGGAACAGGGAAAGATCGACCGCTGGCTGCGGCACGCGCCGGCAATGCCGCACCGCGAGCGTGCCCGCCACGAGCCCCAGCGCGAGCCCCGCCCAGGACATCCAGCCGGGCACGACATGCCGCCCCACCGTCTCCAGCCCGAACATCAGCGCGGCGAGCGCCACCCCCGTCAGCACCAGCCCCACCACGTCCGGTGGCCCGGGGCGCGTGGGCGCGACATGCGGGATCTTCCATGCGACCAGCACCACGCCGAGGATGCCGATCGGCACGTTGATCCAGAACACCGCGCGCCAGGAGAACAGGTCGGTCAGCAGCCCGCCCAGCGGCGGGCCCGTCACCGGCCCGAGCAGCGCGGGCATGGTCAGCCAGGCCATGGCGGACAGCATGTCCCGCTTCTCGACCCCGCGCAGCAGCAGCAGGCGCCCGACGGGCACCATCATCGCCCCGCCCACCCCTTGCAGCACGCGGAAGGCGACGAGCTCGCCCAGCCCCTGCGCCCGCCCGCACAACAACGACGCGGCGACGAACACCAGGATGGCGAGCATGAAGACGCGCTTCGCGCCGAAGCGGTCGGCGATCCAGGCGGAGAAGGGGATGAAGACGGTCAGCGAGACGAGATAGGCGGTGATGGCCGCGCCGAGCCGCGCGGGATCCTCGTTCAGGTCGCGCGCCATGGAGGGCAGCGCCGTCGCCAGCACCGCGCTGTCCAGGTTCTGCATGAACAACGCGGAGGCGACGATCAGCGCGACTCCGCGATGGTCCTTCATGCCCCTTGGGGGGAGAAGGGAACTTCTCCCCCCACACCCCCCTCAACCTTCTTTGACACGAAAAAGAAGGGAGGGGGTT
>NZ_JACADQ010000128.1 GCF_016106015.1 Neoroseomonas rubea
TCGCGCAGGGCGCCTGGCCCGCGCGGCCGATCCGCTGGCTCGTGCCCTTCGCGGCCGGCGGCGCCGCGGACACCGCCGCGCGCGCCATTGCCGCCGACATGCAGGAAGCGCTCGGCCAGAACATCGTCATCGAGAACCGCACCGGCGGGAACGCCGTCATCGCCGCCAACGCGGCGCTGCAGGCCCCGCGCGACGGCTACACCTTCCTGATCGACGCGGCGAACCAGCTCACCAACCCGGTGCTGATGCGCGACCTGCCCTTCGACTACGCGACGGCCTTCGTGCCGGTCACGCTCGTCTCCTTCTTCCCGCAGGTCATCGCGGTGAAGACCGACTTTCCCGCGCGCACGATCCAGGAATTCATCGAACTGGCGAAGGCGCGCCCGGCCACCATCTCGGTCGGCACGCCGCCGGCGGCCGGAATGGGGCATCTCGCGCTCGCCGCCTTCGAGCGGCAGGCGGGCATTCGCCTGGTGCATGCGCCCTATCGCGGCGGCGCGGATGCGGCGCGCGACATCATGGCGGGCAGCGTCGACGCGGTGCTGATCACCACCTCCTCGATCCGCCCGCCGGTCCAGTCCGGCCGCGCGCGCATCCTGGCCGTGACGAGCCTGGCGCGCGTGCCGACCCTGCCGGACGTCCCGACGCTCGCGGAGTCGGGCTTCCCGGGCTTCGACCTGACGGACTGGAACGGCCTCTTCGCCGCGGCCGGCACGCCGGGCGCGGCGATCGAGAGGCTTGCCGCGGTGGCCCGGGTTTCCGCTCGCGCGCCGGCGGTTCGCGCACGGATGGATCCCGCGGGCGCGATCATGGTCGGCAATTCGCCGGAGGAGTTCGGTTCCTGGCTCGGGGGACAGCGGCGGACAGCCGAGGAGGTCATCCGCACCGCGGGCATCACGCTGGGCTGAAGGGGCGCGGTGTTTCCCCGCCGCCCGGTCGCGCGGACTTGCCATGCCGCGCGACGACGGCAAGGCTGCGCACCATCGGGTTGTCGGAGGGTTCGGATGTCGACGCGGCAGATGCATCTCGGTGTCTTCGTCCTCGGCACCGGCAACCACATCGCCGGCTGGCGGATGCCGGACGCGTATGACAGCTTCCAGAGCCTTCCCGTCATCCAGCACATCGCCCGCATCGCCGAGCGCGGCTGCTTCGACCTGCTGTTCCTCGGCGACGGGCTTCAGGCCGGGGCGAACGACCACCCGTCCTTCACCGCGCGCTTCGAGCCGATCACCATGCTCGCCGCACTGGCGGCGACCACCAAGCATCTCGGCCTCGGCGCGACGGCCTCGACCAGCTACAACGAGCCGTTCAACGTCGCGCGCTACTTCGCCTCGCTCGACCATCTGAGCGGCGGGCGCGCCGCCTGGAACGCGGTGACGAGCTCGAATCCACGCGCTGCACCGAATTTCGGGCGCGACCATCCGCCGCATGCCGAGCGCTACCGCGTGGCGGAGGAATTCGTGGATGTGGTGCTTGGCCTCTGGGACTGCTGGGAGGACGGCGCGATCGTCGCGGATCGCGCGACCGGGCGCTACATCGACGCCGCGAAGGTCCACCGGCTCGACCATGAGGGGACCTATTTCCGCGTCCAGGGACCGCTCAACATCGGGCGCTGCCCTCAGGGGCGGCCGATCGTGCTGCAGGCGGGATCGTCGGAGCCGGGCCTCGAGCTCGCGGCACGGACGGCGGATGTCGTCTTCTCGGTGGTGCAGGACCTCGATGAGGCGAAGGCCGCCTACACCGCGCTGAAGTCCCGCATGCCGCGCTTCGGGCGACGGGCCGAGGATGTCGCCGTGCTGCCCGGCGTGATGCCCATCCTCGGCCGAACGCGGCAGGAGGCGCGGGACGTGCTGGACCGCCTGCAATCCTTCGTCACCTCGACCAACGCGGCGAGCCTGCTCTCGAGCCGCCTCGGCATCGATGTCTCCGGCTTCGCGCCGGATGAGAAGGTGCCGGACCTGCCGCTGCCCGACACCTCGCACGGCTTCGCGCGCGCCATGCTGTCCAAGGCCCGGCGGGAAGGCATGACCTGGCGCGACCTGCACAACCTGACCGGGGCGGCGCGCGGGCATTGGGTGATCGCGGGCACCGCGACCGACATCGCCGACACGCTGCAGGAGTGGTTCGAGGGCGGCGCGGCGGACGGCTTCAACATCCTGCCCGCCTGGTTCCCAGGCGCCTTCGACGGCTTCGTCGACGAGGTGGTGCCGGAACTCCAGCGGCGCGGCCTGTTCCGCCGGGAATACACCGCGACGACCCTGCGCGGGCATCTCGGGCTCGACATGCCGCGCAGCCGATACAGCTGAGCGTCCATCGCCGTGGCTGCGTTCCGCGCGTGCGGATCCGCGGGCCCGCTGCCTGCCGAAGCGGCAGGCGCCGCGTCCCGCCTGCGTCGCTTCGGCGCAAGGTGGCTTGCCTGCCTCGGCATGCGGGTCTCAAATGTCCCGGTCGAGCCTCCAAGGGAGAACCGAAGCATGGGCTTTCGTCGCTTGCGTGCTGCCGTCCTGGCGGCTGCCATCGCCACGCTGCCCGTCGCACCGACGCTCGCGCAGCAAAGGCCGCTTGTTTGGGGCGACACGCTTCCCGCGACACTCGACCCGCACGCGATCTTCGACGTGCCGAGCCAGTTCGTGCTCCTCAACGTCTATGACGGCCTCTACCGCTACCAGGGCAATCCGCCGCAGCTCGTGCCCTGGCTCGCCGAGAGCCACACGACGAGCGCCGACGGCCTGACCTGGGACTTCACGCTGCGCGAAGGCATCCGCTTCCACGACGGCAGCGCCATGACGGCCGATGACGTCGTCTATTCCTTCCGCCGGCTGCTGGCGATGAACCGCGCGCCCGCGGCCGCCTTCACGCCGGTGTTGCGCGCCGAGAACGTGACGGCAACCGGCCCGCGCACGGTCCGCTTCGTGCTCTCGAGCCCCTACGCGCCGTTCCTTTCGGCGATACCGCTTGTGGCCATCGTGAACCAGCGCGCGCTCGCCCCGCACGTGGCGAACAACGACTGGGGGGCGACCTGGCTCGCCGCGAACAGCGCGGGCTCGGGCGCCTATCGCGTCGATCCCGCCAACTACCAGACGCGCGTGTCGATGGACCTGGCACGCTTCCCGGACCATTTCATGGGCTGGGGGCACAACCAGCGGCCGATCGAGCAGGTGCGTGCCCGGCCGGTGCTGGAGACCTCGACCCGCGTCCTCGCGCTGCTGCGCGGGGAGATCGACGCCACCGATTCCTACCTGCCGACCGACCAGGTCGAGCGTGTCGACCGCAACGCCCGCACACGCGTGGCGCGCGACGAGAGCATGCGCGTCTTCATCATCCGCATGAACAACCGCAAGCCGCCCTTCGACAATCGCGATGCGCGGCTCTGTTTTGCCCATGCCTTCAACTACCAGGGCTTCAACGAGGTGATCCTGCGCGGCCTCGTCGTGCGTAATGGCGGGCCGAATCCCAACAATCTGTGGGGCAATCCGCCCGACCTCACGCCCTACGCCTTCAACCTCGAGACCGCGCGGCAGCATTGCGACCGCGCCCGCGCCGCCGGCGCGCCGATCGGACGCGAGATCGAGATCCACATCCAGTCGGAGCTCGAGCAGACCACCCAGGCGGCGCAGATGTTCCAGGCCGACCTCCGGCGCATCGGCATCAACCTGCGGATCGTGCCGAACACCTGGGCGAACATCACCTCCGCCACCGCGCGGGCGGAATCGACGCCCGACATGTGGATCCACTGGGTCTCGACCTACTTCGTCGATCCCGAGAACTGGGTCGGCCAGATGTACGACAGCCAGTTCCACGGCACCTGGAAGGCGAGCGCCTGGTACACCAATGCCGAGGTCGACACCCTGCTGCGCCGCGCGCGCGCCAGCCTCGACCGTGCGGAACGGGAGCAGCTGTACCAGCAGGCGACGCGCCAGATCTTCGCCGACAGCCCGGACATCTGGGTCTACAACACGCTGAACCTGCGCGGCCTGACGCGGCGCGTGGAGGGCTACCAGTTCTCCCCGGTCGGCTCGGGCGGTGAGATCCGGCTGATGTCGCTGGCCAACTGAGCGCGCCGCGTGGCGCGCTATGTCCTCCGCCGGCTGCTGCTCGCGCTGCCGGCACTCTTCGGGCTGGTCATCCTGACCTTCGTGCTCTCCCGGGTCATCCCGGGAGACCCGGCGGCGACGCTGGCGGGCGACGGCGCGACGCCGGCGCAGATCGCCGAACTCCGCGCGCAATACGGGCTCGACCGGCCGATCCTGGAACAGGCCGTGATCCATGTGCGGCAGGTGCTGACCGGTGATTTCGGCCGCAGCATCTTCTCCGGCCGCCCGGTGGCGGAGGAGATCGCCCAGCGCCTGCCCGCGACGCTCGAACTGACCTTCGCGGCGCTGTTCCTGGCGACCTTCCTCGGCATTCCGCTCGGCCTCGTCGCCGCGCTGAACCACAACGGGCCGGTCGACCACCTTGTCCGGCTGCTGTCGGTGGGCGGGCTTGCCATCGCCTCCTTCTGGCTCGCGATCATGCTGCAACTCGTCTTCTCCATGGATCTCGACGTGCTGCCGTTGCGCGGGCGGGTGGATGTCGCGACCGGGCTGCCGCCACGGGTCACCGGCTTCGTGCTGGTGGACAGCCTGGTGGCCGGGCGCCCCGACATGTTCATGGACGCGCTGCGCCACCTCGCGCTGCCCGCGATCACGCTGAGCCTGCCGGGGCTTGCCACCATCGCGCGCTTCACCCGCTCCGGCGTGCTCGAGACGCTGCAGAAGGACTTCGTCCTCTACGCCCGCGCGGCAGGCTATGGCCGGATTCGTCTCGCCGCGATCTATGTGCTGCGCAACGCGGTCACGCTCGTGGTCACGCAGGTCGGGCTGCTCTTCGGCGCGCTCATCTCCGGTGCCGTGGCGGTGGAGGCGATCTTCGACTGGCCCGGCCTCGGCACCTATGCCGTCCAGGCGATCCTGTCCGCCGACTACAAGGCGCTGCTCGCCGTCACGATGGTGGTCGGCGTCGTCTATGCCGTGGTGAACGTAACGGTCGACGTCGCCCAGGCGCTGATCGACCCGCGCGTCGCGGAGGATGCGCGGTGAACGCGCTCCGCCTGCTGCTGCGCGACCCGGTCGCGACCTTCGGGCTCGCCATCGTGCTGCTCGCGGTCGTCGTCGCGATCTTCGCGCCATGGCTCGCCCCCTATCCGGACGACGCGTTCGAGAGCCACCTGCTGCGCCGGTTGCGACCGCCCTCGGCCGAACATCCCTTCGGGACGGACAATCTCGGTCGCGACATCCTCTCTCGCGTCATCCTCGGCACGCGCAATGCGCTGCTTGTCGCGGTCTCGGTCGTTGTGGCCGCGATGGCGATCGGAGTGCCCATCGGGCTCGCCGCCGGATGGCGCGAAGGCTGGCTGTCCGAGACGCTGATGCGCGTGACGGACGTGTTCCTCGCCGTGCCGCAGCTCATCCTCGCCCTCGCGCTCGGGCAGCTGCTCGCGCCCGGCATCGCGGCGGCCATGGTCGCGCTTGCACTGACCTACTGGCCGTTCTTCGCGCGCACCGTCTTCGCCGAGACGCGGCGACTGCGCAGCGCGCTCTTCGTCGATGCGCTGGCGGGCATCGGCGCGCGTCCCTCGCGTATCCTGTTCCTGCATGTCCTGCCCAACGCGGCGCCGGCCGTGCTGGTGCGCGCGACGATCGGCATGGGCTTCACCATCCTGACCGCGGCGATCCTCGGCTTCCTCGGCGTCGGCGCCGCGCCGCCCTCGCCCGACTGGGGCCTCGCGGTGTCGGAGGCGCGGCAGCACCTGCCGGAAGCCTGGTGGTTCCCGACCTTTCCGGGCCTTGCGATCCTGCTGCTGGTGCTTGGTTTCAACCTTCTCGGCGACGGGCTGCGCGACGCGGCCGACCCGCGGCTGCGGCGGTCCCGCCGATGAGCGCGCCCGTGCTTGCGGTGGAGGGGCTCGGCGTGCGCCTGCGCTCGGATCGCGGCATCGCCGATATCCTGGATGACGTATCGATCACCGTGCCGCGCGGCGGCACCGTCGGCGTGGTCGGCGAAAGCGGCTGCGGCAAGTCGACGCTGCTGCGCGCCATCCTCGGCATCCTGCCGCGCGGCGCCGAGCCACCGAAGGGCAGGATCCTGTTCGAGGGGCGGGACATCCTTCCCGACCGCGCGGCGTCCGCGCGCGGGCGCATCGGCTTCGTACCGCAGGACCCCTATCTCTCGCTCAACCCCGTCTTCCGCGCCGGCGACCAGATCCTCGAGATCATGCGCCGCCACGCGCGTGGGTCGCGCGCCGAGCACAAGCGGCGGCTCGTCGAGCTTTTCCGAGCCGTCCAACTGCCGGATCCGGAGGCGGCGCTGCGCAAGTATCCGCACCAGTTCTCGGGCGGGCAGCGCCAGCGCCTGCTGATCGCCGCCGCGATGTCCTGCGACCCGGCGCTCATCATCGCCGACGAGCCGACCACCGCGCTCGACGTCACGACACAGCGGGAGATTCTTGCGCTGCTGCGCGGCCTGGTCGTCGAGCGCGGACTTTCGCTGCTTTTCGTCACGCATGATTTCGGCGTGCTCGCGAATCTCTGCGCCGAGGTCACTGTCCTCTATGCCGGCCGCGTCGCGGAAGCCGGGCCGACGCGGGATGTGCTCGACGCGCCGCGCCATCCCTACACGCGCCTGCTGCTCGCCTGCCACCCGGACCGTGCGACGGATCTCCTTGGCATTCCCGGCACCGTGCCCGCGGCGACAGCGCAGCCGGGCGGTTGCCGCTTCCATCCGCGCTGTCCGATCATTCATTCGGGCTGCGTGGTCGAGCCGCCGCCGCTGCTGCCATTGCCGGGTGACCGCGCCGTGGCCTGCCCCTGGCACGCCGACCCGTTGCCGGAGACGATCGGTGGCTGAGATCCTGGGTGCCACGGGCCTTGCGGTCGAACTCGGCGCGCGACGCGGGTTGCTGCGCAACCGTCCCGGCGTGCGCGCGGTGGATGGCGTGGACATCTCGGTCGAGGAAGGCGAGACCTTCGGCATCGTGGGTGAGAGCGGTTGCGGCAAGACGACGCTCGCGCGCGCGCTGCTTGGCCTGCAGCGCGAGAGCAAGGGCGAGATCCGGCTCGCCGGCAAGCGTGTCTCGGGCATGGACCCGCGTACGGCGCGGCGCGCGCGCGCCGCCGTGCAGTATGTCCACCAGGATCCGGGTGCGGCGCTCGACCCCTGGTGGCGCGTCGGCGCGACGCTGGCCGAAGGGCTCGCAATCCATGGCGTGACCGACCGCGCGGAACAGGCTTCGCGCATCGCCGAGACGCTCGGCGCCGTCGGCCTCGATGCGGCGCTCGCGGACCGCTACCCGCATGAATTGTCGGGCGGGCAGCAGCGGCGGATCGGGCTGGCGCGCATCCTGCTGCTGCGGCCGAAGGTCGTGATCCTCGACGAACCCACCGCGGGGCTCGACCTGTCCGTCCAGGCCGCGGTGCTGCGCCTGCTGCGCGACCTGCGCGCGCGCTTCGGCCTGACCTATCTGTTCATCTCGCACGACCTGTCCGTCGTGCGGCGCGTCTGCGACCGCGTCGCGGTGATGTATCTCGGCCGTGTGGTCGAACAGGGGGCGGTGGAGACGCTGTTCGCCGCGCCGCGCCATCCCTACACGCGCGCGCTACTAGCTGCCGCGCCGCATCTCGATGGGCGGGAGAGCGGGCCGTCGCTGCCGGGCGATCCGCCGAGCCTCGCCGCCGTCCCGCGCGGCTGCCGCTTCCATCCGCGCTGTGCCGAGGCCACGCCCGACTGCGCCCGCACCGTGCCCGCCATCGAGCAAGCGGAGCCCGGCCACGCCGTCGCCTGCCTGCGCTGGCGCGAACTCGCCGCCTGAGGCTGCACCATGACCGCTTGCGACCCCGTCACGCTCGAGATCATCCGCGGCGCCGCCCGCGCCGCGCAGGCGGAGATGGAGGCGCTGCTCGAACGCACCGCCATGTCGGCCTTCATCCGCGAGAAGAAGGATTTCTACACCGCGCTGTTCGACGCCGACGGCGCCATGGCGGTCGGCAGCGACCTGCCGATCTTCGGCGACATCGTCGGCCCCGTGGCCGAACGCTATCCGATCGAGACGATGCGAGAAGGCGACCTGTACTGGTACAACGACTGCTACGGCAGCCGCGGCGCCGTCTCCCATTCCAACGACCAGGTCTTCCTCGCCCCCGCCTTCCATGACGGGCGGCGCGTCGGCTTCGTCATGGGCTGGGCGCATTTCTCCGATATCGGCGGCCTCCGGCCGGGCTCGATCAGCCCCGACGCGACGGATCATTTCCAGGAAGGCATCATCGTCCCGCCCGTGCGCCTGATGCGCGGCGGGGAGACGAATGAGGACCTGCTGCGCACCTTCTGGCGCAACAGCCGCTTCCCGACGCAATCGCAGGGCGACACGCGCGCGCTCATGGCCGCCGTGCGGCTCGGCGAGAAGCGGCTCGCCGAGATGGCCGGGCGCTTCGGCGCGGCGACGCTGGCCGACGCCTTCGGCCAATTGCTCGCGCGCACGGAAGCCGCGGTGCGCGCGGGGCTGCGCGCCATCTTCCCCGTCGGCACCACGCGCTTCGCGGATGCCATCGACACGGACGGGCAGGGCAACGGCCCCTTCACCCTGCGCCTCGCCCTGACGCGGACCGAGGATGATCGCTTCATCTTCGACGCGACCGAGACCGACGACCAGGCGCCCGGCCCGGTGAACCTGCTGATGCACCCGGATGTGCCCGGGATGGCGCTCGGCCTTTACGTGCTCCAGGGCCAGCCGGGCCAGGTGCTGAACGCCGGCGGGCCGCGCGCGATCGACGGCGTGCTGCTGCGGGAAGGCTCGCTGCTCGCCCCGCGCGCGCCGGCGCCGCTAGGCCTGCGCGGGCTGACGATGATGCGGCTGCTTGCCGCGCTGCATGGCCTCGTGGCCGTCGCGCGCGGCGGGGAGGCGCCGGCCGCGCATTCGGCCTATGTCGTCATCGCGCTGCGCGGCGTCGCCGAGGGCAAGCGCTTCCTGCTCAGCGACGGCATCGGCGTGGGCTATGGCGCGCGCCCCTTCGCCGACGGCACCGACGCCGTCTACTTCGTGGCGCAGGAGAACTACCCGGCGGAGTTCATGGAACTGACCTATCCCGTCCGCCTGCGCGCCTACGGGCTGAACCTCGATTCCGGCGGGCCGGGGCTGCACCGCGGCGGCTGCGGCGTGGTCCGCGAATTCGAGGTGCTGGCCGATGAGGCGATGCTCGCCGTGCGCATCGACAGCGTGCGCAACCCGCCCTGGGGCGTCGCGGGCGGGATGAATGGCGGGTCCGGCCGCGCCGTGGTCAATCCGGGCACCGCGGCGGAACGCATCCTCGCGCCGCTGTCGGACGGCACCATCCTGCGCAGGGGCGACGTGTTCCGCATCGAGACCGGCGGCGGCGGCGGCTGGGGCCATCCCTTCGACCGCCCGGCCGAGCGCGTGCTCGAGGACGTGCTGGGCGGCTTCGTCAGCGCGGATGCGGCGGCGCGCGACTACGGCGTCGCGATCCGGGACGGCGCGGTCGATGCCGCGGCAACCGCCGCGCTGCGCGCGCAGCGGCCGCCCGCCGCACTGTTCCACCGGCGGGAGTACCGCGATGCCGTCGCGTGACCTGATCGTCGCCGTCGATATCGGCGGCACCTTCACCGACGTCACGCTGCAGGACGCCGCGACGGGCCGCGCCTGGACGGCCAAGACGCCGTCCACGCCGCGCGACCCGTCCGAGGCCTTCGTCGCCGGCGTCGCGCAGGCGCTCGCCGCCGCCGGGCGCGGGGCGGGGGAGATCGGCCGCGTGCTGCACGGCACCACGGTCGCCACCAACCTGATCCTGGAAGGCCGCACCGCGCGCACCGCCTTGCTGACCAATGCCGGCTTCCGCCATGTGCTCGAGATCGGCCGCGCCGACCTGCCGCGGCGCGACAACCTGTGGGCCTGGGTGAAGCCGCGCCGGCCCGTCCCGCCCGCTTTGGTCTTCGAGGCGGCCGGCCGCATCGCCGCGGATGGCAGCGAACTCCTTCCGCTCGACGAGGCCGCGGTGCGCGACGCGGCGCGCCGCGCGCTGGCGGCGGGGGCGGAGGCGATCGCCGTGTGCTTCCTGCACGCCTTCGCAAATCCGTCGCATGAGCGCCGCGCGCTCGCGATCCTGGCGGAGGAAGCGCCGGGCCTTGCCCTGACCGCCTCGGTCGATGTCTTCCCCGTCGTGCGGGAATACGAGCGCAGCATGGCGACGGTGCTCAATGCCGCCGTCATGCCGGCGGTCTCGACCTATATCGCGCGGCTCGAACGGCGCCTCGCGGACTCCGGCATCGCCGCGCCGCTGCTGCTGATGAAATCCAATGGCGGCGTGGCGGGCGCGGCTTCGATCCGCCGCGCCCCGGCGCAGACGGCGCTGTCGGGTCCCGCGGCCGGCGTCGTCGGCGCGCGCACCGTCGCGGCGGCGGCCGGCATCGGGGACATCATCACCGTCGATA
>NZ_JACADQ010000129.1 GCF_016106015.1 Neoroseomonas rubea
GTTCGGCGCCGCCGCAGGCCGTCATTACCCCGGCCCCGGGCGGCACGGGCGGGCGCGTGCAGTCCGAAAGCCTGCCGGCGCCGCCGCGCGGCGGTACGCGTTGACCTGACGCCGCGCGCAGGGCTGGCGCGCGGCGGGCGGGACGGCGCGGCGGTTCCACAGGGCCGGGCGCTGTCCTAGACTACTCAAGTGACCGAAGACCTTCCCTTCTGGCGGGCGAAGACGCTCGACGCGATGACGCGCGCGGAATGGGAAAGCCTGTGCGACGGCTGCGGCCGTTGCTGCCTGCACAAGCTGCGCGACGAGGAGACCGAGCGCGTCCACTTCACCGAGGTGGCGTGCCGGCTGCTCGACCTCGAGAACTGCCGCTGCAAGGACTACGCGAACCGCAAGCGCCGCGTGCCGGACTGCGTGAAGCTGACGCCCGCACGCGTCGCCGCGGCGGACTGGCTGCCGCCGACCTGCGCCTATCGCCTGGTGGCTGAAGGCCGCGACCTGCCCTGGTGGCATCCGCTGGTCTCCGGCCGGGCCGAGACGGTGCACGAGGCCGGCGTGTCGGTTCGCGGGCGCGCGGTGGCGGAGCGCGCCGCGGGCGATTTCGAGGACCACGTCGTTGCCTGGCCCGGCCGCTGGCCGACCAAGGCGCGCATAGAGACCAGCATGACGAAGCGGGGGAAATCCTGATGAAGAACGCGATCTATGGCGGCGTGAACGCCGCGGTGCTGACGGCGATGGGCCCCGACCTCGCGCCCGACCTCGACCGCATGGCGGCGCATGCCCGGTGGCTGTTGGCGAACGGGTGCAACGGGCTCGGCGTGCTGGGCACGACGGGGGAGGCGAATTCCTTCGGCCTGCATGAGCGCAAGCAGATCCTGGAAGGGCTCATCGCGCGCGGCATTCCCGCGGCGAAGCTGATGCCGGGGACGGGCTGCGCCAGCCTGACGGACAGCGTCGAACTCACGAAGCATGCGCGCGACGCCGGCTGCCCCGGCGTGCTGATGCTGCCGCCCTTCTACTACAAGGGGCCATCGGATGACGGGCTGTTCGCGTATTTCAGCGAGGTGGTGAACCGCGTCGGCGGCGGTGTAGCGATCTACCTCTATCACTTCCCGCAGCAATCGGCGGTGCCCTTCAGCCTCGACCTGATCGGGCGGCTGCTGAAGGCCTTCCCGGGCGTGATCAAGGGCGTGAAGGATTCCTCTGGCGACTACGCCAACATGCAGGCGATGGTGCGTGAGTTCGCGAAGGACGGGTTCGAGGTCTATTCGGGCAGCGACGAGTTCCTGCAGCAGATCCTGGCCGAGGGCGGGGCGGGCTGCATCACCGCGGCCTCCAACGCGAACAGCCATTGGGGCGGCATCGTCTATGCGAAGCGCACGGGGCCCGAGGCCGATGCCGCGCAGGCGACGCTGACGGCGACGCGCCGTGCGGCGACCTCGGTGCCCTTGATTTCGGGCCTGCGGGAGATCATCGCGCGCAGCACGGGCGATGCCGGCTGGCGCGTGATCCGCCCGCCGCATTTGCCGCTGACGGCCGAGCAGGCGGAGAAGGTGTGGGCCGCCTGGGGCGCGGCCGGTGCGCTGCCGCTGCCGGGGATGCCCGCCGCGAAGGCCGCCGCGGAATGACGGCGTCCGATGGCCGGAACGCCGAAGGGCGTGGAGGTCTGAATCGGCCGCTGCAGACAAACGAGCCTCTCCGCTGCCGCCCGCCCGCGATCGCCACCGTGCAGGTGGACGACGCCAATGTGCGCGTGACCCGGTGGGATTTCCCGCCGGGCTCCGAGACCGGCTGGCACCGGCACGGCATGGCGTATGTCGTCGTGCCGGTGAACGACGGGCAGATGCTGCTGGAACTGCCGGGCGGGCAGACGGCGACGGCGGAGATCAAGGCCGGCGTCGCCTATGCCCGCGCTGCCGGCATCGAGCACAATGTCGTCAACGCCGGCGACACCGCCTTCGCCTTCGTCGAGACCGAGCTCAAGCACCTGATCGGGTGATCTTGCGGCCGGGCAGCGTCACCAGCGCGAGCCCGGCAAAGACCAGCGACGCGGCCGGGATGGTCAGCCAGCCCGGCCTCTCGCCGAACAGCGCCCAGCCCCAGGCGATGCCCGTCAGCGTCACGATGTAGCCGGTCTGGGACGTGACGACGCCGCCATGCGCCGCGAGCGAGCGGAAATAGACGAGGAAGGCGAGCGCCGTCGCCGCGCCCTGCGCGAGCGAGACCGGCAGCCCCACGACCGGCGGCAGCACCAGATGCCCCATCAGCGCCGCGAAGATCGCCGCCTGCGCCGCGCCCGCGGCCAGCGTGCCGGTGGCGAGCGCGAGCGGCGGCGCGCCCTTCGGCGCGAGCCGCACCGCGAGCAGGTTGGACGCCGCGTAGCAGACCGGTGTCAGCGCAGCGAGCAGCGCCCAGGGCAGCAGCGCGGGATCGGGCAGCGCGGCACCTGGGCTCATCGCCAGCAGCACGCCGGCCAGGCCGAGCGTGGTGCCGAGCAGGCGACGGCCCGTCATCCGCTCCATCCCCATCGCCGCGGCGCCGAGCACGGTCAGCATCGGCGAGAGCGGCACGAGAAGCGCGAAGAAGCCGGCGGGAATGTGCTGCAGGCTCGTGAAGCCGACGAGGTTGGCGAGCGCGAGGCCGGTCAGCCCCGACACCGCGTAGTGCAGCAGATGCGCGCGGGAGAGCGGCAACGCGATGCCGCGCAGCCAGCAGATGCCGAGGAGGATCGCCGCGCTGACCGCCCCGGCCGCCGCCGCGATCAGCATGGGCGGCCAGCCGGTCGCGCCGAGATGCTTCACGAAGACCGGTGTCCCACCCCAGATCGCGCCGAGCAGGAGCAGCGGCGGCAGCGGTCGAAGCGCATCGGGCATGATGTGCAGAGGTCGCGTGCGCTGCGCATCTGTCAAGCGGTTGAAGCGTTCACCTCTGCTGCGCCATGGTGCGCGCATGCTGCTTCCCGAGTCGGAAACCATCGCGCTGCGTCCCGGGGTTCTCGGTCCGCCTGTCGACTGCCCCGTGCGCTGGCACCGTTCGCCGCGCGCGCGCCGCGTCAGCCTGCGCATCGACCCCCGTGCGGGGGAGGTGGTGGTGACATTGCCCATGCGCGCCGGACGGCGGGCCGGCATGGCCCTGCTGACGACCCATGCCGCCTGGGTTATGCAGCGCCTGGCGGCGCTGGCACCGGCAGTCGACCTGGCGCCGGGCGTGGAGGTGCTGCTGGGCGGCCGCCCGCATGTGATCCGCCACGATCCCGCGGCGCGCGGCGGCGCCTTCCTGGACGGTGCGACGATCGTCGTCTCCGGGCGAGCCGAATTCCTCGCGAGGCGCGTGAAGGATTTCCTGCGCACCGAGGCGAAGCGCCGGATCGCCGCGCTGGCGGAAGGGCACGCGGCGGCGCTCGGCGTGCGCATCCGCGCCATCCGGCTCAAGGACACGCAGAGCCGCTGGGGATCCTGCGCGCCGGACGGCACGCTCGCCTTCTCCTGGCGGCTCGTCATGTCGCCGGACTGGGTGCTGGACTACGTCGTGGCGCATGAGGTCGCGCATCTGCGCGAGCTGAACCACTCCTCGCGCTTCTGGGCGCATGTCGAAGGCCTGACCCCGCACCGGGAAGCCGCGCAGGACTGGCTGCGGGAGAACGGGCCCACCCTGCTGCGCGTCGGCTGAATCCGTCCTATATCCGGCCGCTATCACGCGGAGGGACGCATGAAGGCGGTCGGTTTCCTGAAATGCCATCCGGTCGACCATCCGGAGGCGCTGCTCGACCTCGAGATCCCGGCGCCGGCCGCGCCGGAGGGCCACGACATGCTGGTCGAGGTCCGCGCCGTCTCGGTCAACCCCGTGGACACCAAGCGGCGCCGGTCGGAGGAGCCGAAGGACGGGCCGCGCGTCCTCGGCTTCGATGCCGCCGGCATCGTGCGCGCGGTCGGCCCCGCCTGCACCCTGTTCCGCCCGGGGGAGGAGGTGTTCTACGCAGGCGTCGTCAACCGCGCCGGCAGCAATGCCGAACTCCAACTGGTCGATGAGCGGATCGTCGGGCGCAAGCCGCGCAGCCTCACCTTCGCCGAGGCGGCGTCCCTGCCGCTCACGACGATCACGGCCTGGGAAGGGCTGCACGACCGGCTCGGCGTGCATGAGGGCGGCGGCGCGGGGGAGGCGCTGCTGGTCATCGGCGGCGCGGGCGGCGTCGGGTCGATGGTGATCCAGGTGGCGCGGCAGCGCACCGCGCTGACGGTCGTCGCCACCGCGTCGCGGCCCGAGACGGCGCAATGGTGCCGCGACCTCGGCGCGCATCACGTGGTGGATCACAAGGGCGATATCGCGCATCAGCTCAAGGCGCTCGGCGTGAAGCCGCGCTACGTCTTCTCCACCAACACCACGGCGCGGAACTGGGAGCAGATCGTCGCCTGCGTGGCGCCCCAGGGTGCCATCGTGCTGATCGAGAGCCAGGCGCCGATCGATGCGCGACAGCTTATGCCGAAATCGGTCTCGCTGCATTGGGAGCTGATGTTCACCCGGCCGATGTTCGGCACGCCGGACATGATCGAGCAGCACCGGCTGCTCGACGCGGTGGCGGAGCTGGTGGAGCATGGCCGCATCCGCCACACCATGACGCGCAACCTTGGCCCCATGGATGCCGAGAAGCTGCGCCAGGCGCATGCGCTGGTCGAAAGCGGCGCCATGATCGGCAAGGTCGTGCTGGAAGGCTTCTAGCCGTGCCGCAGGGTGTCGCCTCGCTCCGGCGGATCGTGCTGGGGTTCTGGGCGGCGTCGGTCGCGACCGTCGGCGGCGCCGTGTGGCTGTCCACCGCCACCGCCGACGGGACGTGGCTGGCACGGTCGGGCGCAGTGCTCACCGCGCTCGGCCTGGTGCTGGCCAGTCGAAAAATCCTGATCGCGCGCAACGACCTGCTCGCGCTGCTGCACGACATGGAGAAGGCGGACGGGGCGGAGCGCACCGCGCGCCTGGCCTCCTTCAAGCAACTGCAGAAGGACATCGACCGCCAGGTGCTGGAGAAGGCGGGCTTCGCCCTGCTTGTCATCGGCACGCTGATCTGGGGCTTTGGGGACCTTGTCGGGAAGCTCTGATCCGTCCCGCCCGTGCATCGCCGTGGAGGACTGCAGCGATCGGCCGTGCGGCAAGGCATCCCGCCGCGCCTGACGCCAAACCCGTCGCGGTTCGATCGCCCGCCGGGATCAACGAACAATTCATGTGATCCATGTCAAAACCGATCCGCCCGCGATGCGGAGGTGTCCATGCAGGTTGACGATCTTTCGGCGGCGACGCGCCATTCCGAGGCGGCCTTCGCCTCGCTTCGGCATTTCGCGCTGCCGCCGACGCCGCAGAACTACGCCGTCTGGTACGAATTCCATGCCGGGCGCATCGAGGAACTGCGTCGGCTGGTATCGATCGCCCTGTCGAACCGGCGCGTCGTGGACTCCTACATGATGGCGGAACTCTACGACCTGTTCTTCGCCGACACGCCGGAACGCCAGGCGGCGCGCGAAGCCGGCGCCACCCTGCGGGAGGCCGCGGGCCGGATCCGCGAGGCGGGTGCCGACGCCGCGCGCTACGGGGCTACGCTGAACGAGGTCGCCGACGCGATTCCGGGCGACGGGCAGGGGCTTGCCGCCCTGGTCACGCGGCTCAGTGCCGAAACCGCGGCGCTGTCAGCGCGGTCGAAGCGCCTGGGTGATGAACTGCAGGCCTCCGGCGCCCGTATCACGGAACTCGAATCGAAACTGGCCGCCGCGCAGCGCGCCTCCCAGACCGATGCGCTCACCACCCTGCCGAACCGTCGCGCCTTCGACGCCATGATCGTGGAGCATGCGGGGCAGGCGATGAACAGTGGGCAGGATCTCTCCCTGCTGATGATCGACATCGACCACTTCAAGCGGGTCAACGACACCTGGGGCCATGCCGTGGGCGACGCGGTGATCCGCCTGGTGGCAAGCACGCTGGCGCAGCAAGGGCCCGACCACGGCCGCCCCGCGCGCTATGGCGGGGAGGAATTCGCGATGCTGCTGCCCGCGACGCCGATCGGCGCCGCGATGGGGCATGCCGAGCGCCTGCGCGGCGCCCTCGCCGGGCGCCGAATCAGCCTGCGCGGCAAGAACGAATCGATCGGCAATGTCACCGTGTCGATCGGTGCCGCGCGCTACGAGCCCGGCGAACCCGTCGCGGCCTGGATCGACCGGGCGGATGCCGCGCTGTATCGCGCCAAGCAGCAGGGGCGGAACCGCGTCGTGACGCTCGAGGCCGCCGAGGCGGGCTGACGCCCGCTACAGCGACAGACCGCGCGCCTGCAGCGCCTTGAGGAAGTTCGGCTCCGGATTGGGCAGGGGCGGCAGGTCCCACGACCCGGTGCCGATCGGGCGGATGTCCCGGTCCACCGGTACTTCGACCAGGTAGGGACGGTTCGCCTTGATCGCCGTCTGGATCGCGTCTTCCACCTCTCCCACATGGGTGACGCGGTGGGAGGCGACGCCGTAGGACTTCGCCATCAGCGCGAAGTCGGGGCTGTAGAGCTCCCCGGTGCGCTGCACCTCGAAGGCGGTGGCGAGTTCCCGCCCGCCGAACATCCCGTGCTGGATGTCGCGGATCGAGCAGAAGCCGTTGTTGTTCCACACCACCCAGACGACGGGGATGTCGTATTCCACCGCGGTGGCCAGCGCGTGCGGCGTCATCAGGAACGACCCGTCGCCGACCACGGCGACGCAGGGCCGGTCGGGGGCGGCGAGCTTCGCCCCGAGGATGCCCGAGGTCGCGAACCCCATCGCCGCGAAGCCCCAGGAATGGATCAGGTGCCGCGGCCGCAGCGTGTCCATCAGCTGGATGATCCAGTTGTGGTGCACGCCGACATCGGAGGCGACGACCGCATCCTCCGGAATGGCGCGCGAGAGCGCCCGCATCAGCCGTTCGGGGCGTAGCGGCATCTGGTCCGATTCGGCGAGGCCGCCTTGGTATTCGCGCCACACCGCGCGGCCCTTCCCCAGCCGGGCGAGCCAGCCCGCCGTGATCTCCCGCGCGCCGCCGATTCGTGCCCGGGCGGCTTCGATCAGGAAGTCGAGGCTCGCCTTCGCATCGCCCAGGATGCCGTATTCGGCCGGGTAGTTGCGGCCGATCTCGCTGGGGTCGATGTCGATCTGGATCAGGCGGGAGGGTGGGATCGACAGCGTGTAGCCGTCGAGCCAGGCGCTCGTCGCCCGGTCGTCGAAGGAGAAGCCGATGGCGAGGATGACATCGGCGTTGCGCGTCGCGTCGTTCGCGGCATAGGCGCCGTTGCGCCCGGTCGCGCCGAAGGCGAGCTCGTGCCGGTCGGGGATCGCGCCCTTGCCGTTCGGGCTCGTCACCACTGGGATGCGCGTCAGCTCGGCGAATCGCACCAGCGCGTCGCAGGCGTGTCCGATCAGCACGCCCTGGCCGGCGATGATGACCGGGCGTTCGGCCGCGAGCAGCAGGTCGAGCGCGGCCGAGAGTTCCGCCGGGTTGCCCGGCGCGCCGTTGACCACGCGGTTCGGCACGTCCGACGGTGTGTGCGCTGTCTCCTCGACGAAGACGTTGAGCGGCACGTCGAGATTGACCGGCCCCGGCCGTCCCGCCGTCAGCTGGTCCCAGGCCTGCGTAACCGCGAGCGGCACCATGTCCGCCCGCGTCGGCTGGAAGGACCGCTTCACATAGGGGCGAATGACGGAGGGGAAGTCGCCCTGGAAATGCCGCCCCGTCTCCTGGAACGGGCCGCGGTTGAACTGGCCGGTCGGGACGTTGCCGGTGATGGCGAGGAAGGCGCTGCTGTCCATCATCGCCGCGGCCAGCGCCACCACCATGTTGGCCGAACCCGGCCCGCAGGAGGTGAAGGTCGCCACCGGCTCCCCGCGCACCTTGTAGTAGGCGTCGGCCATGTGCCCGGCGGTCTGCTCATGGTGCGTCGAGACAGTGCGGATGCGGTTCTGCGCCTTGAAGGCGGCATCCATGAAGCCGGTGATGCCGTGCCCGCACAGGCCGAACAGGTAGGGCACCTTCTTGCGCACCAGGTGGTCGACGATGATTTCGGCGCCGTTCATCAGCGCCGCCTTGCTGCTGCCGTCCATGGACGTTTCCCTTCGATGGTTACTGTCAGGCCGCCGCCATGGAGGGGCTGCCGAGCATCCGCGATATGCGCGCCGCCGTCGCCTTCACGCGTGGCACGAGCTCCGCGACGCGCGCCGCATCCATGCGCGAGGCGGGTGCGGAGATCGCGAGCGCCGCTGTGGGCCGGCCCGACCGATCGGTGATCGGGGCGGCGAGGCAGCGCAGCCCCTTCTCGATCTCCTCCTCGTCCCGCGCGATGCCGTCGAGCCGCACGCGATGCAGCGCGGCGCGCAGCGCCTCCGGCGTGGTGATGGTGTTCGCGGTGAAGCGGGCCAAGCCCTGCGCGGCGATCACGCCGTCCACCTCGGCATCCGGCAGGTGCGCGAGCAGCACCTTGCCCAGCGCGCTGGCATGGGCCGGGCTGCGCTTGCCGACGGCGGAATGCATCCGCACCGCATGCGTGCCCTCGACGATCTGCACGGTAACGACGACGCCTTCGTGCAGGATGCCGACATGGACCGTCTCGCCGGTCGCTTCGGCCAGGTCCTGCAGGGGCGGCAGGGCCTGCCAGCGCAATTGCTCGTGCCGCATCGCGGCCGTGCCGAGCGCATGCAGCCGCAGGCCCAGCCCGTAGCGGCCCGTCGCGGAATCCTTCGCGAGGTAGCCGAACTGCTCCAGCGTGTGCAGCACGCGGAAGATCGTCGCCTTGTTGTGCCCCAGATGGGCGGCGAGGTCGGACAGCGTCCAGCTCTCGCGCTCGGCGAAGCAGTCCAGGACTTCGAGCCCGCGATGGAGCGACGCCAGCAGATAGGGATCCTTGCCCCCCCGCGCGCCCGCCGCTCCGCTCTCCTCCGCCATGCCGCGCCCCGATCCGCTAGACGAAACCATACCGGGCGAACCATAGCCTTGACGACGTAAAGCGAAAAGGGTTTCGCTAGGCGCAACAACCGGGGCCCGGATGGGCCTCAACGGGAGGACACCAACCATGACCCGCCTGCTCGCCGCCGCCGCGGCGTTGCTGCTCGCCTGCGTCGCGCCCGCGCGCGCCCAGGATTTTCCCGCGCGGCAGATCAACATGATCGTCGTCTTCGCCCCGGGTGGGGCGACCGATGTGCTCGCCCGCATCGTCGCCGAGCACATGACGCGCAGCCTCGGCCGCAGCGTGGTGGTGGAGAACGTCTCCGGCGCCGGCGGCACGATCGGCGGCGCGCGCGGCGCCCAGGCCGCACCGGACGGCTACACGCTGACGGTGGGCAGCCTCGGCAGCCATTCCGCGGCCCCCTCCATCTACCGCTCCATCGCCTACGACCCGCGCGAACTGCAGCCGATCGGGCTGATCGCCGGCACGCCGCTCTTCTTCGTGGTGCGCAACGGACACCCGGCGCAGACCATGGAGCAATTCATCGCCATGGCGCGCGCGAATCCCGGCACGGTCACCAACGCCCATGCCGGCATCGGCTCCACCAACCACCTCGCCTGCGCGCTGTTCCAGCACCTGGCGCGGGTGGAACTGAACAACATCCCCTATCGCGGCGAAGGACCCGCGCTGAACGACGTGGTGGCGCAGACGGTGGACAGCGCTTGCCTTCTCGCGCCCGCCGCGGTGCCGCAGATCACGGCCGGCACCATGCGTGGCCTGCTCACCGGGGCGGCGACGCGCAACCCGAACGCGCCGAACGTGCCCTCCGCCATCGAGGCGGGCGTGCCGGACTACATCTTCCAGGGCTGGAACGCGGTGTTCGCGCCGCGCGGCACGCCGGCGCCGGTCGTCGCGCGCCTCGACGCCGCGTTGCGCGCGGCGGTGAACGACCCGGCGATCCGCGCGCGGATCGAAGCGCTTGGGTCCATTCCAGCCGCGCCCGAGGCACAGGGGCCGGACGCCCTCGCGCGACTCGTGCGCAGCGAGGTGGAGCGCTGGGCGACCGTGGTCCGGGCGGCGGGGATTCCGCAGCAGTAAGTGAAGCAGGTCGGGGGAGGGGAACCTCCCCCGAGCCCCCTCCCTTTTCTAACTTTTGGGCGCCGAGCGTGGAGGGCGGGACCCGATGGCAGCGATGATCAAGTTCGCGCACGACACGCGCCTGAGGCCGGTGGTCAACGGGGCACCGATCGAGGGGCCGGAGGCGCATGGCGTGCTTACCAGCGCCGGTGAACGACGAACGCCTCTTGGAGGGTTCGACTTCGGCAACAAGGGCGTCCGCTTCGAACCCGGGGATGTGAAGCCTGAGTTCTGGCTCACCTCGAAGCACCAGGCGTTAGCCGACTTCCTGCCGGTCGTCGCCTGCTGGGGCGTCTCGGCGGAGTTCCGGGAGGTGGTGGAAGCCTTCGAACCCGGCCTGCACCAGTTCTTCCCGATCATGATCCGCCGGCCCAACGGCAAGCCGA
>NZ_JACADQ010000013.1 GCF_016106015.1 Neoroseomonas rubea
CCCGAGCCGCGGCGCGGCCCCGGCAGGCCGCGCAAGGCGGCTGCCGCGCCACAGGCGCGGCCCGTCGCCGACCCCTTCGATACCACCGATGACGGCGCGAACTGCCTGCGCTGCGGCTACCTCGTCGAGCCCGCGCGCGAACGACGCGGGCTGCTGACCTGCGCGGGATGCGACGCGACAGGCTGACTTGCGAGGGCGCAGCGGCCAGGCGCCGCGGCGTGCCGCCTCAGCCCATCTCGCCCGCGATCAGCGCGAGGCCCTCCGCCACGGACACGAACTCGCCGCCGCCCGCAACGCGCGCCGGCCCGAAGCGTTCCTCGAACAGCCGGCGGACGGCCGGCACCAGCGACGTGCCGCCGGTGAGGAAGACCCGGTCCACCTGCGCGGCGGCGAGCCCCGCATCGGCCAGCGCCGCATCGAGCGCGGCCGCGATCCGGGCGAGGTCCGGCGCGATCCAGCCCTCGAACGCGGCGCGCTCGATCGGCGCCTCCAGCACGAAGTCGCCATGCGCGAAGCGCAGCGTCGCCACCCCGGCCCGCGACAGCGCATTCTTGGCGGCCGAGACGGCGCGGTAGAGCTCGTAGCCCGCCTCGTCCTCGATCAGGCGGATGAGGCGGCGCAGCCGCTCCGGATGCTCGGCGGTGCGCGCGACCTCGGCGATGTCGCGCAGCGTGCGCGGCGCGCGCATCAGCGACAGGTGGTGCCAGCGCGCGAAGCTCGTGAACCATCCGGGCGGCACCGGCAGCGTCTTGCCCATGACCGCGTAGCTGCCGCCCTTGCCGAGCGCGGGCGAGACGACATGGTCGATGATGCGGTAGTCGAAGGCATCGCCCGCGATGCCGACGCCGGCATGGCCGAGCGGCGTGACCCGGCGTGGCGGGCCCGGGTCGAAGCGGAGGACGGAGAAGTCGCTCGTGCCGCCGCCGAAATCGGCGACCAGCACCGTCGCCGCGCGGTCGAGCCCGGCGGCGAAGCGATGGCCGGCACCGGCGGGTTCCAGCGCCAACACGACGTCCGGCATGCCGGCGGCCGCGAAGGCGGCCTGAAGCCGCCGCTCGCCGAGCCCATCGCCATCCGCGTCGCCCACGAAGCGCACCGGCCGGCCGACGACGATGCGCGCGCCGTCCAGCTCCGCACGGAAGGGCGCGAGCAACTCCCGCAGGAACAGCGCCACGAGATCCTCCAGCCGCCAAGCGCGGCCGAAGATGCGCGTCTCGGTGAAGCTGCGCTGCGCCAGGTAGCTCTTGAGCGACATGATGAGCCGGCTGCCGAGCGGATCGTCGAGATAGGCCTCGATGCCCGCGGGCCCGGCGGCGTGGCGCATCCGCCCATCGGCTCCGGACCAGAAGCAGAGCACGGAGCGGAACACCTCGCCCGTCGCGTGGCGCAGCGTCTCGCAGCCGCCATCCGGCCGCAGCATGGCGACGACGCTGTTGGTGGTGCCGAAGTCGATGCCGATGGCGGGGCGCATGCGCGGGGCGGTCCGAAGGGACCGGGGTTCAACCCCGCGCGACGCGGTCTGGCAAGCCCGGAGGGGTCAGCCCGCCGCGTCGTCGCAGCGGAGCGCCGCGGCGAGGCCGATGGCGGCCGGGGTTACGCCGGCCTCGGCGAGGCCGAGCGCCGGGCGCGGCGTCGCGCCGCCATCCACCTGGAGGAACGGGCCGTCCGGTGTCTGCGCCGCCTGCAGCAGCCCCCAGCCGAAGTGGAAGTACCAGCCATGCAGCGCGAGGCGCCCCTCGCGCACGCCCTCGGCGACGAAGGGATAGGTGGCGAGGTGGCGGAGGCTTGCCAGCACCGTCGCCTGCTCGGCCCGGCGCGCGACCACGGCGCGGTCGGCGTCGGTGACGAGCCCGTCCATCTCCTCGCGCACCTCGCGCGCGATGTTCACCCAGTCGGAGACGAATTCGAAGCGCTGGCCGCCATGATCGTGTTCCAGCAGGCAGCGCACGCCCGCGCAGAAGGAATGGCCGAGCACGATGATGTGCCGCACGCCGAGCGCCTTCACGCCGAACTCGATCGCCGAGGAGGTGCCGCGCGGGCGATGGTCCCGCTCGTATTCCGGCACCAGCGCGGCGACGTTGCGGATGACGAAGAGCTCGCCGGGCCGGGCGCCGTAGATGATGGCGGGGTCGGTGCGGCTGTCGGAGCAGGCGATCACCATCACCTCCGGCCGCTGCCCGTCGAGCAGCGCGTCGTAGAGATCGTGGTCCTGGTCGAAATGCTGGCCGCGGAAGCGGTCGAAGCCTTCGACGAGGCGCCGCAGCGCGCCGCCCCGCGGCGGCCCGGGATCCCGGCGGGCCATGTCAGCGCCGCCCCCGCCATGCTTCGATCCGGTCAGGCATAGGTCTCTCCCTGGTCGCGCCGGGCCGCCATCTCGCGGGCGATCGCGTCGCGCTCGGTGGTGTTGAGGCTGCGCCGCGCCGCGGGCAGGAGGTCCGCCTCCTCGACCGCGAGGTGGCGGCGATAGGCGGCAGCGAAGTGCAGCGCCGCCGGCAGGAAGCGCGCGGGCACCGGCTGACCCCTGGCGATGGCGAGGAGATCCGCCTGCAGCATCGCGCATTGCCGCGCAGCGGCGCGGCCTTCCGCCGCGAGCGTGCCGACCAGGGCGGCGATGCCGTCGGGCAGGCGCGGAAACAGCGACTCCTCCTCGTCGCGCAGGTGCAGCGGCAGGTCCTTCGCCAGCCAGGCGGCCAGCGCGCGCGCCATCGCCACGCGCCCCGGCCGCGCGGGGTTGCGCGCGAAGCGTTCGAGATGCCCGAGCAGCGCGCGCTGCCGCGCATGCTCGGCGCTGAGGAAACCAAGCGGATCGGCAAGAAGCGCCGGGTCGAGGGAGCCGAACAGGGCATCCGGGCCGCCCATGGCGTGCGCCTCCTCCTCCCTCGTTCAATTCACCAACGGGCCGTCCGCGCGCGCCTCGCCATCGGCGCCGAGCGTGAAGCCCTCGATCGTCGCGCGCGCGGCCAGCACGGCGATGTACTGGCGAACGGCCGCCGTCCAGGCGGCGTGGCGGAGGTCGCGCACCACCTGCCGGCGCGCCTCCTCGAACTCGGCGGCGCGGCGCGGCGTGTGCTGGTGCAGGTGCACGAGGTGCATGCCGTAGCGCGTCTCGACCACCACGGGGCAGACCTGGCCGGGCTCGAGGCCGGCAAGCATGGTCTCGAACTCCGACACGCTGCTGCCGCGCTCGATGCGCCCCAGATGGCCGGCCTCCTCGCGCGACGGGCAGTCGGAGTGCAGCCTGGCGAGTTCCGGCAGGCGGCCGGGGCAGGCGGTCAGCTCCACGAGCAGCGCCTCGGCCCTCGCACGCGCCGCCGCCCTTTCCTCCGGCACCTCGGGGTCCGCGGCGATCAGGATGTGGGAGGCGTCCCAGGCCTCGGGCGTGCCGAAGCGCTCGGGATGCGCGGCATGCCAGCGCCGTGCCGCGGCATCGTCCGGGTCAGGGATGCGGATCTCGGCGGCGAGCAGCGCGTCGATCGCGTCCTCCTCCTCGTCCTCGGCCTCCGCGTGGCCGCCGGCGCGCGCGGCGTCGAGCAGCAGGCGGCGGATGACGAGGGCGCGCGCGGCGTTCTCCCACGCGATCTCGGCGCAGGCCGCGGGGTGGTGCTGCATCTCGGCAGCGATGTCGCGCGCCGGGATGGTGGTGCCGTTCACGACGACGTCGTGCTCGGGCCAGGCGGGGTCGGCCGGCGCGGCGGGCTTCTGCGGCGGCGGCTGGAAGCGGACGGTCATGGGCGTCACTCCGCCGGCTGCGCGCCGGGGCGCGCGACGGGCCCGGGCCGGTTGGTCGCGCCGCCGCGCACCCGGACGATCTGCCAGGAGCGGAAGAGGTACCAGACCGGCGCGGAGAAGATGTGCACGAGCCGCGTGAAGGGCGTGACGAGGAAGAGCGTCATGCCGAGCACGAGATGCGCGTGGTAGGGGAAGTCGAGCCCGCGGATGAGGTCCGCCGCGCCCGGCTGGAAGGTGACGATCGCCTGGCTCCAGGCCGATAGCAGCAGCATGACGCCGCCGTCGCGATGCCCGAAGGAGAAGGGCAGCGTGACGAGGCCGAGGCAGAGCTGCACCCAGAGCAGCAGCAGGATGAAGGTGTCCGCGTAGGTCGAGGTGCGGCGGATGCGGTCGTCGTACAGGCGGCGATGGAGCAGCATCGTGAGCCCGACGAAGCACACCGCGCCGGCGATGCCGCCGGCGATGATCGCGACGCGCTGCTTCGTCGCCGGGTCGATCAGCCATTCATAGGCCCAGTGCGGCGTCAGCAGTCCGACGAAATGGCCGAAGAAAAGGAACAGGATGCCGAAGTGAAACAGGTTGCTGCCCCAGCGAAGCTGCTTCGCCCGCAGCATCTGCGAGGAGCCCGACCGCCAAGTGTACTGGTCCCGGTCGAAGCGGATGAGCGAGCCGATCACGAACACGCCCATGCAGATGTAGGGGTAGATGCCGAAGAGGAAGCCGTGGAGGTAGTCGGTGAAAGCGTCCCAGATGGCGAACATCTCCGCTCTCCTTCAGCGGGCGGTGGCGGAAGGCCCGCGGAAATGTCGCAGGCGCTGGATCATGGCGGCGACCTTGGCGCGGGCGCCTTCCTTGTCGGGGTCCGATTCCGGGCCGAAGACGACGGGCTCGGACTCGTAGGCCGCGTCGAGCTCGGCGAATTCCTCGGCGTCCGTCCGCTCCTGCTCCTGCGTCGGCGCCTGGGCGGGCGTCGCGCCGATCTCGGCGAGCGTCGCGGCGAGGATGACGGCGTAGAGCCGCGCCTCGGCGCTGCCGCGGCCGAGCAGCCGCGCATGCAGCGCGTCGAGGATCGGCGCGCAATGCGTGAGCAGGTTGCCGGCGACGTCCTCGGGTGCCACCGCGCAGAATTCGAGGAAGAGCGGCAGGAAGTCCGGCAGCTCCCGCGCATCGAGCGCGTAGCCGGCCTGCTCGTACACCTGCGCGAGCTCGATCATGGCGGGGCCGCGGTTGCGGGTGTCGCCATGGACGTGCTCGAACAGGTGCAGGGAGGTGCCGCGGCCGCGCTCGAAGAGGCGCACATAGGCTTCCTCCCGATCCAGCCCGTCGCCCTGCGCCAGGCGGCGCGGCAGGCGCAGCAGGCGGGGAACGAGGTTGGCGCGGAAGCCGGCGCCGGGAATGGCCGCCGCGATGTCGGGCAGGTCCGCGCGCAGATCCGCATCCGGGTAGCGGAGCAGGCGCGAGAGGATGGCGAGGCGCTTGTTCACTTCGCAGGCTCCTGCTGCTGGGCGGCTTCATGCGCCTCGCGGATGCGGGGCGGCGCCATGCGCCCGGCCGAGGGGCCGGAGGCGCTGAACAGGTTGCCGACGGTGCGCCCGTCGTAGCAGCCCTGGCCGAAGCTGAAGCCGCAGGACGACTTCAGGTCGAAGGCGTTCTCCGCGTATTCGCGATGCGTGGTCGGGATGACGTAGCGGTCCTCGTAGTTCGCGATCGCCAGCGTCTGGTACATGTCGTCCACCTGTGCGCGGGTCAGGCCGACCTTCGCCAGGATCTCCGCGTCGTCGCGGTTCTCCACCGTACGGGCCCGCATGTGCATGCGCATCGCCATCAGGCGCTGGAGCGCCAGCACGACCGGCGCCTCCGCCCCCGCCGTCAGCAGGTTGGCGAGGTACTTCACCGGGATGCGCAGGCTCTCGATGTCCGGCAGTCCGTCCTTCCAGCCGACATGGCCGGCTTCCACTGCGGACTGCACGGGGGAGAGCGGGGGGACGTACCAGACCATCGGCAGCGTGCGGTATTCGGGATGCAGCGGGAAGGCGATCTGCCAGTCGATGCACATCTTGTAGGTGGGGCTGTTGCGCGCGGCCTCGAGCCAGGCTTCCGGCACGCCGTCGCGGCGCGCCTGCTCGATCACCTGCGGGTCGGAGGGATCGAGGAAGATGTCCAGCTGCTTGCGGTAGAGCTGCTGCTCGTTCTCCGCACTCGCCGCTTCCGCGATGCGGTCGGCGTCGTAGAGCAGCACGCCGAGGTAGCGGATGCGGCCGACACAGGTCTCGGAGCACACGGTCGGCTCGCCCGCCTCGATGCGCGGGTAGCAGAAGATGCACTTCTCGGCCTTACCCGACTGCCAGTTGTAGTAGATTTTCTTGTAGGGGCAGGCGGAGACGCACATGCGCCAGCCGCGGCACTTCTCCTGGTCGATCAGGACGATGCCGTCCTCCTCCCGCTTGTAGATCGACCCCGACGGGCAGGAGGCGACGCAGGCCGGGTTGAGGCAGTGCTCGCACAGTCGCGGCAGGTAGAACATGAAGGTCTTCTCGAACTGCCCGTACATCTCCTTCTGGATGCCGTCGAAGTTGCGGTCCTTGGAGCGCTTGCGGAACTCCGTGCCCAGGATCTCCTCCCAGTTCGGGCCCCACTTGATCTCCATCCGCTCCCCGGTGATGAGCGAGACGGGGCGCGCGACGGGCATCGTCACGCTTTCCGGCGCGGTCTGCAGGTGCGTGTAGTCGAAGGTGAAGGGCTCGTAGTAGTCGTCAATCTCCGGCAGGTTCGGATTGGCGAAGATGTTGGCGAGGATGCGCCACTTCGCCCCGATGCGCGGCTGGATGGAGCCGTTGCGCTTGCGCGTCCAGCCGCCCTTCCACTTGTCCTGGTTCTCCCAGTCCTTCGGGTAGCCGATGCCGGGCTTGGTCTCGACATTGTTGAACCAGGCGTATTCGACGCCCTCGCGGCTGGTCCACACCTGCTTGCAGGTGACCGAGCAGGTGTGACAGCCGATGCACTTGTCGAGGTTGAGCACCATCGCGATCTGTGCGCGGATCTTCATGGCCGTTACTCCGCCGCCTTGAGGTCTGCTGCCTGGGGTGTCACGCGCGGGCCGTCGAGCCATTCGACATTCGCCATCTTCCTGACGATGACGAACTCGTCGCGGTTGGTGCCGATCGTGCCGTAGTAGTTGAAGCCGTAGGCGAGCTGCGCGTAGCCGCCGATCATGTGCGTCGGCTTGATCGTGGCGCGGGTGACCGAGTTGTGGATGCCGCCGCGGGCATGCGTGATCTCGCTGCCCGGCACGTTCACGATCTTCTCCTGCGCGTGGTACATCATGATCATCCCCTTCGGGACGCGCTGGGAGACGACGGCGCGGGCGCAGAGCGCGCCGTTGACGTTGAAGGCCTCCACCCAGTCATTGTCCTCGATGCCCATGGTCGCGGCGTCGATCTCGCTGAGCCAGACGATCGGCCCGCCGCGCGAGAGCGTCAGCATCAGCAGGTTGTCCGTGTAGACGCTGTGGATGCCCCACTTCTGGTGCGGCGTGATGAAGTTGAGCGCGATCTCCGTGTTTCCGTTCGGCTTCACGCCGTGCATCGGGCCGTGCGCGCGCAGGTCCACCGGCGGGCGATACAGGCAGAGCGCCTCCCCGAAGGCGAGCATCCAGGGATGGTCCTGATACAGCTGCTGTCGCCCGGTGAGCGTGCGCCAGGGGATCAGCTCATGCACGTTGGTGTAGCCGGCGTTGTAGCAGACCTCCTCGCTCTCCAGCCCCGACCAGATGGGGGAGGAGATGATCTTGCGGGGTTGCGCCTGCACGTCGCGGAAGCGGATGGCCTCGTGCTCCTTCGGCGTCGCGAGATGCGTGTGGTCGCGCCCGGTGGCCCTGCCCAGCGCCGCCCATGCCTTCACCGCGACATGGCCGTTGGTCTCGGGGGCCAGGTGCATCAGCGTCTCGCAGGCGTCGATGTCGGATTCCATCCGCGCGAGCTTGCCCTCGACGCCCGGCACCTCGACCTCGCCATTGAGGTGGCGAAGGAACTCCACCTCGTGCTCCGTCTTCCAGGCGATGCCCTTGCCGTTGTTGCCGAGCCTGTCCATCAGCGGCCCGAGCGCGGTGAAGCGCGCATGGGTGTTCGGATAGTCGCGCTCGACGACGGTGACGGCGGGCATGGTCTTGCCGGGGATGGGTTCGACCTCGCCCTTCTTCCAGTCACGCACCTGGTGCGTCTGGCCGAGCTCGGCCGGGCTGTCATGCATCAGCGGCGTCAGGACCGTGTCGCGTTCGCGGCCGAGATGCCCCTCGCACATCGCGGAGAACCGCTTCGCGATACCTCGGAAAATCGCCCAGTCGGTGCGGCTTTCCCAGGCCGGATCCACCGCCGCCGAAAGCGGGTGGATGAAGGGATGCATGTCGGAAGTGTTGAGGTCGTGCTTCTCGTACCAGGTGGCCGTCGGCAGCACGATGTCGGAGTACATGCAGGTCGTGCTCATGCGGAAGTCGAGCGTCACCAGCAGGTCGAGCTTCCCCTTCGGCGCCTCGTCGTGCCAGGCAGCTTCCTCAGGCTTCGCCGCCCCCTGCTCGCCCAGGTCCTTGCCCTGCACACCGTGCTGCGTGCCGAGCAGGTGCTTGAGGAAATACTCGTGCCCCTTGCCCGAGGACCCCAGCAGGTTCGACCGCCAGACGAACAGGTTGCGCGGCCAGTTTGCCGGATGGTCGGGGTCCTGGCAGGACATCTCGAGCGTGCCGGACTTGAGCGACTGGGCGACGTATTGCGGCACGGGCATGCCGGCCGCCTCGGCTTCCGCGGCGATCCCCAGCGGATTGCGCACGAGCTGCGGCGCGGAGGGCAGCCAGCCCATCCGTTCGGCGCGGATGTTGAAGTCGATCAGCGCGCCGCTCATCGCCTTGGGCGCGGTCGGCGAGAGCAGGTCCTTCACCTGCACCGTCTCGTAGCGCCACTGGTCGGTATGCGCGTACCAGAAGGACGTGCTGTTCTGCTGGCGCGGTGGCCGCGCCCAGTCGGTCGCGAAGGCGACGGGGATCCAGCCCGATTGCGGGCGCAGCTTCTCCTGCCCCACGTAATGCGCCCAGCCGCCGCCCGACTGGCCGATGCAGCCGCACATCACCAGCAGGTTGATGATGCCGCGGTAGTTCATGTCCGAGTGGTACCAGTGGTTCAACGCCGCCCCGAGGATGACCATCGACTTGCCGCGCGTCTTCTCGGCGTTGTCGGCGAATTCGCGCGCGACGGTGATGATCTGCTGGCGCGGCACGCCGCACACGGCCTCCGCCCAGGCGGGCGTGTAGGGGGCCATGGCGTCGTAGTCCGCCGTGCCCGTCACGCCGTAGTTGGCCAGGAACAGGTCGTAGACCGTCGCGACCTTCGCGGTGCTGCCATCGGCGAGGGCGACGGTTGTGAAGGGCACCTCATGCGTGACGGTGTCGCCGAGGCTGGTCGGGTTGAAGAATTCGACCGCGCCGTCGCCGAAATAGGGGAAGGTGACGGGCGCGGTGGCGGCACCGGCCAGCGTCAGGCGCGGCGTCACCTCGGCACCCGACTTCGCGTCGCGGCCCTCGAGGTTCCACTTGCCCTGCTCGCCCCAGCGGAAACCGATCGAGCCCGTGGGCACATAGGCCGCGCCGGTCGCGTCGTCGATCGCGACGGTCTTCCAGTCGGGGTTGTTCGCCTCCCCGGCATTGTCCGCGAGATCCGATGCGCGCAGCTGCCGGTCGGGCACCAGGCGCCCGTCCTTCTCCGTCAGCATCACGAGCATCGGCATGTCGGAGTATCGGCGGCAATAGTCGAGGAAGTAGTCGCCGCGCCCCTTCGCGTGCCATTCGGACAGGATCACATGGCCCATGGCCAGCGCGAGGGCGGCATCCGTGCCCTGCTTCGGGTGCAGCCACAGATCGGCGAATTTCGAGGCTTCGGAGTAGTCCGGCGTGACGGTCACGACCTTGGTGCCGCGGTAGCGCGCCTCGGCCATGAAATGGGCATCGGGCGTGCGCGTCTGCGGCACGTTCGAGCCCCACATCATGATGAAGCCCGCATTGTACCAGTCGGCGGATTCGGGAACGTCGGTCTGCTCGCCCCAGGTCTGCGGCGATGAGGGGGGCAGGTCGCAATACCAGTCGTAGAAGGACATGCAGACGCCGCCGATGAGCGACAGGTAGCGGCTGCCCGCGGCGTAGCTCACCATGCTCATCGCCGGGATGGGGGAGAAGCCGATGACGCGGTCAGGCCCGTGCTGCTTGACGGTGTGGACATTGGCGGCGGCGATGATCTCCTCCGCTTCCTCCCAGGCCGCGCGGACGAAGCCGCCCTGGCCGCGCACCTGCTGGTATTCGCGCCGCTTCGACGGATCGTCCTGGATGGACCTCCACGCCTTCACCGGGTCGGCGTGCAGGGCCTTCGCCTCGCGCCACAGGCGCAGCAGGCGCTTGCGGATCATCGGGTACTTCACCCGGTTCGCGCTATAGAGGTACCAGGAGTAGGAGGCGCCGCGGGAACAGCCGCGCGGCTCGTGGTTCGGCAGGCCGGGGCGCGTGCGCGGGTAGTCGGTCTGCTGCGTCTCCCACGTCACGATCCCGCCCTTGACGTAGATCTTCCAGGAGCAGGAGCCGGTGCAGTTGGCGCCGTGGGTGGACCGCACGATCTTGTCGTGCGCCCAGCGGGACCGGTAGGCGTCCTCCCAGGCGCGGCTTTCGGTCGTCGTCTCGCCATGGCCGTTGCTGAAGCCGCCGGCGTATTTCCTGAAATAGGTCAGGCGGTCGAGGAAGTGGCTCATCTGTTCAGGTCCTTCCCGGTCAGGCCGTGGCCGGCGGCGCGCTGGCGCGGCCGCGCTCGATGTCGTGAAGCAGGCCGCCCCGGCGCGTGTAGACGCTCCAGGTCACGGCGATGCAGATCAGGTAGAAGGCGAGGAAGCCCCAGAGTGCCGCGACCGGGCTGCCGGTCATGGCGATCGAGGTGCCGTAGCTCTTGGGGATGAAGAAGGCGCCATAGGCGGCGATCGCGGAGGTGAAACCGATGATCGCGGCACTTTCCTTCTCCGCCTGCGTCCGGCGCTGCGCCGCGTCGAGTTCCGGCATCAGCCGCGCCATATCCTTGCCCATGATCGCGGGGATCATCTGGAAGGTGGAGGCGTTGCCGACGCCGGAGGCGAAGAACAGGAACATGAAGCTCGCGAAGAAGCCCCAGAAGGCGCCAGGCTGGTCCTTGATGCCGATGAAGTGGATGACGCCGTAGACGCCGGCCGCCATGGCGATGAACACCAGCAGGCTGACCCGGCCACCGCCCCACTTGTCCGAGACCCAGCCTGTCATGGACCGCGACAGCGCGCCCACCAGCGGGCCGAGGAAGGCGAGCTGCAGCGCGTCCACCTCGGGGAACTGGGTCCGGGCCAGCAGCGGGAAGCCCGCCGAGTATCCGATGAAGGAGCCGAAGGTGCCGGTGTAGAGGAAGCACATGATCCAGTTGTGGCGGCGCTGGAAGATCACGGCCTGGTCGGCGAAGGACGCCTTCATCGACGTCAGGTCGTCCATGCGGAACCAGGCCGCGAAGGCCGCCGCCGCGATGAAGGGCACCCAGATGAAGCCCGCATTCTGCAGCCAGAGCGTCGAGCCGCCCTGCACCGGCTGCGCATCGCCGCCGATCGCGCCGAAGACGCCGGCGGTGATCACGAGCGGCACGACGAACTGCACGACGCTGACGCCGAGATTGCCCAGGCCCGCATTGAGCGCGAGCGCGTTGCCCTTCTCCCGCTTGGGGAAGAAGAACGAGATGTTGGCCATGGAGGAGGCGAAGTTGCCGCCGCCGAAGCCGCAGAGCAGCGCCAGCGCCAGGAACACCCAGTAGGGCGTGGCCGGATTCTGCACGGCGAAGCCGATGCCGAGCGCCGGGATCATCAGCGACCAGGTCGACAGTGTCGTCCACAGGCGCCCGCCGAAGATGGGTGGGGCGAAGGAGTAGAAGATGCGCAGGGTCGCGCCCGACAGGCCCGGCAACGCTGCCAGCCAGAACAGCTGGCCGGTGTCGAAGCGGAAGCCGACGGCCGGCAGCTTCGCGACCACCACCGACCACACCATCCACACGGCGAAGGCAAGCAGCAGGCAGGGGATGGAAACCCACAGGTTGCGCCGGGCGATGGCGCGGCCCTGTGCCTCCCAGAAGGCCGGGTCTTCCGGCCGCCAGTCGGCGATGGCGTGGCCGCGCAGCGCGCCCTGCTGCGCCGCGCCGTGGATCGGCTGCATCTCCGGCAGTTCGGGCAGGCGTTCGAGCGCCGGGGCGGCCGCTTCGCGCTCCATCCGCAGGATCGCCATGTGCATCCACACCAGCGCGACCGCGCTGATCAGGAACAGCAGCATGAAGCAGGACTGCCGGATGCCGGTCAGGTCGTTCAGCAGGCCGAAGACGATGGGCAGGATGAATCCGCCCAGGCCGCCGATCAGGCCGACGACGCCGCCGACCGGACCCACGCGGTTCGGGTAGTAGACCGGGATGTGCTTGTACACTGCGGCCTTGCCCAGGCTCATGAAGAAGCCGAGCACGAAGACCAGGAGGATGAAGGGGATCACGCCGGTCTCGAGCCGGAATTCCATCGGCCCCTGGATGCCCTGCACCACGTAGGTGGTCGGCGGGTAGGAGAGGATGAAGCTCACCAGCACCGACACCCCGAGCGTCCAGTACATGATGCGCCTGGCGCCGTAGCGGTCCGACAGCACGCCGCCATAGGCGCGGAAGATCGACGCCGGCACCGAATAGGCCGCGCCGATCATGCCCGCGGCGGTGATGGAAAAGCCGTAGGTGTCGATGATGTAGCGCGGCAGCCAGAGCGCGAGTGCCACGAAGGCGCCGAAGACGAAGAAGTAGTACAGGCTGAAGCGCCAGACCTGGATGTTCTTCAGCGGCTCCATCAGCGCCGAGATCGGCTCGGGCTTCTGGCCCGTGGCGCGCCGGCGGGCGAGGTCGGGGTCGTCCTGCGTCATGAACCAGAAGGCGGCCGCGGTGACCAGCAGCGCGATCGCCCAGACGATCGCGACCGTCTTCCAGCCGAAGGCCACCATGATCACGGGGGCGAGGAACTTCGTCACCGCCGCGCCGACATTGCCCGCGCCGAAGATGCCGAGCGCCGTGCCCTGCTTCTCCTTCGGAAACCACTTCGAGACATAGGCGATGCCGACGGCGAAGGACCCGCCCGCGATGCCGACGCCGAGCGCGGCGAGCAGGAAGGTCGGGTAGTCATAGGCGAAGACCAGCAGGAAGGTCGCGACCGCGGCCGCGACCATGGTGCCGGTGTAGACCACGCGGCCGCCATACTGGTCCGCCCAGATGCCCAGCATCAGCCGGATCAGGCTGCCCGTGAGGATGGGCGTGCCGACCAGCAGGCCGAACTGCGTCTCGTTCAGGCCGAGGTCGCGCTTCAGCTGGACGCCGATGATCGAAAAGATCGTCCAGACCGCGAAGCAGACGGTGAAGGCGATGGTGGACAACCACAACGCCCTGGACTGTGCGCCGGGATCGGGCGCGAAGCCCGCTGGCGTGACGCTCTGCTGTGACATGCCCTGCTCTCTCATCCGATGGAGGCAGGCGAACTCTTCGGATCGGAGGCGGGCAGGACGATTGATCCTGATCAAGCAAGACGCGCCCGGCGGCCCTGATTTCGCGCCAAAGCCAAGTGTGGCAAGGACCGCCATGACGCTGGCCGGAAAAGCCATTGATTCAGATCAAGGCACACCATGACCCGGCCGTGCCTGATGCGCGGACCGACGGGGAACCCGCCATGCCCAACGCCTCCCGCACCCGCACGCTGCTGGAGAACTCCCCCTTCTTCCAGGCGGCCGGCGCCGCCGCGATGACGGAGGTGCTGCGGGCGTCCTTCACCCAGATCCTGCCGCGCGGCGCGCGGCTGTTCGAACAGGGGGACGAGCCGGATTTCCTGCACATGCTGCTCGAAGGCAGCGTCGGCCTGCAGGCCCAGGTCGAGGGATCCGGCAGCACGATGGTGGAACTGTTCGGGGCGGGCGAGGTCTTCCTGGCCGCCGCCGTCGTGCTCCGGCTTCCCTATCTCGCCACCGCCGTTGCCCTGACCGAGGTCCGGGTCCTGATGATCCCTGCGGACGCCTTCCGGGAGGGCGTCAGCCGGTCCCACGATCTCTGCAAGGCCACGACCCAGCTGCTGGCGCGGCATTGGCGCCTGATGGTCGACCAGGTGGTGGACGTGAAGCTGCGCACGGCGGAAGACCGCGTGGCGCGCTTCCTCGCGCACCGGGTCTCCGAGGAAGCCGGCACGGGCAATGCGGCGATGCCCGAGCCGCGCGCCGCGATCGCCGCACGCCTCGGCATGACGCCCGAGACGCTCTCCCGCGCACTCGCCACGCTCGAGCAGAAGGGCAAGTTGCGGCGCTCGGCGACCGGCGCCCTGGTGGCGGACCGGACGGCGCTCTCGAAATAGCCGCGAGGCCCCCCGCCCGGCCGGGGGGGGGATCGCTTGATGTCGCGGCGCGTCGGGGCCATCCTATGGGCAGCCGGCGGTGGGCCGGCCACAACCGGAGGATTCCTTTATGGCCTGGAAGACGCCCAAGATCGTCGAGATCTCCCTCGCCCTCGAGATCAACAGCTACGCCTGCGCCGAGATCGGCTGAACAGGCCGCCCGGGGCCGCTTCATGCTCCGGGTGATCGTCCTTGGGGCCGCCGCCGGCGGTGGATTTCCGCAATGGAATTCCGCCGGATCCGGTTGCTTGCGCGCGCGTGCCGGCGACCCGGCCGCGCCCCCCCGTACGCAGGCGAGCATCGCCGTCTCGGCCGACGGGGAGCGCTGGCTGCTGATCAATGCCAGCCCTGACCTGCGGCAGCAGATCGCCGCCACCCCCGCGCTGCATCCCCGCCCCGGTACGCTGCGCAACTCGCCGATCGGCGCCGTGCTGCTGACGGGGGCGGAGGTCGATACGCTCGCCGGCCTGCTGCACCTGCGGGAACGGCAGCCCTTCGAGATCCTCGCCGCGCCCCAGACGCTGGCCGTGCTCGACGCCAACCCGATCTTCCGTGCCCTGAACCCGGAATTTGTCGGCCGCCGCGCGATCCTGCCCGGGCAGGCGGTCGAGGCGCTCGGCATCGCGGTCACGCCCTATGCCGTGCCGGGCAAGGTGCCGCTCTTCGCCGAGGAGGGCGCCGATCCCGGCCTTGCCGAAGACGGGGAGGCGCTCGGCATCGCCGTCTCGGCCGGGGGCGGGACGCTGCACTACATCCCGGGCTGCGCGGCGATGACGGATACGCTGCGGCAGCGCCTCGCCGGCGCGGACTGCGTACTGTTCGACGGCACGCTGTTCCACGACGCGGAGATGATCGCCCTCGGCGCCGGCCCCAAGACCGGCCGGCGGATGGGCCACATGCCCATGACCGGGCCGGGCTCGACCGTCGAGGCCTTCGCCACCATCCCGGTCCGCCGGCGCGTGTTCGTCCACATCAACAACACCAACCCCGCCCTGCTGGCCGACAGCCCGGAACGCGCGATCCTGCGCGACGCCGGCTGGGAGGTCGCGCAGGACGGCATGGAGATCCGGCTTTGAACATGATGTCGGCCGAGGCGCTGGAAGCCGCGCTGCGCGCGATCGGCGCCGAGCGCTACCACGTCCACCACCCCTTCCATCACCTGCTGCATGGCGGGAAGCTGACGAAGGACCAGGTCCGGGCCTGGGCGCTGAACCGCTACTACTATCAGGCCTCGATCCCGGCGAAGGACGCCTCCCTGCTCGCGCGGCTGCCCACGCCCGATCTTCGCCGCGAATGGCGCCGGCGCCTGGTCGACCACGATGGCGACGGCGTGCATCCGGGCGGCGTCGAGCGCTGGCTCGCGCTGACCGACGGGCTCGGGCTCGACCGCGACTACGTGACCTCGCTCGCCGGCCTGCTGCCGGCGACCCGCTTCGCGGTCGACGCCTATGTGCGATTCGTGCGGGAGAAGTCGCTGCTGGAGGCGATCGCCTCCTCGCTGACCGAGATGTTCTCCCCCGACATCATCTCCCAGCGCGTCTCGGGCATGCTGCGGAACTACGACTTCGTCACGGCGGAGACGCTCGCCTACTTCACCCCGCGGCTGACCCAGGCGCCGCAGGATGTCGCCTTCGCGCTGGCCTATGTGAAGGAACACGCCGACACGGCGGAAAAGCAGCAGCAGGTGCTCGCCGCGCTGCGGTTCAAATGCGACCTGCTCTGGTCGCAGCTCGATGCGCTGCACTTCGCCTATGTCGAACCCGGATTGCCGCCGCCCGGGGCGTACCGGCCATGACCCCGCGCTTCGCCCCGGGCGTGCGCCTGCACCATGACGTGGCCCGGGCGCGCTGGGTGGTGATGGCGCCCGAGCGCATGTTCGTCCCGGACGAGACGGCGCTCGAGGTGCTGCGCATGGTCGATGGCGCGCGCGATCTGGACGCCATCATCGACGGCCTGGCCGAGAAGTTCGACGCGCCGCGGGAGGTGATCGCGGGGGATGTGCGCGGCCTGCTCGACGACCTCGTCGCGCGTGGGGCGCTGGTGACGTGAACGCGCCGCTGGCGCTGCTGGCCGAGCTGACGCATCGCTGCCCGCTGCGCTGCCCCTACTGCTCGAATCCGGTCGAGCTGACCCGCGCCTCGGAAGAACTGGCGACGGAGGAATGGGCGCGCATCTTCCGGGAGGCCGCGGAGATCGGCTGCCTGCAGGTGCACCTGTCCGGCGGGGAGCCCACGGCGCGGCGCGACATCGTCGAGATCACGGCCGCGGCGCGCGCGGCCGGACTCTATACCAACCTGATCACGGCGGGCGTGCTGCTCGACGCGGCGCTGATCGCGCGGCTGCAGGCGGCGGGGCTCGACCATGTGCAGCTGTCGGTGCAGGACGCCGATGCGGCCGGGGCGGAACGTATCGGGGGCATGCGCGGCGCCCATGCGCGCAAGGAAGCCGCCGCGCGGCTGGTGCGGGAGGCGGGGCTGCCGCTGACGCTCAACGCCGTCGTTCATCGGCAGAACCTGCACAACCTGCCGCGGCTGATCGACATCGCGCTGGCATGGGGCGCGGCGCGGCTCGAGGTCGCGCATGTGCAGTACTATGGCTGGGCACTGGCGAACCGGGACGCGCTGCTGCCGACGCGCGCGCAGCTGGATGAGGCGACGCAGACGGTGCAGGCGGCGCGGGAGGCGCATCGCGGCCGGCTCGTCATCGACTATGTCGTGCCCGACTACCATGCCGCGCGCCCCAAGTCCTGCATGGGCGGCTGGGGCAACCGCTTCCTCGCCGTGGCGCCCTCGGGCCGCATCCTGCCCTGCCATGCGGCCGAATCGATCGCCGGGATGGAGTTCCCGAATGCGCGCGAGACCTCGCTCCGCGCAGCGTGGGAAGACAGCGACGCCTTCAACCGCTTCCGCGGCACCGGCTGGATGCGCGAGCCCTGCCGGGGCTGCGAGCATGCCGAGCGCGACTGGGGCGGCTGCCGCTGCCAGGCCTTCGCGCTGACCGGCGACGCGGCGGCGACCGACCCTGCCTGCGCGCTGTCGCCGGATCGCGCGCTGCTGCTCGCCGCGGTGGCGGAGGCAGGGGCGACGGCGTTCCGCTATCGGGAGTTTGGCTGACAGCCGGAGCGTGAGGGCTTGGTCCGTCCAGCTTGGCTGAAGCGCGTAAACCCGGCGGTCTGGCGCGACAATCTTCATCCTGCCTGCGGTTGGCATGCGGCCGTGACCCGTCTACGTCGGATAACTGCTGCAATGCCCCGCCGGAGACGCCGATCGTGACCGACACACCCGTGCCGCGCCCCGACATGCCGCCGCGCGACGGCTTCACCACCATCCTGTTGATCTTCCTCCGCCTCGGCCTGACCTCCTTCGGCGGGCCGGTCGCGCATATCGGCTACCTGCGGGAGGAATTCGTCACCCGCCGCAAGTGGATGACCGAACAATCCTATGCCGACCTGGTGGCGCTCGCGCAGTTCATGCCGGGGCCGGCCAGCAGCCAGACCGGCTTTGCCATCGGCGTGATGCGCGGCGGGCTGCCGGGCGGGCTCGCCGCCTGGCTCGGCTTCACCATGCCGTCCGCGATCGTGATGGTGCTTGCCGCCTATGGCGTGGATCTCGCCGCCGGCGGCACCGGGGCGGGGGTGGTGCATGGGCTGAAGCTGGTCGCCGTCGCCGTCGTGGCGCAGGCGGTCTGGGGCATGGCGGGCAGCCTGTGTCCCGACCGCACGCGCGCGACGCTCGCCGTGGCGGGCACCGTCGCGCTGATGCTGCTGCCGAGCGCCTGGACGCAGATCGGCGTGATCCTCGCGGGCGCCGCGGTGGGCGTCGCGCTGCTGCGCAACGGCGTCGCCGCGAATGACGCGACGCTCGGCTTCACGGTGCCGGCCTGGGCGGGTGCGACGGCGCTGCTGCTTGCCGTCGTGATCCTGCTCGGCCTGCCGCTGGTCGCCGTCGGCGGGCCGCAGGCGCTGGCCTTGTTCGAGGCCTCCTACCGCGCCGGCGCGCTGGTGTTCGGCGGCGGGCATGTGGTGCTGCCGTTGCTCGAGGCGAGCTTCGTGCCGGGCTGGATGAGCGCCGACACCTTCCTCGCCGGCTATGGCGTGGCGCAGGCGGTACCCGGGCCACTCTTCACCTTCGCGGCCTTCCTGGGTGCGGCGGCCACGCCCTTCCCGAACGGCGTGCTCGGCGGCGCGATCGCGCTGGTGGGCATCTTCCTGCCGGGGCTGCTGCTGATGTACGGCATGCTGCCCTTCTGGGACGGGTTCCGGACGCGGCCGCTGGCGCAGGCGATGCTGCGCGGCGTGAACGCGGCGGTGGTCGGCATCCTGCTGGCCGCGCTGTATGATCCGATCTTCACCGCGGGGGTGAAGGGGCCGGCGGATTTCGCCATCGTGCTGGCCGCGTTTGCGGCACTCGTGCTGTGGAAAGTGCCGGCCTGGGCAGTGGTGGCGGCGACGGCGGCGGCCGGGGCGCTGGCGCACGGCCTGTAGCGGCGCGCCTCAGGCGTCCCGCCGACGCGGCAGGCGCAGCGTGAAGCCCCAGCACAGCAGCAGCATCGCGGCCGCGCCGGCCAGGCAGGCCACGAGCCCGCCCCAGCCATAGAGCAGGCCGGAAAGCAGCGTGCCGCCGAAGCGACCGGCCGCATTGGCGGCGTAGTAGAAGCCCACATCCTCCGCCGCCTTCTCGCTGCCCGCATAGGCGAGCACGAGGTAGGAATGGAGGGAGGAATTCACCGCGAACAGCAGGCCGAAGACGCAGAGCCCGACCGGCACGAACAGGTCCGCGCGGGGGATGCCGGCCAGCATCATCGCGGCGAGCAGGGCGGGCACGGCGGCGAGCGCGAGCGACCAGGCGCGCGCGGCCGACACCTCGCTGGACAGCCCATCCCCGCTGCGCCGGACGAAGGCGGGCGCGCCGGCCTGTACGACTCCATAGCCGATCGTCCAGAGCGCAAGGAAGGCGCCCACCATCGTGAAGGTCCAGCCGGAGGCGTAGAGAAACACGGGCAGCCCGACCACGAACCACACATCCCGCGCGCCGAACAGAAAGACGCGCGCGACGGCAAGCAGGTTGATGCCGGCGGATTTCGCGAAGAGTTCGCGCGCCGAGCGCGACGCGCGCGCCTTGCCCATCAGCGGCGGCACGGACAGCACGACCCCCGCCAGCACCAGCGCCAGCGCGGCCGCCATCGCCCAGAGCGCGCCACGGAAGCCAAGCGCCTCCAGCAGCAGCCCGCCGAGGAAGAAACCTGCGCCCTTCATCGCGTTCTTGCTGCCGGTGAAGAAGGCGACCCACCTGAACAGGCGGCCTGATGCGTCGCCCGCCGTGACCTTGATCGCGGATTTCGACGCCGTCTTGGTCAGGTCCTTCGCGATGCCGCAGACGCCCTGCGCGACCACCACCCAGGCGACGGCCAGCGCCGCGCCCCAGTCGGGCGAGACGGAGGACAGCAGCAGGAAGCCCAGGATCTGCGTGGCGAGCCCGACCGCCAGCATGCGCGCGATGCCGAAGCGCGTCGCGAGCCAGCCGCCGACGAGGTTCGCGCCGATCCCCGCCGCCTCGTACAGCAGGAACAGGAAGGCCAGGGTGAAGGGCGAATAGCCCAGGCGGAAGAAATGCAGCAGCACCAGCATCCGCAGCGCGCCGTCGGTCAACGTGAAGCCCCAATAGGCGAGCGTCACGATGACGTAGTTCCGCGTGCCGTGGGACGCGGCGGCGGCAGTGCTGCTCATCCCGTCAGATCCCGGCATCCGCCATGTGGCTGGCGAGGTCGACCATGCGGCAGGCATAGCCCATCTCGTTGTCGTACCAGGCATAGACCTTCAGCAGCGTGCCGTCGGTGACCATGGTGGACAGTGCGTCCACGATGCTGCTGCGCGTGTCGCGCGCGTAGTCGGCGCTGACCAGCGGCCGGTCCTCGTAGCCGAGGATGCCGGCGAGCGGCCCGGCGGCCGCGGCGCGGAACAGCGCGTTCACCTCCTCGGCACTCGTCTCCCGCCGCATCTCGAAGACGCAGTCGGTCAGGGAGGCGTTGAGCACTGGTGCGCGCACCGCATGGCCGTTCAGCTTGCCCTTCAGCTCCGGATAGATCAGCGCGATGGCGGTGGCGCTGCCGGTCGTGGTCGGCTGCAGCGAGAGCATGGCCGAGCGCGCTCGCCGGAGATCCTTGTGCGGCGCATCCACCACGACATTGGTGTTGGTCGGGTCGTGGATGGTGGTGATCTGGCCGTGGCGGATGCCGATCGCCTCATGCACCACCTTCACCACCGGGGCGAGGCAGTTGGTGGTGCAGGAGGCGGCGGTGACGATCGGATGCCGCGCCGGGTCATACAGATGCTCGTTCACGCCGACGACGACGTTTAGCACGCCGTCGAACTTCACCGGCGCGGCGACGATGACGCGCTTCGCGCCGCGGTCGAGATGGCCTTGCAGCGTCTCGGGGCTCAGGAACTTCCCCGTGCACTCCAGCACGACATCGACGCCGAGCTCGCCCCAGGGAATGGCGCCGGGCTGCGCATGCTCGCTGAAGCCGAGGCGCCGGTCGCCGATGCGGATCGCCTCGGCGCCCTCGGTCCCCATCGGCGCGCGCCAGCGGCCCTGCACGCTGTCGAATTCCAGCAGATGGGCTGTCGCGGCCGCGCCGCCCTTGACCTCGTTCAGATGGACCACCTCGAGCCGGTTGCCCGCGCGCGGGTCGTCCGCCTGCCGGTCCGCCGCACCCATCGCCGCGCGCAGCGCGAGCCGCCCGATGCGGCCCATGCCGTTGATCCCGACCTTCATGCCCGCACCGCGGCCGCGAGCGGCTGCGCCAGTTCATCGATGCGCGCCTTCAGCGCCATGCGGTCCAGCGTGCCGAAGGGCAGGCTCGTGAAGATCGCCAGCCGGCGATGCAGCGCGGCGTAGAGCTCGTTCAGCAGCGTCGCGCGCTCGGTCTCGCTGCCGGAGAACTTCGCGGGGTCCGGCAGCGGCCAGGCGGCGGTGACGTGCGTGCCCTCGAAATCCGGGCAGGCCTGCAGGTTCACCGTGTCGCAGAGCGCGATGACGAAATCCATCCGCGGCGCCTCGGGCCCGGTGAACGCGTCCCAGGATTTCGAACGCAGCGCCGAGACATCGTGGCCGAGCGCCTTCAGCTGCGCGAGCACCTCGGGCAGCGGGCCGTCCCGCGAGGGCTCAGAGCCGGCCGAGACGGCGCGGAAGCGGCCGCCGCCGATATCGTTCAGGATCGCCTCCGCCATGATCGAGCGCGCCGAGTTGCGCGTGCAGAGGAACAGGACGTTGAAGGTCGCCGGGCTCATCCGGGCGGTCTCCCCAGGCGGTTCGAGGATGCGGTGCAGGTCGCCGCAGCGCGCCGGATCGCCGTCGCAGCAGGCATCGGCGAGGAAGGCGAGCAGGGCGCGCAGCCGGTCGAGCTGCGCGGCGTAGATCAGGCTGCGCCCCTGGCGGGTCGCGCCGATCAGGCCGGCCTGCTCGAGCGCGCGAAGGTGGAAGGACAGCGTCGAGGGCGGCACGCCGAGCCGTGCCGCGGCGTCACCCGCCGCGAGGCCGCTCGGCCCCGCGCCGAGCAGGATGCGCAGCAGGTCGAGCCGCGTCTCCTGTCCGAGCGCCGCGAAGGCGAAGGCTGCCGTCGTCGATTCCATGATTCGACAATAATCGAATCTTTAGCGCCCGTGCGTGAATCTTCGATGACAGGCCGCGCGATCACGTCGGATCGCGCAGCACCCGATAGACGGCCGGAATGGCAAGCACCGTCAGCAGCGTGGAGGACAGCAGCCCGAACAGCAGCGCCACCGCCAGGCCCTGGAAGATCGGATCGGCCAGGATGAACCCCGCCCCGATCATCGCCGCCGCCGCCGTCAGCGCGATCGGCTTGAAGCGTACCGCGCCGGCTTCGAGCGCGACCGCGCGCAGGCTCCGCCCGTCCCGTGGCGCGTGGCGGATGAAGTCGACCAGCAGGATGGAGTTGCGCACGATGATCCCAGCCAGCGCGATGAAGCCGATCATCGACGGCGCGGTGAAGGCCGCGCCCATCAGCGCATGGCCGAGCACGACGCCCGGCAGCGCGAGAGGGACCGGCAGCAGCACGACAAGCGGGATGGTGAAGCTGCGGAATTGCGCCACCACCAGCACGTAGATGCCCAGCAGCGCCACCGCGAAGGCCGCGCCCATGTCGCGGAAGGTGACGCGCGTGACCTCCCATTCCCCATCCCACAGCAGCACCGGCGCACGCGGGTCGTCGGGCTGGCCGGCGAGGCGGATCTCCGGCGCGCCGGGCCGGCCAGCCAGCGCCTCGGCGACGGCGAGCATGCCGTAGACCGGCGCCTCGTAGCGCCCGGCCAGCTCGGCCATGACCATCTCCGCGTCGCGGCCGTTGCGGCGGAAGATGGGGGCCGAGGCCGGCTCCTCGGCGATGCGCACCAGCGTGCCGAGTTCGATAGGACCCCGGCGGCCCGGCACCGGCGTGACGAGCAGCGCCTCGGTCAGGTGCAGGCTTTCCTTGGGCAGGCGGACCACGAGCGCGAGCGGATTGCGCCCCGCGCCACGATGCGACCAGCCGACGGTGACGCCGCCGAGCAGCGCGCGGACCGTCTCGGCGACCGCGCCTTCCTCGACGCCGTGGAATTCCAGCTGGTCCGGCAGCAGGCGTATGCGCAGCCTGGTGCCGGGGGCCGCGATGGTGTCGTCATGGTCCACCAGGAAGTCGAGGCCGCGGAACACCTCGCGCACCAGTGCCGCCGCCGCGCGCCGGCTTTCCGCATCGGGGCCGTAGATCTCGGCGAGCAGGGTCGAGAGCACGGGGGGACCCGGCGGCACCTCCGTGACGCGCAGCCGGGCGTCGTCCGGCAGCGCCAGCGCGGCGAGTCGGCGGCGGATGTCGATGGCGATGGCGTGGCTTTCGCGTGCCCGGACGTGCCGGTCGGTCAGCTGGATGTCGAGGTCGCCCTGCCGCGGCAGCTGCCGGCTGAAGCTGTGCCGCACCAGGCCGTTGAAGTTGAAGGGGGCCGCGGTCCCGGCATGCAGCGTCACGGACGCGACCTCCGGCACCTCGCGCACCAGCGCGGCGGCGGCGAGCAGCGCGCGTTCCGTTTCCTCGAGGCTGGTGCCCGCCGGCATGTCGAGCACGACCGCGAGCTCCGACTTGTTGTCGAAGGGCAGCAGCTTCACCGTCACGTCGCGCGTGACGAACAGCGCCATCGATGCCGCCGTCAGGATGCCGGTCGCGGCCAGGAAGGCCCAGGCCACGGCGCGGCGTTCGATGACCCGCGACGCCACCGCGCGATAGACCCGCGCCAGCGCGCCTTCGCCATGCGCCGCGTGCGAGGCGCCGAGCTTCGCCATCAGCCAGGGCGTCAGCACCATGGCGACGAAGAAGGAGAAGGCCATGGCGGCGGAGGCCACCGCCGGGATCGGCGCCATGTACGGGCCCATCAGCCCGGAGACGAACATCATCGGCAGCAACGCTGCGAACACGGTCAGCGTCGCGACGATGGTGGGGTTGCCGACCTCGGCCACCGCGTCGATCGCCGCCGCCGCGCGGTCCCGGCCATCCCCCATCGCCCAGTGGCGGTCGATGTTCTCGACCACCACGATGGCGTCGTCCACCAGGATGCCGATCGAGAAGATCAGCGCGAACAACGATACGCGGTTCAGCGTGTATCCCAGCATCAGGGCGCCGAACAGCGTCAGCAGGATGGTCACCGGGATGACGATGGCGGTGACGACCGCGGCGCGCCAGCCGATGACGAGCCAGACCAGCGCGACGATGGACACGGTCGCGAGGCCGAGGTGGAACAGCAGCTCGTCCGACTTTTCCTGCGCGGTGGCGCCGTAGTCGCGCGTGATGTCGGCGGCGATGCCCTCGGGGACCAGCCGCCCCGCCTGCACCACGAGCCGCGCGGCGACAGCGCGCGTCACTTCCACGGCATTGGCGCCCGGCCGCTTGGCGATGGCGATGGACACGGCAGGCGCCTGCACCCAGGCCCCGCCCTCCCCGCGCGTCAGGCGCCAGACGCGCGCCTCGACCGGCGCGGGTGCCACGCCGATGCGCGCGACGTCGCCCAGATAGACCGGCCTGCCATCCGATGCGGTCAGCAGCAGCAGGCCGGCATCGGGCACGCCCCGCAGCGTCTCGCCGGCCTGCACCGTCAGCGTGCGGCCCTCGACGCGCAGCCGCCCCGCGGCGAAGGAGGCATTGGCCCCCTGCAGCTTCTCGACGATCTGGTTCAGCGTGATGCCGTGCCGGGCCAGCGCCGCGGGGTCGGGCTCGATGCGCAGTTCCGTGGGCCGGCCGCCGACGATGTAGGTCAGCCCGACCTCGGGGATGGTCGCGAGGTTCGACAGCAGCCGGTCCGCGACCTCGTGCAGCGCGGCGTCGTCCCAGCGCGCATCCGGCGCGCGCGGGCGCAGCGTGACGACGGCGACGGCCACGTCGTTGATGCCGCGCCCGACCACCAGCGGTTCCGGAATGCCGGTCGGGATGCGGTTCCAGTTCGCGCGCAGCCTTTCATGCACGCGCAGGATGGCGTCGTCGGCCGAGGTGCCGACGAGGAAGCGCGCCGTCACCAGCACCGCGTCGTCCTGCGTCTGGCTGTACACGTGCTCGACGCCCGGGATGGCGGTGACGATCGCCTCCAGCGGGCGGGTGACGAGTTCCACCGCGTCGGGCGCCGCGAGCCCGTCGGCGCGGACTTGGATGTCCACCATGGGCACGCTGATCTGCGGCTCCTCCTCCCGCGGCAGGGCGAGCAGCGCGAGCAGACCCACCGCCACCGAGACGACGAGCAGCAGGGGCGTGAGCGGCGAGCGGATGAAGAACCGGGCGAGGTGCCCGGAGACGCCGAGGCTCATGGCCGCACCAGCACGTCGCCGGCGGCGAGGCCCGAGAGGATCTCGATCTCCTCCCCCCGTGCCGGGCCGCGCTGCACCGGCACCAGGCCCCTTCCGTCCACGCGCACCATGTCGATGCCCGGCCCGGCGAGGAGGAAGGCGCGCGGGATGACGATGGCCGGCCGGCTGTCGGCCTGGACGGTGACGGCCACGCGCTCGCCCACGAAGAAGTCGCCCAGGCCCGCCACCTCGGCATCGGCCACGACCTGGCCCTGCTGCAATTCGGGATAGACGAGCACGACGCGCCCTTCCCCAAGCGCCGCGCCGGCGCCGAGGCCGCGGGCGCCGACGCGCACGGCATCCCCCGCGCGGAGGAAGCGGGCATGGCGCTCGGGCAGCCGCAGCCGGAGCACGTAGCGGTCGGTCGCGATGGTCGCGATCGGTTCGCCCGGCATGGCGACCGCACCCGTCACGCCGCGCACGCGCAGCACGCGCCCGGCCTGCGGCGCCAGCACCTGCCCTTCCTGCCGCTGCTGCGCCAGGACGGCGCGCTCGGCCTCGGCGGCGGCGATCTGGGCCTCGACGACGTCGAGCGCGGTCTGCGCATCCTCGAGCCGCGCCTGGGTGGCGGTGCCGGTGGCGCGCAGCGACCGGGTGCGATCAAGGTCCTGCATGGCCTGGCGGCGCTGCGCGGTCAGGGCTCCCAGGCGCGCATCGAGCGCCGCGAGCTGCAGCGGATGCTTCGCGTCCTCGATCACCGCAAGGACCTGGCCGGCGGCGACGGCATCGCCTTCCCGCACGCCAAGGGCGGCCAGGGTGCCCTGGATGCGCGCCCGCGCCTCGACCTCGCGCACGCTCTCCACCGTCGCGAAGACCGGGCGCTCGTCACGGACGGGGCGCTCGGCGACGGTCAGGCGGGTCTCCGCGAGGGCCGGCAAGGCGAGGCAGCACAGAAGGACGGGGAGCAGACGCATCCTGGAGACTCCTCGGCAGGAAGGAATGGGGCCGGGGCGCGCCCTTGCGTGACCTTGTGGGCTCGCGTGGCCGGGCACGCCACAGGATTCCGGCTCCCGCGCCTCCATAAATTAGTTTTTACTTATTTATACGCAAGGCATCCGGCTGCTGGGGACAATCCCCCACCCTTCTGGGGGCCACGCTGGGGATCCGGCCCAACGCGCCGCCTGCGGAACGACCAGGGTTCGCGTGATTTCAACGGTTTGTGACCATCCGAGCCCGCGCGACCGTGATGGCACGAATCCCGCTGTGCAGATGGGACGCCGGCACCCGCCGGTCAGGCCAGCATGCGACAGGGAGGCAGCCTTGCACCACGGGACCCCGGCGCCGCACAGCCGCGCCACCCGGGCGCTGCACTGGGCGGCGGCGTTGCTCGTGACCGCCGCCTTCGGCCTCGGCCTGATGCTCGAGGACTGGCCGCGCGGCCCTCAGCGGGACTTCGTCATGATGGTCCATTACACGCTCGGCACGATCGTGCTCGGCCTGCTGCTCGTGCGGCTGGTGCGCCGGTTGCTCGTGCCCGCCCTCGGGGCGCGGGAGCCGGGCCTCGCGGGCTGGGCGGCGACGGCGATGCACTGGTCGCTCTACGCCATGATGCTGGCGCTGCCGGTCACCGGCGCCTTCGACCGCTGGGCGCGGGGCCGGCGGCTCGCGGTCTTCGACATCGTCATCCCGCCCCCCTTCCCGATCGGCGGCGGGCGTATCTGGCGCGAGGCGCACACCTATATCGGCTGGGCGATCGCCGTCTTCGTCCTGCTCCATGTCGCCGCCGCGCTCTGGCACCATTTCGGGCGCCGCGACGCGGTCCTGGCCCGGATGCTGCCCTGGGCCGCCCGGCGGGACGGGGCGGGCTCTGTTCGCCTCGATGCACATACAGCATGATGCGATGATGTCGATCGCGTCCCGCTTCCTCCTCCTCAAGCCGCGCTGGCGCGGCTTCGACGTGCTGCACTGGTTCGCGGTGCTGACGCTGCTCTGCATCGTCGTCTTCGGCGTCGGGACCGCGACCTTCCTGTCCGGGTTCCTGACGCGGCAGATGCTGGAGCACGACGCGGAGATCAGCGCGCAGTACCTCGAAAGCATCATGGTGGCGGACCGTACGCGCGCCTATTTCGGCAATCCCACCGCCGATGAATCGCGGTTGCCGCTCGAGATCTTCTTCAACCACGTCTCGAACCTGCCCAACGTCCTGCGCGCCAACGTCTTCGCCAGAGACGGCTCGGTGCTGTGGTCGAGCAACCCCGCCATGATCGGCCGCCGCTTCGCCGGCAACCACCACCTGGACCAGGCGCTGGCCGGCCGGCTGGTGATCGAGACGGGCACGGCCGGCAAGGCGGAGCACGAGGATCTCGACGCGCGTGTCGGCTCCCGCCGCTTCATCGAGGCCTATATCCCCGTCTGGGACGACGACCGGCAGCAGGTGATCGGCGTCGTCGAGGTGTATCGCCTGCCGGACGCGCTGTTCCAGTGGCTCGACCGGACGATCAGCCTGGTCTGGATCGCGGCCTTCCTGATGGCGGCGCTGCTCTACGCCTCGCTGCTCTGGATCGGCCTGCGCGCCAGGCGCGTCATCGGCGAGCAGCAGCGCGTGATCGTCGAATCCGAATCCCTCGCCGCGATCGGCGCGGTGGCCTCCGCCGTGGCGCACGGCATCCGCAACCCGCTCGCCTCGATCCGCTCCTCCGCCGAGCTCGCCGCGACCGAGGATGCCGAAGGCACCGCCGCCTGCCTCGCCGACATCGAGCGGGAGGCGGACCGCATGGATGCCTGGGTGCGCGACCTGCTGCTGCAGGCGCGGCGGGAGCCGCTCGCGAAGGAACCGGTGGACGTGAACCAGCTGATCGAGGAGTGCACGCGGACCTTCGCCGCGCGCGCGGCGCGCCAGGGCGTCACGGTCGCGACCGACCTCGCCGCCGTCCCGGCCGTGCGCGGGGAACCGGCCGCGCTCGGCCAGGCGATCGAGAACCTGCTCGCCAACGCGATCGAGGCGATGCCCGAGGGCGGCGACCTCCGGCTCCATACCGGCCTGGTCGCGGGCGGGCGGGAGATCGAGGTGACCATCGCCGACACCGGCGTGGGCCTGCCAGCCGGAAGCAAGGCCGGCAGCCTGTTCTACTCGACCAAGGCGCGCGGCACGGGCCTCGGCCTCCTGCTCACGCGCCGCATCGTCGAACGGCACGACGGGCGTCTCACGCTCAGCCCGCGGCGGGGCGGCGGCACCAGCGCCGTCATCCGGCTGCCCTCGGCCGCCTAGGAACACCACGACCATGAGCCACGCCGTCCTGGTCATCGAGGACGAGGGCACGCTCGCGCGCAACATCGCCCGCTACCTCACCCGCGCCGAGTTCGAGGTGCGCCTCGCCGCCACGCTGCGCGAGGGCTGGGCCGCCTTCGACGAGTTCCGCCCTGACGTCGTGCTGCTCGACCTCGCCCTGCCGGACGGCAACGGGCTGGACCTGCTGGCGCGCATCCGGGGCCAGGACCGCAACGCCAAGGTCATCATCCTGACCGGCCACGGCACGATCGAGAACGCGGTCGAGGCGATGCGCGCCGGCGCGGTGGACTACCTGACGAAGCCCGTCGCGCTGGGCGAACTCCGCCTGTTGCTCGACCGCGTGCTGGGCCAGGAGAGGATGGAGGAGGCGCTCAGCTACTTCCAGGGCCGGGAGGCCCGGGAAGGCGGGCTCGGCGCCATCCTCGGCGCCTCCCCGGCCATCGCCGCGCTGCGCGAGCAGATCGTGCGCCTGATCAAGGCCGAGCGCAGCCTGCCGCCGGAGGAAGCGCCGCCGCCCGTCCTGATCCGCGGGGAGACCGGCACGGGCAAGGAGCTGGTCGCCCGCGCGTTGCACTTCGACGGCGCCCGCGCCGCCCGCCCCTTCATCGAGCTGAACTGCTCAGCCCTGCCGGCCCAGCTGATCGAGGGCGAGCTGTTCGGGCATGAGCGCGGCGCCTTCACCGATGCGCGGGAGAAGCGCGTCGGCCTGATCGAGGCGGCCCATGGCGGCACGCTGTTCCTCGACGAGATCGGCGATGTCGAGCCGGCGGTGCAGTCGAAGCTGCTGAAGGTGCTGGAGGACCGGACGGTGCGGCGCCTCGGCGCGGTGCGGGAACGGCGGGTCGACCTCAGGATCATCGCCGCGACGCATCGGCCGCTCGAGGAATTCGTGCGGGAGGGGCGCTTCCGCGCCGACCTCTACTACCGCCTGTCGGTGGTGACCCTGACGGCGCCGCCGCTGCGTGAACGGCTGGACGACGTGGAACTGATGGCGCGCCACTTCCTCACGCAGCAGGCGCGCCGCTATGGGCGGGAGGCACTGACGCTCGACGCGGGTGCCGCGGCCGCGCTCCGGCGGCACTACTGGCCGGGCAATGTGCGGGAATTGCGCAACGTCATGGAACAGGCGGTGCTGTCGGTCGGCCCGGATGGGGTGGTGCGCGCGGCGCATCTCGCCTTCGCGCGGATGGGCGGCGAGGCGGCCCCGGCCGCCACCGCGCCGCCGCCCGGCAGCGGCGAGCAGACCCTGCCGGAGATGGAGCGGGAGGTGCTGCAGCGCGCATTGCAGCGCACCGCGGGCAATGTCTCCCGCGCCGCGCGGGACCTCGGCATCAGCCGCGACACCATGCGCTACCGGATGACGAAGTACGGGCTCGACGGGCCCGAGGGGGAGTGACCCGGGCGGTCACGCCAATGGCGGCGTCCGGTGCAGTTGGACGCGCAGGCCGCCATGCGGCACCGGCGGGCCGGGCGGGATGAAGGGCAGGCCGGTCGCGTGGACCAGGCGCGGCTCGCTCGCCACCATGCCGACGCGCCAGCCGCCGAAATGCGCGGCCAGCACCCGGCCCAGGGCCTGGTACAGCGGCAGCAGGTCCCTGCCCTCGCCGAGCCTGCCGCCATAGGGCGGATTGACGATGACGAGGCCCGGCGGCCCGTCCGGCGGGCGCGCCTCGCTGATCGGCGCCTGGCGGAAATCGGTCCAGGCCGCCACGCCGGCGCGCCCGGCATTCGCGCGGCTCATCGCGACGGCGCCCGCGTCGCGGTCGAGGCCGTGGAAGCGGTGCGCCGGCTCGCGCAGGTTGCGCGGCGCCCGCATGCGCGCCCAGGCCTCGGCGTCGAAGGTGGCGAGGTCCTCGAAGGCGAAGCGCCGCGCCCGGCCGGGATTGAGCCGGGCTGCGATCTCCGCCGCCTCGATGACGAAGGTGCCCGAGCCGCACATCGGGTCGAGCACCGGCTCGTTCCCGTCGAAGCCGCATTGACGCAGGAACAGCGCCGCCATCGTCTCGCGCATCGGCGCGGCGTTCACCGCTTCCTTGAAGCCGCGCTTGTGCAGCGGCTCGCCGGAGGTATCGACGCTGATGGTGCAGACATCGTCCTCGATGCGCGCGCGGACCAGGATGCCGTCCTCGGCGGATTCCGGCGCGCCCAGCGTCTCGCGGATCGCGGTGGCGATGCGCTGCGCCGCCGCGCCGCTGTGGTAGATGCGCGACGTCGCGCAGGTCGCCTCGACCCGGAAGGGGATGTCCGGCCGCAGCACGCCGGCCCAGGGGACGCGGCGCGCCCGCTGATCGAGCTGCGCAAGGTGCACGACGCGGAAGGCGTCCAGCCGCGCGAGCACGCGCCCCGCGCCGCGGATCCAGAGGTTCGCGCGCCACACATCGGGCCACGCTCCGCGCGTGATGACGCCGCCCGGCACTTCCCGCGGCCGCTTGAAGCCCTTCAGCCCGACCTCCTGGGCCAGGACGGCTTCGAGGCCCGGTGGGGCGGAGAGGAAGATCTCGAAGGTCTCGTCGTTCGCCATCTGCTGCGCCGGTCCCTCGCATGCGCGGCGCCGCGGCCGTGCCGCCCCTTCTGCCATCCCGCGGCGCGGAAGCCCATCGCGCGCGGCATGCCCCCTTCGCAGCGGCACCCGGTGCTAGCATAGTCGGCGGGCGGCGGGCGGGTTCCGTCGCGGGGGAAACGATCCATGCAGGGCCGCCGCGCCAGGTGAGCAGCGTTCCGCGCGCCGCGATGCTGGCGCCCTTCCGCCAGCGTTCGTTTCGCCACCAATGGCCGGCGGACCTCGCCACCTCCTGGGCGTTCGAGATGGAGACGCTGATCCTCGCCTGGTTCGTGCTGAGCGAGACGGGATCGGTGGTGTGGCTGACGACCTTCGCCGCGCTGCAGTTCCTCGGCACGCTGATCTCCCCGCTGTTCGGCGTGATGGGCGACCGGGTCGGGAACAAACGCGTGCTGGTCGCGATGCGCACGACCTATGCGGTGCTGGCGGCGATCCTGGCCGCGCTGGCGCTGACCGGGACGCTCGGCATCGTCGCCGTCTTCTGCGTCGCGATGCTGTCGGGGCTGGTGCGGCCGTCGGACATTGGCATGCGCAACGCGCTGATCGGCGCGACCATGCCCGCGCCGCTGCTGATGGGGGCGATGAGCATCGAGCGCACCAGCGCCGACGCCGCGCGCGTGGTGGGCGCGCTGACCGGCGCGGCGCTGGTCGCCTGGATCGGCATCGGCCCGGCCTATCTCGCGGTGCTGGCATTCTACCTCGTGAGCCTCGCCCTGCTGGCCGGGGTCGAGGAATCGCAGCCGGAGGGCGGGGCCGGCCGGGCGCCCGCGGTCTGGAGCGAACTGGCCGAAGGGGTCGCGCATGTACGCGCCACGCCGCCGCTGATGGCGGCGATGGTGCTCGCCTTCCTGGCCAATGCCCTGGCCTATCCGCTGACCGGCGGCCTGCTGGCCCACGTCGCGCGCGACATCTACGGCATCGGGCAGACCGGGCTCGGCACGCTGGTGGCGAGTTTCGCGGCCGGGGCGCTGGCGGGCTCGGTCTTCCTCAGCGCCCGCGGCGGGCCGATGCCGCCGGCGCGCACCATGCTGGTCGCGGCCTTCATCTGGTTCGCGCTGCTGCTCGTCTTCGCCGTGCTGCGCAGCCCCGGTGCGGGCATGGCGGTGCTGGCGCTGGCCGGCTTCGTGCAGTCCTTCTGCATGGTGCCGATGGCGGTGATGATCCTGCGCGTGGCGCAGGACCGCTTCCGCGGGCGGGTGATGGGGCTGCGGATGCTGGCGGTCTACGGGCTGCCGCTCGGGCTGCTCGCCTCGGGGCCGCTGGTGGCGTGGTTCGGCTTCGCCGCGACGGGGCTGGCCTATGCCGGGTTCGCGCTGGCCTGCACGGCCGGCATCGCCTGGCGCTGGCGTGCGCATCTGTGGCCGCGCGGCGCGCCGGCCAATGCCGGGCACGCCTGATACACATCGCACAAAGGCTTCATCTTTGTGCCCCCCATTCGCCGGGCGGGCCGCATCCGCGGCCCCTGGCTTCGCGGCATTGGCCGCGGCGGCCATTCGGACCGCAGGTCGGACCCTCGTGCCTCACATGGCGCGCTTCAGCCCGCGGCGGGGATGCCGAATTCCTGCCGCACCAGCCCGACCCAGAAGGCGATGCCGTGCGGCAGGGCTTCATCGTTGAAGTCGTAAAGCGGCGTGTGCAGTTCATGCACCTGTCCGTCCGGCGCCGTGCCGTTGCCGATGAAGACGAAGGCGCCGGGCTTGTCGCGCAGCATGTAGGCGAAATCCTCCCCGCCCGTGACGGGGGTGGTGGCGTCGTCCACCCGCGCATCGCCCGCGACGGCGCGCGCGGCGGCGAGCATCGCCTGCGTCTCCCGCCCATGGTTGATGAGCGGGACGGTGTTCCACCAGAGCTTCGCCTCGGCCGTGGCGCCGACCATGGCGGCCGATTGCTGCGCGAGTTCGCCGATGCGCCGTTCGACCAGCGCCTGGATGGGCGGGGTGAAGGCGCGCATCGTCCCGCCGACCAGCAGTTCGGACGGCATGACGTTGAGCGCTTCGGGCGTGCCGCCGGCGATGTGGCCGACGCTGACCACGGCGCCTTCGGAGGCCGGCACGTTGCGCGCCACGATGGTCTGCAGCGCCTGGATGAAGACCGCCTGGGCGACGGTGATGTCGCTGGCGAGATGCGGGGAATTGCCGCCATGCCCGCCGGTGCCGCGGAAGGTCACGGTCCAGCGGCCGGAGGCGGCCATCAGCGGCCCTTCGCGCGTGGCGAAGCTGCCGACCGGCATGCCCGGCATGTTGTGCATGCCGTAGACGGCATCGCAGGGGAAGCGCTCGAACAGCCGGTCGGCGAGCATCGCCTCCGCGCCGCCGCGGCCTTCCTCGGCGGGCTGGAAGATGAAGTGGACGGTGCCGGCGAAATCCGGCGCCTCGGCCAGCGCCTGCGCCGCGCCCAGCAGCATCGTCGTGTGGCCGTCATGGCCGCAGGCATGCATGCGCCCGGCATGGGCGGAGGCGTAGGGCAGGCCGGTCCGTTCGGTCAGCGCCAGCGCGTCCATGTCGGCGCGCAGTCCGATCGCGCCCTGGCCAGGGCGCCGGCCGCGCAGCGTGCCGACCACGCCGAGCCGGCCCACGCCTTCCGTCACCTCGAGCCCCCAGGCGCGCAGCCGCTCGGCGACGAGGGAAGCGGTGCGCGTTTCCTCCATGCCGAGTTCGGGATGGGCGTGGATGTCACGGCGGATCGCGGTCAGCGCCGGAAGGTGGCGCGCGATGCGCGCGGCGATGGCGTTCTCGGTCATGCGGAACGTGTTCCTCTGGCTACGCCTGATGTGGCGCCCCCGGCGCTATTCGGCAACCAGGTTCAGGCGGCGGATCAGCGTGGCCCAGCGCTGCCCTTCGTCCCGCGCGCGCGCGGCGAAGACCTCGGGCGGATGGGGCTCGGCCGGGTCGGCGCCGACGCGGCGATAGGCGGCGCGCACCGTCTCGTCCTTCAGCGCCTCCTGCAACGCGGCGTTGAGGCGCGTGACGATCTCGGGCGGCGTGCGGGATGGCACGGCGAGGCCGAAATAGCTCGATGCCTCGAAGCCAGGGATCACCCTGCTCATCGGCTCGACGCCAGGCCATTCGGGGCGCGGGCCGGGCGTGGTGACGGCGATCGGGCGCACGCTCTGCGCCGTGCGCAGCGGCTCGCCTTCCGGCAGGCCGAGGCAGCGCGCATGGACGCGGCCCGCCAGCAGGTCGGTCATTGCGTTGGTCGTCTGGCGATAGGGCACGTGCACCATGTCGAGGTTCAGCCGCGCGCCCACATCCTCCATGATCAGGTGCGTGATGGCGCCGACGCCGGCCGAGGCGAAGTTGAAGCGGCCGGGATTGGCGCGGATCCAGGCCACGACGTCGGCGAAGGAATTGCCGGGTATGGAGTTGTGCACGATGAGCAGGTTCGAGGTCGTGCAGAACATCCCGACGGGCGTGAAGTCCCGCGCCGAATCGTAGCCGATGTTCCGGTAGAGCAGAGCGTTCAGCCCGCTGTTGGTGCCAAGCGTCGCGACCAGCACCGTATAGCCGTCCGCCGGCGCGCGGGCGGCGATCTCGGCGGCCATGTTGCCCGCGCCGCCGGGGCGGTTGTCCGCCACAACGGGCTGGCCGAGCCGCTGCGACATGGCCTCCGCCGTGACGCGGGACACGATGTCGGTCTGCCCACCGCCGCCGAAGGGGATGACGAGGCGGATGGGGCGGTCCGGGAATCCCTGCTGAGCAACGGCAGGGGCGGCGAGCAGCGTGCCCGCCGCGCCCATGATGAATCCGCGACGCGGCGCGCCAGTCCCGATGCTGCCCATGGTTTCCTCCGTTCAGGCATTTGTTGCGGGGGAGCCTAGGGGTAGTCCGGGCAGCCGTGAAGGCGCGCGTCAGCCGGCGGCGCGCTTGTCCTCCGTGCGCGTCTCGAAGTCGCTCGCGTCATGGCGTTCATGCAGCTGCTCGGACGGGTCGCCCTGCACGCGGTTGACCATGCGGCCGCGCTTGACCGCCGGTCGCTGCCAGATCGTCTCCGTCCAGCGCTGCACATGCCTGTACGACCCGACATCGAGGAATTCAGCGGCGCCGTAGAGCCAGCCCTTCGCGAGCCCGCCATACCAGGGCCAGATCGCCATGTCGGCGATGGTGTAGTCGGGCCCGGCGATGAATTCGCTCTCGGCCAGGCGCCGGTCGAGCACGTCCATCTGCCGCTTCACCTCCATCGCGAAGCGGTCGATCGGGTATTCCATCTTGCTTGGCGCATAGGCGTAGAAATGGCCGAAGCCGCCGCCGAGATACGGCGCGCTGCCCATCTGCCAGAACAGCCAGGAGAGGCATTCGGCGCGCGGCCCGGGGTCGCGCGGCAGGAAGGCGCCGAACTTCTCGGCGAGGTAGGTGAGGATCGCGCCCGATTCGAAGACGCGCACCGGCGTCGGCCCGCTGCGGTCGAGCAGCGCGGGGATCTTCGAATTCGGGTTCACCGCGACGAAGCCGGAGCCGAACTGCTCGCCGTCCCGGATGCGGATGAGCCAGGCATCGTATTCGGCGCCACTGTGGCCAAGCGCGAGCAGTTCCTCCAGCATGACCGTCACCTTCACGCCGTTCGGCGTGCCGAGCGAGTAGAGCTGCAGCGGATGCCGGCCGACCGGCAGCTCCTTCTCATGCGTCGCGCCGGCGATGGGGCGGTTGATGCTGGCGAACTGGCCGCCATTGGCCTTGTTCCAGGTCCAGACCTTGGGCGGCACGTAATCGGCGGTCGAGCTCATGCGGTGGGCTCCTGGCGGCGATGGGGGAAGGGTGTGACGGGAGAATGGGGCGCCGCCCCGCATCGCGCCAGGGCCGCGCCCTTGCCCGCGGGGGCGGGAGATGCACATGCGAGGATGCGATGAGGATCCTGCGACGCCTGCTGCTGCTGTTTTTCCTGCTCTACCTGCTGCCGATCGGCGTCGCGGCGGCGCTGCACCTGCGCAACGGCGCGGGCGCGGAATGGTGGCGGGCGGACCGGTCGAGCGCGGGCATCCTGCCGCCCGCCCAGGCGCACGCGCCTGCCATGGTGCGCGTCTTCGCGGCGCCCACCGTGCGCTGGCGCGGCATCTTCGCCGTGCACAGCTGGATCGTGATGAAGCCGGAAGGGGCGGCGGACTACACGCGCTACGACGTCACCGCCTGGGGCGATCCGGTGCGCGTGAACGGCTTCGCGCCGGACGGGCGCTGGTTCGGGCGCGACCCGGACCTCGTCTTCGCGGCGGATGGCGCGGAGGCCGCGCGCATGATCCCGCGCATCGAGGCCGCCATCGCCGCCTATCCCTGGCAGCGCCGCGGCGACTACCGCGTCTGGCCCGGGCCCAATTCCAACACCTTCATCGCCGCGCTGCTGGAGGCGGTGCCGGAAGCCGGCGCCGTGCTGCCGCCCAATGCGATCGGCAAGGATTTTCCGCATGACGGGCGCTGGCTGCGCGCCACCGCCTCGGGCACGGGGCTGCGGCTGACCCTCGCCGGCTATGCCGGCATCACGCTGGGATGGATCGAGGGGATCGAGGTGAGCATCCTCGGCGCGGTGGCCGGGATCGATCTGCGCCGGCCGGCGATCAAGCTGCCGGGGCTCGGGCGCCTCGGGCTCCCATGATGCCCCGCTCCGCCCGCCTGCGGAGAGCGTCGCGCGCCGGACACGGGGCTGAACGCCAACCGCGCGAAGGGTCGGCCTTCGCACGGTGCGCAGGACCGGACGGGCCGAGGCGCGCGCCCCGGCCCCTGCGGTTCATTGCGGCTGGATGCCCGCGGCGCGGGCCGCCGCCACCCACTTCTCCATCTCCGCCTGCACGAAGGCGCGCATCGTGTCGGGATCGTTCATCACGATCTCGGCGCCGAGCGTGCGGTGGCGCTCGACCACGGTCGGGTTGCGCAGCGCCGCGTGGATGTCGGTGTTGAGCTTCTCTAGCACCGGCCGCGGCAGGTTCGCCGGCGCGATCACCATGCCCCAGGTCGAGGCCTCGAAGCCCGGCAGCAGCGCCTCGGCCATCGTCGGCACGTCGGGCAGCTGCGGGCTGCGCCGCGCGCCGGTGGTCGCCAGTGCCTTGAGCGCACCGGACTGGATATGCGGCAACGCGGCCGGGACCGTGTCGAACATGATGTTCACGCGGTTCGCGATCAGGTCGGGATGCGCCTGGGTCGATCCGCGATAGGGCACGTATTCCAGCTGGATGCCGGTCCGCTGCGCGAACAGCACGGGGGCCAGCCGCACCACGCCGCCGGTGCCGGCGAAGGTGACGCCCGGATTGCGCTTCGCATGGTCCACGAGTTCGGCCGGCGTGTTGGGCGCGAAGGCGCGCGGTGCGCAGAGCACCAGTGGCGTGGCAGTGGTCTGCGTCACGAAGGTAAAGTCGCGCATCGTGTCGAAGGGCAGCCGGTAGAAGGCCGCGTTCACCGGATGCCCGACCGACACCAGGCCGAGGGTGTAGCCATCCGCAGGGCTGCGCGCGACGACCTCCGTTCCGATCACGCCATCCGCCCCGGCGCGGTTCTCGACAGGCACCGGCTGTCCCCAGGTGGCGGAGAGCGGCTCGGCGATCAGCCGCGCGGTGATGTCGGAAACCCCGCCTGGCGTGTAGGGCACGATCATGCGGACGGGGCGCGTCGGAAAGGCGCCCTGCGCGACCGCGCCGCGGCCGGCGAGCAATCCTGGCAGCGCAAGCGCGCCGGCGCCCAGCGCGCGGCGGGTGATGGTCATGGCGTTTCCTTCCTCGGTTCGTTCTTTTCCCGGCGCGCCATCCTGGGCGCCGCGGCGGCCGAACGGAAGCGCCGGCGTGTCGTGACCGGCGGCCGAAAGCGGCGTAATCGGCGCGCATGAGGATCCTAGCGATCGAAGGCGCGCTCGCCCGCTGCTCCGTCGCCCTGCTAGCGGACGGGGCTGTGCTGGCGGCCGAGGCCGAGGAGGCCGCGCGCGGCCACCCATCCCTGCTGCCGCGCATGGCGGCTTCCGTGCTGGCCCGCGCGGGCCTCGCCGCGCCGGGGCTCGATGCCGTGGCCGTCGGCGTCGGACCCGGAGGCTTCACCGGGCTGCGCGCGGCCATCGCGCTGGCCGAGGGC